>NZ_CP028942.1:1640964-1940964 GCF_013307225.1 Polynucleobacter tropicus | reverse complement strand
CCTGGAGTTCGTTGGTTGCGCATGCGACTTCCATTTGCCTTAGATCACATTAATCTTTGGCTATTGCGTGATCAGTTCAATGGAGTTGATGGTTGGACAATTGTGGACTGCGGCATTGCTAATGATGAAACGAAAGCATCGTGGCAAGCTATTTTTGCAACTCAATTAGAGGGCTTGCCAGTATTGCGTGTGATTGTGACGCACATGCACCCAGATCATGTTGGCCTGTCTCAGTGGTTGTGCGAAAAATGGAATGCCCCTTTGTGGATATCCATGACTGATTATTTGACGGCGCAATGGTTAAGTTGCAAAGAGGGTGGCGCAGCAGTTGGTGCGCGTGCAGGTGGCGGCGGTTCTGCTGACCATTTTCAAAAGCATGGTTTAACTGCACCAGAGGATTTAGAAAAAATTCGGGCGCGTTCAAACTACTACAGTAATATGGTTCCAGGGGTGCCCCGACAATATCGTCGCGTCCTTGATGGCGAGATCATTTCGATTGGTGGAAATGATTGGCAAGTCATCATGGGTTATGGGCATGCGCCAGAGCATGCATCGCTATTTTGTAAAAACTTAAAGGTATTGATTTCGGGGGACATGTTGTTGCCGCGGATCTCTACGAATGTCAGCGTTTATGATGCTGATCCAGATGCTGATCCATTAGGCTTGTATCTATATTCTTTGACAAAGTATTTGCCTTTGCCAAATGACACGCTGGTATTGCCATCCCATGGAAAACCTTTTGTTGGCATCAAGCCCAGAATTGAACAATTAAATGCGCATCATGACGAGCGCTTGGCTGACGCATTGGGGGCATGCCAAAAGCCGATTACTGCCCGCGAAATTGTTCCGGTTTTATTTAAACGAGAACTCGATATTCACCAGCTGACTTTTGCAATGGGTGAGGCTATTGCTCATCTGAATTACCTACTTCGTCGAGGTAAGTTGGATCGCCAGCTTTGCGAGGACGGCGTGTTGCGGTTTTCCGCGGTTTAGCTTTTGTTGTTTTAGGACTCTCGCTAGATCCCGATTTGGGTGTGGCTACAGAACTTGCTGCGGAGACTGCGTCTCCAAATGATTTCAGGGCCATCATCGTTGCATGCTGTACTTCCAGCCCCTGAATCGTCGACTTCAGAATATTGAGGTTGAGATTCAGCCAGTTTTCAACGCTTTTCAGATCCTTGATGCGTTTCTCAAGTTCTTCGATGTCCATGCCTGGAAAGGCGGCTCCTAAGCCACCAGCCGCTTTTGAGGCATCCGTGGTGAAGGGAAACTGTCCAGCTTGACCTGCTGCGCCTTGTCCCCACATAGTTTTAAACATCTCAAGACTTTGATTGAATTCTGGAATAGTTCCAAACATGGCGGCTCCAAGGCAAATAAAAAGTGGCTTTTCCAATAGAATAAGGGATTCTAGAGATCAATCCTGGTTAAGCAATGCAATTTAATGGTTTGTCCCAGCCTTATACCCGCGGTCAGGCGCTTCCTGAGCTTTTAAAGCGACGCATCCTCATATTGGATGGCGCGATGGGGACCATGATTCAGCAATACAAGTTAACTGAAGCAGATTACCGTGGGCTACCAGGAAATGCTCGTTTTGCAGAGCACCCCGGTGACCTCAAAGGAAATAATGAATTGTTGGTGCTGACACAGCCCCAAATCATTAGCGAGATTCACGAGAAGTATTTGGATGCTGGTGCTGACATTGTTGAAACAAATACTTTTGGCGCCACCTCGGTAGCACAAGAAGATTACAAAATGCCTGGCTTGGCCCGAGAGATGAATGAGGTCTCAGCAAAACTTGCACGCGCTGCCTGTGATAAGTACAGCACTCCGAACAAGCCACGTTTTGCTGCTGGTGCGATTGGACCAACTCCAAAAACTGCGAGTATTTCTCCTGATGTAAATGATCCAGGCGCTCGCAATATTACTTTTGATGCTTTGCGTGCTTCATATCGCGAACAAATCGAAGGGCTCTTTGCGGGCGGAGTAGATTTATTTTTAGTTGAAACTATTTTCGATACGCTAAATGCAAAAGCAGCATTGTTCGCTCTCGATGAATTCTTTGAAGAGACTGGCGAGCGTTTGCCAGTCATGATTTCGGGAACTGTAACGGATGCCTCTGGAAGAATTCTTTCTGGGCAAACCGTTGAGGCGTTTTGGAATAGTTTGCGCCACATTAAGCCATTGACCTTTGGGCTCAATTGCGCTCTGGGTGCAGCCTTAATGCGCCCTTATATAGCCGAGCTAGCCCGTATTTGCGACGCTGCAGTGTCTTGCTATCCAAATGCGGGTTTACCTAACCCGATGAGTGACACAGGATTTGATGAGACCCCTGAAATTACTTCAAGGTTGGTAGATGGTTTTGCGAAAGACGGGTTAGTGAACTTGGTGGGCGGTTGCTGTGGCACCACACCAGATCATATTCGCGCAATTGCGAATGCTGTTGCAAAACGCAAGCCTAGAGTTTTCTATCGAGAAGAGGCTGAAGAAGCATGAGTAAGGTAGAAAACAAAAATCAAATGCAAACCATTCCAGCAATGAAGCTGTCTGGATTAGAGCCGTTCAATGTGACTACCGATGTCGGCTTCGTCAACATTGGAGAGCGTACCAATGTGACGGGCTCTAAAGCGTTTGCACGAATGATTCTGAATAATCAATTTGATGACGCACTCGCGGTAGCGCGTCAGCAAGTTGAAAATGGCGCCCAAGTCATTGACATCAACATGGATGAAGCAATGCTTGATTCTGAAGCGGCAATGACGCGCTTCCTCAATCTTATTGCTTCTGAACCAGATATTGCGCGCGTACCCATCATGATCGACTCTTCAAAATGGAGTGTAATTGAGGCGGGCTTAAAGTGCATACAGGGCAAGCCAATCGTTAATTCGATTTCTATGAAAGAGGGTGAGGAGCCTTTCCGTAAGCAAGCTGCTCTGATACGTCGTTATGGTGCCGCAACGGTCGTGATGGCATTTGATGAAGCTGGTCAGGCTGATACGTTCCAACGCAAGATAGAAATTTGTCAGCGAAGCTATGACATTCTCGTAAACGAGATTGGCTTTCCTGCAGAGGACATTATTTTCGACCCAAATATCTTTGCGATTGCGACTGGTATTGAAGAGCACGATAACTATGCCGTGGATTTCATTAACGCTACTCGTTGGATAAAAGAGAACCTTCCTGGTGCCAAAGTCAGTGGCGGCGTTTCAAATGTGAGCTTTTCTTTCCGTGGAAATGATCGGGTACGGGAGGCAATTCACACGGTATTTCTTTACCATGCCATTCAAGCTGGCATGGATATGGGTATCGTTAATGCTGGCCAACTGGGTGTCTATGCGGATCTTGATCCAGAATTACGTGAGCGTGTCGAAGATGTAGTGCTTAATCGTTTTAAAGAAAAAGATGGTCAAACACCAACTGAGAGACTCTTGGCGATTGCCGACCAATTTAAAGGTGATGGCACTAAGCAGGTTGAGAATTTAGTATGGCGTGAAGCGCCAGTACGCGAGCGTTTAACCCACGCCTTAGTTCATGGCATCACGACATTCATTGAAGAAGATACTGAAGAGTTGCGCGCAGAAATCATGGGCGCAGGTGGTAGACCAATCGAGGTCATTGAAGGTCCGCTGATGGATGGCATGAATGTTGTGGGCGACTTGTTTGGCGCCGGCAAAATGTTCTTACCTCAGGTGGTGAAGAGCGCGCGTGTGATGAAGCAGGCTGTAGCAATTTTGATTCCTTACATTGAGGAAGAAAAGCGCCAACACATTGCTGCGGGTGGCGAGGCTAAAGCTAAGGGCAAGATTGTGATGGCCACCGTCAAGGGCGATGTCCATGATATTGGTAAGAATATTGTTACGGTAGTGCTTCAATGTAATAACTTTGAAGTCGCCAATATGGGTGTGATGGTGCCTTGTGCGGAAATTTTGAAGCGTGCCAAAGAGGAGAATGCGGACATTGTTGGCCTCTCTGGATTAATTACACCTTCACTAGAAGAAATGACATACGTTGCGCAAGAGATGCAGCGCGATGAGTATTTCCGTTCTCGCCAAGTTCCTTTGATGATTGGTGGCGCTACGACTTCACGGGTTCATACCGCTGTAAAGATAGCGCCTCACTATGATGGCCCAGTTGTGTATGTGCCTGATGCATCTCGTTCCGTGTCTGTGGCATCAAGCCTATTGTCTGACGAGAGTGCAAAGAAATTTATTCAAGATTTACGTGATGACTATGCTCGTATTCGTGAGCAGCATGCAAATAAGAAAGCAACACCAAGCATCTCACTGGAAGAAGCGCGCAAAAATCGCGAGATGATTAATTGGTCAGCGTATGTTCCCGAGAAGCCAAAATTTATTGGACGTCGTGTCTTTAAGAATTTTGCTCTTAGCGATATTGCTAAGTACATCGACTGGACTCCATTCTTTCAGACCTGGGATTTGGCAGGAAAGTTCCCGGCCATCTTAGATGATGAAGTGGTTGGGGAAGAGGCGCGTAAGGTTTATGCTGATGCTCAGGGTATGTTGGATAAGCTGATTAAAGGACAGTGGCTTCAGGCTGATGGTGTAGTTGCTTTCTATCCCGCCAATACGGTTGGGGACGATATTGTTTTGTATAGCGACGAAGAACGCAAACACCCTTTGTTTGTTTGGCATAACTTACGTCAACAATCAGAGCGTCCAGTGATTGATGGTGTTCGCAGACCGAATCGTTGCCTGGCGGATTATGTTGCACCAAAAGATACTGGTGTTGCGGATTACATTGGTTGTTTTGCGGTGACTGCTGGTCATGGTGTTGAAAAGAAAGTGGCTGAGTTCCAAGCTAAGCATGATGATTACAGTGCCATTATGTTGAAGGCGCTAGCAGATCGTTTGGCTGAAGCTTTCGCTGAATTAATGCACCATCGTGTTCGTACGGATTTGTGGGGCTATGCAACTGATGAGTTGCTGACTAATGATCAAATGATTAATGAGGAATATCGTGGTATTCGTCCAGCACCTGGGTATCCTGCCTGCCCTGCGCATGAAGTGAAGGAAGATTTACTTCGTGTGATTGGGTCTGAAGATATCGGCATGACCCTTACTGAATCTCTGGCGATGAATCCTGCGTCAAGCGTAAGCGGTTTCTATTTGGCTCATCCAGACGCGCAATATTTCAATGTTGGAAAAATTACCTCAGAGCAACTTGAGGATTTAGCAAAACGTCGCGGCCAATCAGTTAATGATGTACGACGTCAACTTGCGAGCTTGGTTGATTAAACGCCCCACATGATGGGCTCGTTTTTTGCTCGAGCCTGTTTCATGAGTTCTAAAAATGGATACGCCCTTTGACCAAGTCGATCAGCTAACTTGGGTTTCTCGGATTCACTATCTTTATTTTCACTCGCTTTTTTGCGCTCCTCTAGATCATTCAAGATGGCAGTTTCTAGGGTGGTAATCAGGGCGGGCAATTGCTCTTGAGTCAAAATTCCCCTGGGCTCAAGCGGGCGACCCAAGATATCGAAGATTCGCTTGGTCAGATCAGCCAGCATGATGACATCTGGACCAGCTTTAGAGCGAAATTGATAGATCATTTCAACAGCTTACCACCTGATAAACTCACTTATCTATGTTGCAGACCAATAAAAACCGTTTAATTGATATGTTGAGCTCGGCTCTACAAGGCCTTGCTCAGGAGCGTGGCTTAGATGGTGCCCCAACCCCCCGTTTAGAAAGGCCAAAGGCGGTCGATCATGGGGATGTGGCATGTAATATCGCCCTCCAGCTTTCAAAGGCATGGAAGCTCAATCCGCGAGATTTGGCTCAAACCTTAGTAGATCGACTGCAAAAACAAGCTGGCTTCGATCAATTAATTTCATCCTGCGAAATCGCGGGTCCCGGTTTTATTAATTTTCGATTGAGTAACCAAGCTAAAACTGCGGTTGTTGGAGAGATTCTTGCGTCTGGTGTTCATTTTGGTGAAGTTACACAGGGCTCTGGACCAGTTAGCAGCGCCATGATTGAGTTTGTTTCGGCAAACCCAACCGGTCCTTTGCATGTTGGACATGGTAGACAGGCCGCTCTTGGGGATGCATTAGCTAACTTATTGGCTACTCAAGGAATCAAAGTACATCGTGAGTTTTATTACAACGATGCTGGTGTACAAATTGCGAATCTAGCGTTGTCTGTTCAAGCACGCTTACAGGGTCTAAAACCTGGAGATGCCGATTGGCCTGAGCAGGCTTATAACGGTGAATATATTGCAGAAATTGCTTCTGCTTTTAAAGCGTCGCCCGATTATCAAGATGATCTTGAGTCCATTCGTAAATTTGCAGTGGCATATTTGCGTAACGAACAAGATATTGATTTGAAGACTTTTGGTGTGAAGTTTGATTGTTACTACTTGGAGTCATCCTTGTATACAGATGGCAGTGTCAATCAGATCGTTCAAGATTTGCAGACAATCGGAAAAACCTATGAAGCTGAAGGCGCCTTGTGGTTGAAGACCACCGATGACGGCGATGATAAAGATCGCGTGATGCGAAAGTCAGATGGAAGCTTTACTTATTTTGTTCCGGATGTGGCTTATCACACCAGCAAATGGAATCGTGGCTTTGAGAAAGTGATTAACGTGCAAGGAAGCGATCACCACGGAACCATCGCTCGTGTACGCTCTGGCTTACAAGGTGTTGCTCAAAAACGTGGATGGGATATTCCGAAGACCTACCCAGATTATGTTTTGCATAAGATGGTGACCGTGATGCGTCATGGTGAAGAGGTAAAGATTTCAAAACGTGCAGGTTCTTATGTGACTGTGCGCGATCTCATCGAGTGGTCCGGTGGCGTTACCCCAGAAATGACTCCCGAAGAAAGAGAATTAGCATTACAGCGTGGGCGTGATGCGGTTCGCTTCTTCTTGATATCTCGTAAAGCCGACACTGAATTCGTATTCGATATTGATTTAGCCCTTGCACAAAATGATGAGAACCCAGTGTTCTATGTGCAGTACGCACATGCGCGTATTAGCTCAATCTTGCAGCAATGGGGTGGCAAGCCTGTTGATTTAACAAATACCGATCTATCCTTATTGCAAAGCAAAGCATCTGATCATTTGTTAAGACGTTTGGCAGAGTATCCAGAGGTTTTAACCAATGCGGCAGCAGAGCTGGCGCCGCATGCCCTTGCTTTCTACTTGCGTGACTTGGCTGGTGATTTCCATACCTTCTACAACGCTGATCGTGTGTTGGTAGATGATGAGCCGTTAAAACTTGCCCGCCTTGCATTGTTGTCGGCAACACGCCAGGTTCTGCAGAATGGATTGAGAGTCTTAGGGGTATCCGCGCCAGCGAAGATGTAGTGGCAATGAATGAAGTGAATATGTAAGATTAGGATATGATGAAAAAACCGAATCAACTAGCAAGCTTCAAAAAGCAAAACATAGATGCCAATATGAACGCCTCAAATTACAACTCTCAGTATGGCGGAACCATTCTGGGTTTTGTGTTTGGCTTAGGTGCTGGCTTGGGGATTGCTTTTGTAATTGCTTTTTATCTTTCTAAAAATACTCCACAAGAAAGACCTGGAGTTCGGGCGCCGAATCTACCAATGACGATTAAGCCTGCAACTCCAGCTGAGGGTGAAGCTGCTGCACCAGCTGAGCAGCCGGATTTAAATAAGCCTTTGCAGGGCAAGCTTCCGGCGCCTGCATCCAGTGACCCTATTGGTGATTTGGTCAGCGGCAAGAAATCAGCCGAGGCAGCTAGCTCTGCAGCTGCTCCAAAAGGCGACGCGATTTATTTCTTACAGGTAGGCGCATTTACAAAACGTGCTGACGCAGATGCTCAAAAGGCGGTCTTAGCAATTCAAGGAATTCAGGCGCAATTGAGCGAAGTAACTAGTGATGGCAATACTTTGTGGCGTGTTCGTACTGGACCCTACGTCAGCGTTGAAGAAAGCAGTCCAGCTCGCGATAAATTAAATGGTATGGGTATTAAATCTACTCTCATTAAAACAAGTAAATAAACTGCAAATATGATCTCATTTAGCAAACGAATTTTTTTAGCATTTACCTTGGTGTTTTTGTGTGGCGCAGTCCATGCACAGAAAATTGAAGAAGGTTTTGATTATCGAGTTCTGCCTGTGCCGCAGCCAATAGAGGCAAAAGGGAAGGTCGAGGTTATTGAGTTTTTTTGGTACGGTTGTCCACACTGTTATGACTTTGAGCCTGAGTTAAGCGCTTGGGTTAAACGTCAACCTAAGGATGTCGTTTTCCGTAGAGTGCCAGTAGCATTTCGGGATGATTTCTTGCCCCATAGCCAGTTGTACTATGCCCTTGAGTCGATGGGCAAAGGTGATGCGCTTAATGAAAAGGTGATGTATGCGATGCATAAAGAAAATAAGCGTCTACTTACCGAAACTGAAATTGCAGATTGGGTTGCTTCACAGGGTGTTGATCGCAATAGTTTCCTTGCAACTTACCGTTCCTTTGCTGTTGTTTCAAAAGCGAGAGCTGCGAAACAATTGACCGAGGCTTATCGCATTGATGGTGTGCCAACTATTGTGATGCAAGGTAAGTACGTAACTTCGCCATCGATTGCTGGCACTAAGGCCAAGGCGATTGCAGTGATGGATTATCTTGAAGAAAAAATTCGCAAAGATAAATATCGGCAATAGTCACCAATAATGATTAATCAAGCCTGAGTTTAACCAGGCTTCAGATTTTCACGAAGCGTCGCACAATCCAAAAATAGATTGGGTAAGGTAAGATTCTCAGGAACTTCAAAAACCTTGAGAATCGTTTTGGAAAGTGAATATCAAATTCACCTTTCTGAATGCCTTTTAATATTTCCGAGGCGGCTTCTTCGGCGCTAATTAGAGCGGGCATTTCAAAATCATTCTGTGCGGTCGCCTCTGTTGCCACAAAGCCTGGAGAAATCATATGCACCCCAATGCCTTTGGGAAGTAAGTCGTAGTACAGGATTTCGCAAAAGTTGATGATGGCTGCTTTGCTGGGGCCGTATGCCAAAGCCTTGGGTAAGCCGCTATAGCCGGCAACACTGCCCACAATCGCAATATTTCCCTGTTGAGTCTGAAGCATTTTTTGCAGCACAAGCCCTACCGCTTTCATAGGTCCAAGAAGATTAGCGTCAATAGTTTTTTCGGCAATATGAATATCAAAGTCATCAGCTCTCAAGGGGGTGTAGATGCCCGATACGAATAAGAGTAAATCGATTCCGCCCCACGCTTTGATAATCTTTTCATAAGCAGTAGCTAGCTGATCATCATTGGTCACATCTAGCGGTATTACTAATGCTTGATCAACTTTTGCTTCTTGCGCAATCGTGTTTAAGCGCTCAACCCTTCTACTGGAAAGAATGACTCGCGCATTTTGGTTAATTAATGATTTAGCGCATGCCTCACCAATTCCACTGGAAGCGCCAATAATCCAAATGCGCTTACCCGAAAAGCTGTCGATTCCTTTTTGCTTCATGGAGTCAGAGCATCAGACGATGCCTTTGATAATGAGTGGCTCAAAGTAAATTGCACAACATCAATGCTGCGCTCCGCAAACCCAGCAGAGCAATACATAAGATAAAAATTCCAGAGCCGAACAAAAGCTTCATCGAAACCTAGATCGCGAATTTCTTGAAGTTTTTGATTAAAGTTATCGCGCCAGATAGAGAGTGTTTTGGCGTAATCCATTCCGAATGCAAATTCGTTTTCGATTCTTAATCCTGCTTTAGTGGCGGTAGCTTTAAAACTAGCGCGTGATGGAAGCATGCCTCCAGGGAATACATATTGCTGAATAAAATCGGTGCTGTGACGATAGCGCTCGAACAAATGATCGGCGATGACAATCGTTTGAATGCATGCTTTGCCATTAGGTTTAAGGCATTTTGCAAGCGTTTGAAAATATTCTGGCCAATGCTTTTCGCCAACGGCCTCGAACATTTCAACGGAAGCGATGCCATCAAATTGTTCTTGGCAGTCCCGATAGTCTTGTAGGCGAACCTCGAAATGATTTGGGTTACTTGAAATCGCCTTGAGGTTTTTTAGTCGATTTTCCGCGAACGCTTTTTGCTCGGTTGATAAAGTAAGCCCTGTGATTGATCTGCCGCTGAGCAATGCTTCTTCCATAACACCGCCCCAGCCACAGCCAACTTCTAAAATGTGATCGCCTGGATTGGTATTGAGAGAGCTCAAGATGCGTTTGATTTTGGCCCGTTGTGCATTAGCAAGAGTTTGCTTATCGCCCTCAGAAAACCAAGCGCTGGAATAACTCATACTAGGATCAAGCCATAGGCTATAGAAAGAATTGCCTAAGTCGTAGTGCGCATGAATATTTTTGCGGCTTCCCGATTTTGTGTTGTCTCTTAGCCAATGCTTCAAGCGGTAAAGAATAGATCCAAGCCAGCTACCGTAAATTGCTTTTTCTAGGATGGTGCGGTTGCGAATGGCAAGTTCCAAAATCGTTTTTAAGTCAGCGCTATCCCACTCTCCTCGAATGTAGCTTTCTGCAAAGCCAATGTCCCCATGCGTCCGGAGTTCCTTAAATACTTTCCAATCGAAAATTTGAATATCAGCTTGCAGCGCATCTGTTTTATTCCCAAATTCCCTTACCTGGCCATTCGGCAAAGTCATTTTGAGATAGCCGCTATTTAACTGAGATAGCAGGCCGAGAACAAATTGTGTGCTGTAGTCACCTTTAGGTGAATGCGATATGCCTCTTTTATGATTTGAAAAATTGAGGCGTGAAAGTAAATTTTGTCCTGGGCGATTCATTTGCTAACTTCAAACTCGGGTGGTTTGGGTTTTGAGTGAAAGGGTACACCTTTTAGCCATAATTTCAATGCCTGCCAATGAATACGAAATATCACCCCGAGACTCATCAAGGGGTAGCGCATTAGAGCTAGATATAGAGCAGATTTAGTAAGGGGGCGACTAATTCCGCTGATACTAGTGTTAATGAGCGGCATCTCATCTTCATGCAGTTCAATTCTGGCAAGGATATTTCGTTTGGATTGGCTATCTTCGGCAAATAAGAACCGAAATTGGTATTCGCCACGAACCTCGCAAAATGGTGAGACATGAAATACTTTTTTGCTACTGAGTGTTTCGCCAGATCGGAGTGCTCCGCCGGAATCCTTGTGCAGCAAGTAGCAATGCCGTTCACCAAAAGTATTGTTCACTTCGGCTAAGATTGCGCGGACTGTTTTATCTGCATCAGTGCAAATCCAAAAACTGACGGGATTAAAGACATACCCCAGAACTCTGGGAAAGGTCTGCAACCAAATTTCACCATCAATTTGGTTGATGCCATGTTCCTGCAAAATCCCTTCGATCCACGCAAGGCTATCAGCTTCCCCGCGACCGTGATCTTTATCGTATAAAGAACATAAGCCTGGGCGATTGTCACTTAAGCCTGAGTCATTCAAAAGGAGCGGGTCACGTTTACGCGCCCGCATAGGAATAGAGACGGTGAAAACACCATATGAGAATGCATTTTTTGCCGGCCTTAAGCGGCTATGCTTAACTACACCAAAGTTGATTTTTGCTTGATTCATTTAGCAAGTATCTTGCTTGGGAATTGCATTTAATGGCGAGTGAAGGCTCTCGATTAATGCCTCTGCAACGAGCTCTCCAGAGCGTAATCCATCTTCGTGAAAGCCAAATCCGGTCCAGGCGCCGCAATACCAAATTGAGGATGCGCCTTGAATGAGTGGCAATTCTTTTTGTGCCTGAATTGCCTTCATATCAAATACAGGATGTGAATACTGAATTTCTTGTTGTACTAATTTTGGATCGGGTTCTGCGGAAGGGTTTAAGCTCACAATGATTTGTGTGTCTTGTAGTACTTGTGGTAGAGGTTGCAGACGGTTAATTAGGTAGTTCACGCTCACATGTTGCTTGGATGATGGCGTAGCGCCTGATTTTGCGGTGTAGTTCCATGCCGCCCAGCAACACTTCGTTTCTGGCAGAAAATTTGTATCAGTGTGGAGAATAGCGCGATTCTGTTGGTATGGAATAGCAGCCAAAATATCTTTGGCTTCTTGGCCAATGCCGTGAAGCAGAGCTAGAGTTTGATCGCTATGGCAGGCCATTACTACCTCATCAAACAAAGCAGATCCTGAGGCGCTAATAACTTCAGCAGTAGATGCATCTTTCGCTGCATTAACACGCAATACACCCTCACGCTTAATGGCGACATGATTTTGTTCAAGGGCATGCACGATACGCTTTACGTATTCGCGCGAACCCCCACGAACTGTAAGCCACTGAGGCCGGTTCTGAATTTGCAAAAGGCCATGATTGTGACAAAAGCGAATCATGGTTTGGATGGGGAACTCGAGCATCTGCTCAACAGAGCATGACCAAATTGCGCCAATCATTGGTAAAAAATAATTTTCTCTAAAGCTTTGGCTAAAGCGATTGCGATCTAAGAAGCTTGCAATGGTTTCATCCGGTTCTGAATATTGATGACCAGCGGCAATTTGATCATGAGCCAATTTAGTTGCCATGCGATTGAAGCGCAGAATGTCATAGGTCATCCGCCAGAAAGAGGGGGATAGCAAGTTGGATCGCTGACCAAAGAGAGAGTTAATATCATTGCCGGCCCACTCAAGCTTGGGGTGAGTCGGATTCTTCTGAGAGGTATCAATGGAAACTGAAAATGACATTTCAGAAGGCGCAATTGGAACCTGAATCTCTTCAAAGAGTCTTACTAGGCGCGGATAAGTTTTGCGATTGAAAACTAGAAAACCAGTATCGACACCATAAGACAATTGCTTGCCAGCGTGCTGATAAGTGAAATCAACAGTATTGCTATGCCCGCCAATGTGGTTTCCGCCCTCGTAGACGGTGATCTCTATGTTGGGTTGCTGGCGAAGAGCATATGCGCATCCTAAGCCAGAAATGCCGGCGCCGATGATGGCAATTCTTTTTTTGCTCACCGCACTTTTTCCTCTAAAAGTTTTTCGATCTGCTCAGTAATTGAATTACTTGTTGGTTTTGTAACGCTACCGAAGGAATCTATCACGTTACCTTTGCGATCAATCAAATATTTATAAAAGTTCCACTTCGGTGTAGTACCAGTTTTTGCAATCAGCATTTTGAAAAATGAGTTTGGATTACTTCCAGAAACACTGCTCTTTGCAAACATCGGAAATTTGACGTCATAAGTGTTTTTGCAGAAATCGGCAATTTCTTTATTGCTACCAGGCTCTTGTTGCCCAAAATCATTTGATGGAAATCCTAAAACTACAAAACCTTTGTCTTTGTATTTGGCATAAATTTTTTCCAGCCCTTCATATTGGCTCGTAAATCCACAAAAGCTAGCAGTATTAACCACCAAAATAACCTTGCCTTGATATTGGCAGAGATTTTGAGGGGCCTCATCCTGTAGGCGAGGGAATGTGTGCGATAACAGGGGGCTGCAGCTGGGGGCCGCTTTTGCAGTGTTAAATATGGAGAGGCCAATAAAAAATACAAAGAGCCAAGTGGTCAGGCGTCCATTTACTTTAGGATTCATAAAGAGTCTCTTTTCTTCTAGTTATGCCTGCCAAGTCTAAGACATATTGATGAATATCGCAGGGCAAGACTCAAAGCTATTAATATTGCAGTATGAGTACATACCCTTCACCCTCTTTTGAGTCTAAAGTTTGCAACCCAGCGCAACTTCAGGATCGTATTTCAAAATTACCAAGACCCCTTGTTTTTACCAATGGTGTCTTTGATATTTTGCATCGTGGGCATGCCAGCTATCTCGCTCAAGCGCGTGCACTAGGTGCCAGCTTGGTGGTTGGAGTTAACTCAGATGCCTCAGTCAAAATGCTGGGTAAGGGTGATGACAGGCCAATCAATGCTGAAGCAGATCGTCAGGCTTTGTTGGCAGCATTAGAGAGTGTTGACTTGGCGGTAATATTTACCGAACAAACGCCAGTAAATCTAATTGAGCAAATTCACCCAGATATTTATGTCAAGGGTGGGGATTATGAGATCGATACCCTGGCTGAGACTAAGCTAGTAAAGACCTGGGGAGGCAAGGCAGTTGCTATCCCATTTTTGTATGAACGTTCAACTACTAGCTTATTGGGAAAAATACGCTCATAGAAGTTTATTTGCTTTTTGGTTTTAGATATTTTTCAAAAGCCAGGCCCAAACACCGCGTAATACTAAGCCTTCGCTGACTTCAATTTTCTCAGTGCCTAGTAGATTCGCTTGCTGAATTTGATTCATAAGCGTTTTTGCATTGCCCCCATCCAGCCAAATTTTTTCAATTGGCACATTCATCTGTTTAGCTAGATCTAGTGCGTATTGAATTGCGCCAATTTGTGCTGCATCACACCCGCCAATAATGGCTTCGTTTGTAGAGGTCCCAAATCCTTGCGTAGATGCATCGCGAGCTGCAAGTGGAAGTTGCGCCGTATTGGCCTCAAGGCTCTGATGCATCAAGCTGAGGCCCGGCAGAATCCAGCCGCCATAGTGCATTCCATTTGAGCCTAATACATCAATAGTCGTAGCGGTACCCGCATTGACGATTAGAGAGTTTGTTTTGGATAGGCAGCGGGCACCAATAATAGCGCTCCAGCGATCAGATCCTAATTTACTTGGGTCTTGATAAAGGGTGCGCATTCCATCAAAGGCGCTATCACCACTAAGTTGTTTCCACTGAATATCTTGCCATTGTGGAAATAAAGATTGGAGTTGATGGATTGCCTCTTTGCCGGCAACACAGCTAAATGCAATTGCATCTGGCTTTGGTAATGTTTTGGAGATGTAATCAGCAAGCTCGGCACGATGCTCTGGCGACTGAAGTGATTGGGTGTTAATCGAACCAGAGTAATCCCATAATTTTTTTTGTTGATCGGAAGGTTGTTTTGTGGACTCTACTGCAGCCCATTTGAGGCGCGTATTACCAACATCAAAAATTAAATATAGGCTCATGACTGCACCCTTAGAGAAACATCGCCCGCATAAATTGAAATCACTTTTTCATTTTGCTCAAGTAGAAGTGCGCCATCTATACCAATGCCTTTTGCTACCCCATATATGGACTCTTTACCAGCCCCTGAAAGGCGGACACCTTGATTTGCATAGGCGTCCCATGTGCTCCATTCTTGTTGGTAAGGAGTAAATCCTCGGACATCAAAGTCTTGAAAGTGTTGCACTAAGGAGTCAAGCAAACTTAACCAAAGATACTCAGCGTCTGGTAGCGCTGAATTTTCTGGCAACAGATCCTCAATTGCGCTGACTTTTGCGCCGACCTCATGAATATTTTTTTCTATTGAACTTGCATTGCGTAAATTGAGGCCAATACCAACAATCATCCAACTAGGGTCGGTAGGTTTTGCTTGTCCACCCTCAATCAAAATTCCACCGAGTTTAGCGTTGTTGAGTAGTAGATCATTTGGCCACTTTAGGCGAAGGCCTGATTGCAGCAGTAGAGACTTTTCTAGACTGCAAGCTTTTGCGATGCCCTCAATTACTGCTAAGCCTACTAATAGACTTAGGCCTGCTAATTGGGCGGGGCTCCTTTTAAAAGGGTAGGCAATAGAAAAGCAGATGGAATCATCTGGGTTTGATAACCAGGTCCGCCCAGCCCTCCCTTTTCCGGCAGTCTGTCTATGGGCAATTCTGGCTACAGGGTCAATTAGCTGACCCGAGCGCCAACGCTCCAGAAGATCATCATTGGTGGACCTGGTCTCAGCAACGCGTTCGAGGATGCAATTAGCAGTCATTTCGCCATTGTAGAAAGGTCTGACCTAGAATTGTGGAATGCATTCAAAAGATCACCGCCCCCGCCAGTTGTTATGGCCATTGCAGGCCATGCCACTTGCGCGTGCAATGAGTCTTGTTTATGCCCTGTTGATTGTATATATGAGCTTAAACCCGTTTGATTTTAATTTTGACAATGGTATTAGCCCATATGCATGGATTGATGCCCCGTTACCGCGATTTATTACGCTTTTCGATGTTTCGGTAAATATCTTGGCTTACATCCCTTTTGGATTTTTATTGGTTTTCGCTGCATACCCACGTTGGCAAAATTTTGTTGCATTAGGTATAGCCATTAGCTTGAGCGCAGTGTTGGCACTGAGCGTGGAAACTTTGCAGTCATGGTTGCCAACGCGTATTCCTAGTCTGATGGATTGGTGGGCAAATGTATTTGGAGGTTTATTAGGAGCTTTGTTGGCTATTCCTTTAGGCCCCCAGTGGTTATCTGGGAGCGCATTGCGACGAAGATTTGACCAGTGGTTTGGTTTGAATTGGGCTGTATGCGCACTCTTTCTGCTTTTTCCTTGGTCACAAATTTATCCGCAAAGTTCATGGTTAGGAGTTGGCGTTTGGGGGCATGTCATATTTGGTTCAATTGATTGGGGAACTCTTGTGGTCAATCAAATTGCCCAAGAGATGTTCATTACGGGCTTTTGTTGGCTGGGGGCGGCCTTGCTTCTTTCTTTGGGGATGCGAGCTAAGGCGCCACAGTGGCAGATCTTAAATGGCTTGCTCTGCTTCACCGTTGTTCTAAAAACCTTATTCACGGCTCTGCAGTTTGGTGTTGAGTTCAGCTTTATTTGGCTTACTGCGGGTGCATTTTGGGGAATGTTTTTAGCAACCATTGCTTTACGCTGGGCTTTAGGCTTGCCTCAACGAACTAAATGGATTTTGGCAATCTGTTGTTTGATTGGCGTCACTGTCGTTATTAACATAATGCCCGATAATCCTTATTTCATTTTGACTTTAAGACATTGGAATCAAGGACGGCTATTGCACTTTAATGAGTTGATGCAGTGGGTATCAGTCATATGGCTACCCATGGCTTTTGTTTGGATGATTCGAAACGCATTTCGCCCTGAACCACATTCCCAGTACTGAACCTATTTACCTATGGCTTTTTCTCACCATCTATTCTTTTGTTTAAATCAGCGCAGCAACGGTGAAGATTGTTGCGATCGTCATAACGCATTTGCTCTATTTGAGTATGCGAAGAACAGAGTTAAAGAATTAGGTCTTGCGGGTCCTGGAAAAATTCGGGTCAATAAAGCAGGCTGCCTAGATCGTTGTGCTGATGGTCCGGTAATGGTTGTCTATCCAGAGGGTATTTGGTATACCTTGGTTGATCAAGAAGATGTGGAAGAAATTATTCAGTCCCACTTAATTAAAGGTGCCCCCGTAGCTCGCTTGCAGCTTGCGTAGACTGTTGTAATTGTTTTTATTGTTGAAAGTGTTTTGTATGAATAGCCGTACTAAATTAATACAGATTGATGGAATTGTTGGCCCAATCGAAATGTCGATCGATCTACCAGACGAACTGAAAAACGACCCTGACTTTGCGGTGCGAGGTCTAGCATTGGTGGCTCACCCTCATCCATTGATGGGTGGAACCATGGATAACAAAGTTGCGCAAACAATGGCTCGTTCATTTAATCAATTGGGTTATGTGAGTGTGCGTCCCAATTTTCGTGGCGTTGGTGGAACCGCCGGTGTGCATGATGATGGCGTTGGAGAATTAGAGGATTTATTGCACGTTACCGAGTGGATGCAAACCCCATCTAGTTGGTCCCAGTTTGAGGTAGCCGCCAGTCACCCTTGGGTGAATTCAGCGAATACTTTGCCGCTAGTCGTTTCTGGGTTTTCATTCGGCAGTTTTGTAGGTAGTCATCTGGTTCAGCGATTGGCGGAGCTGGGCAGACCGGCTGAGCGTCTTGTGATGGTGGGAAGTGCCGCAGGAAAGTGGACTTTGGCACAAGCGCCTTCAGACACGATTTTGATCCATGGTGAATTGGATGAAACTATTCCTTTGATTGATGTCCTTGATTGGGCGCGTCCACAAGAATTAACAGTCCAAGTAGTGCCTGGCGCTGATCATTTTTTCCATCGCAGATTACATTGCATCCGCAACATCATTACTGGCGCTTGGTTAGGTATGCCAGATCATCGCAAGCAATAAGAGAAGAGTATCAATATGTCCGAAGAAAAATCTTTAATCGAATATCCATCTTTATTTCCGATCAAGGTCATGGGAAAAAATATTCCTGAGTATTTGCCTGCAATTTTGCATATTGCAAAACAGTTCGACCCTACCTTTGATGAAAGCAAGGTAGAGCAGCGGCCTTCAAAGGATGGAAATTATTTAGGCATTACATTGCCCATTACAGCGACTAGTCGAGAGCAATTGGATGAGCTATATCGCACCCTGTCTACCCATCCACTAGTAAGCATTGTTCTCTAAGACTGCTTGATGAAGGTTTTAGTTAAACATCTTGGTGTAGCGGATTACGCTAAAACGTATGAAGCAATGCAGACGTTTACTAAAGAGCGTAATGCCAATACCCCAGATGAGATCTGGGTGTTAGAGCATCCTCCGGTATTTACTTTAGGTTTGGCCGGAGACGCTAGTAATTTGCATACCCCTAGCAATCAGATTCCGATGGTTCAGGTGGACCGGGGTGGTGAGATTACCTATCATGGCCCAGGTCAGCTTGTTGTTTATTTATTGCTTGATCTGAAGCGCTTAGGAATTTTTGTTAAAGAACTGGTGTTCCGTATTGAGCAAGCGGTAATAGACACTTTGTTAGATTTTGGTGTGCGAGCTGAGCGCAAGCAGGGCGCCCCAGGAATTTATGTGTCAGAGCAGGATGGAGCACCGGGTGAGTGGCTAGGGGCTAAGGTTGCTGCTTTGGGGCTCAAAGTCTCTAGAAGCTGCTCGTATCACGGTCTGGCGTTAAATGTAGCCACCGACTTAGAGGCATTTGGGCGTATCCACCCCTGTGGTTATGAGGGCTTAAAGACGGTTGATATGCAAACTCTCGGTATCAAGGACAATATAGACATTATTAGCCAAGTGCTTTTGAAGCATTTACAAAAGCAACTAAGCTTAAGTGAGTTAGATAACATCAGATGACAATAAATAAATCCGATACCAAGCAGGCGATTGAAGAACGTCAAGATCTTCAATACGATGCCACTCGCAAACAAAAATCGAGTGAAAAAACTGCTCGCATTCCGATCAAAATTGTTCCTCTTGAAGAGGTATTAAAAAAACCCGACTGGATTCGGGTTAAGGCCGCCTCCGGCAATTCTCGCTTTGCTGAAATCAAAAAGATTCTGCGTGAAAACGAATTGGTAACGGTTTGCGAAGAAGCGAGTTGCCCAAATATCGGCGAGTGTTTTGGCAAGGGCACTGCCACATTCATGATCATGGGCGACAAGTGCACAAGGCGCTGCCCATTTTGCGATGTAGGTCATGGTAGGCCTGATCCACTCGATCAAAAAGAGCCTGCTAATTTGGCGAGAACTATTGCAGCCTTGAAGTTGAATTATGTAGTTATTACCAGCGTGGATCGTGATGATTTAAGAGATGGCGGCGCCATGCATTATGTAGATTGCATTACACAGTCTCGCGCACTTTCCCCTGCTACTCGTATTGAAGTTTTAGTGCCGGATTTTCGTGGACGTTTAGATAAAGCATTAGATATATTCGCTGAGCATGCCCCCAATGGTTTGCCAGACGTCATGAATCACAATTTAGAAACGGTTCCACGTTTGTATAAGCAGGCTCGTCCAGGCGCAGATTATTTACATTCTTTAAAGTTGCTAAAAGACTTTAAAGAACGTTTCCCACATATACCAACAAAAAGTGGCTTAATGGTTGGGCTTGGAGAAACTGATGAAGAGATTCTGGAAGTGATGCATGATATGCGCGAGCACAACATTGATATGTTGACGATTGGTCAATATCTAGCCCCTTCAGGTCATCACTTACCAGTAACACGTTATGTGCACCCAGATGTATTCAAAATGTTCGAAGAAAAGGCATATGAAATGGGCTTTTCTCATGCTGCAGTAGGCGCAATGGTGCGCTCTAGTTATCATGCGGATCAACAGGCGCATGGAGCGGGTGTTGTTTAAAGGTTTTGCTCGGCTCTACCTGCTTGCAGTTATTTTTTTTCTAGTAGTTGCTTGCAGCCCAAGATTAAATTGGCGAACAGTTCAATCGCCTGAGCAAAGATATACCGCTTTATTCCCAGGTAAGCCAGACAAACTAGATCGCTTGATTCCATTTGGGGATCAAGAGTTTCGTCAGACTCTAGAAGCCGTCAAGGTGGATGATGATATTTACTCTATCAGCTCAATCGAGATTCCTGCCAAACAAGTTAATACCGATTTAGTAAAAAAAATCACCAAACAATTACAAGGTAATTTGTTGGATAGGGCGAACGCTTCTGGTGGATCTGTTATTGCTGAGTCAGCCTATTTTCAAAATAGTCAGCATCAGCGCTTTGCAACAACCGACTATTACATTGTGTTCAATGGGGCTGGTAAAGTCCAACAAGCCATGCGGGTTCGTTGGATAACCAGAGTAGGTGATAGTGGAAATGTCTGGGTCTATCAAGCTTCGGTATTGCACACAAATGCAGATGCTACTGATGCAAAGATGCTTTTATCTAAAGAAGAATACGCAAACTTTTTTAATGAGTTTTACCCAGAGTAAAGCTCTGGGTAATTAAATCAAACGAGCAATTATTTTGATTGCTCTAGAGCAGCAACCTTTGCTTCTAACGCCTCTAATTTTTCTCTGGTCTTCGCAAGAACCTTTATTTGCAATTCAAATTCTTCGCGAGTAACCAAATCCATTTTTTGGAAACCTTGGTTCATCATGGCCCGAACATTTTTTTCAATTTCTTGAGCAGGAGAATTGCGAATAGCTTCCCCAACTTTGTTTTGCATATCGTTAGCAATGCGCTGAATTTGCTCGAGGATTTCGCCGGGTTTTTGCATGATGGGCTCTTTAGTGAGATTAGTAGTTGCGTAAAAAACACACATTCATATTTTAATTTGAGGCACCAAAAATGGGGAAAATCGGTAAAAAAGGCTCAAAATCAAGGAAATTCACAAAGTCAGTGCAATAAAAAGCACCAAAAAGGTGCATTGGCATTAATTAGGGGAATAGCCTGGAATTCAAAAGTGGTCAGCCCGTCATGATCACTCCATGCAATAAGCATTAATCCCTTTTTTGATTACAAACAGTAAGGAGTAATACATGAAAACTTTACATAAGAGAGCAATTTCTGCAGTAGCAGTAGCTTTATTGGCAGGCGTTGCATCAACAGCAGTATTCGCTGAAGAGGCGGCCGCGCCAGAAGTTAGTCCGGTTTCCGCAAACGTTACCGTAGCAAGCAGCTATATCTATCGTGGTATCACGCAAACGAATAACAAGCCAGCAATCCAAGGCGGTTTTGATTATGCGCATGAGAGTGGCTTCTACATTGGCAACTGGAACTCAAGCATTAGCTGGATTAGTGATGCTTACAACAGCACTTCAAACACAAATGGACCAACAAAGTCTGCCCCTTCTACATCTGCTCCAGTTGAGATGGATTTTTATGCTGGTTACAAGAAAGAATTTATTGGCGAAGGTTTCGCTAGCGATTTCGGAGTGCTCCAATACTACTACCCAACTACTGGATTAGGCGGTGTTCAAACAAAAGCGTGGGTGACAGCTAACCCATCAATGCGTCAAACGTCTGGCGTAAACCCAAGCACAACAGAGCTGTATGCAGCACAAAACTTTACTTTTGGTCCTACAACTGGCTTCTTCAAGTTTTCATATGCAGTTAGCAACCTATTTGGAATTCAAAACTCTCAAGGTTCTTTTTACCCAGATTTGACTGCAAATTACGACACTGGAGCATATGGAATTACTCTGAATGCACACGTTGGATACCAGTATGTACCAAACAATGTTGTAACAACAACTGCTTTGGCTGGAGCTGGTAATGGCGGTACTTGGAATTTAAGTTATGCCGATTGGAAATTAGGTTTGACTAAAGACTTCGGTGGTGGCTTATCTGGTACTGCTTACTACACGGGCACAAGCGCGCAAAAAGTCGGCAGCACTTATGTTTATGCAACACCTAACGGTGGTAATGCTGGACGCGGTAACGCAGTTGTAGCTTTAACAAAGACTTTCTAATTTCCACAACGAACGGAGATATACATGAAATTAATTACCGCAATCATCAAGCCTTTCAAGCTTGACGAAGTGCGCGAAGCTCTCTCGGAAGTGGGAGTTTCGGGCATTACTGTCACTGAAGTGAAAGGTTTTGGGCGTCAAAAGGGCCACACCGAGTTGTATCGCGGTGCTGAATATGTTGTTGATTTTTTACCAAAAGTAAAAATTGAAGCTGCTGTTGAAGATGGCATCTTGGAGCGCGCAATTGAAGCAATTGAAAAATCTGCGCGTACTGGCAAGATTGGCGATGGCAAGATTTTTGTCTCTCCAGTTGAGCACGTCATTCGTATTCGTACCGGTGAAACCGGCGCGTCAGCACTTTAAAGAGAGGTTCAAAATGTTAACTTGGATGAAACGACTTGTTGCTGGCGGTGCGATGGCCTTGGCCATTGGCGCTACTGGCGTAATGGTAACTTCGCCAGCACACGCTGATGAAGCTAAAAAGCCAGCAGTAACTGCGCCTGCCGCAACACCAGCAGCTGCAGAACCTGCGCCTGTTCTTTGCTCTGAGAAGTGCAATAAAGCTGATACAGCATGGATGATGGTATCTACTGCATTAGTGTTGTTGATGACGCTCCCAGGCTTGGCTTTGTTCTACGGCGGCTTAACTCGTAGCAAAAATATCCTGTCGATCTGTATGCAATGTTTCATGGTCTTCTCCTTGATTACAGTGCTGTGGTCTATTTATGGCTATAGCTTTGCATTCACGGAAGGCGGAGCATTCCTTGGTGGACTTGATCGTCTGTTCTTGGGTGGTATGAATCCAGATTCTGTTGCGGCAACCTTTAGTAAAGGTGTTGTGATTCCTGAATATGTATTCATGGCTTTCCAAGCAGTATTTGCAACGATTACATGCTGCTTGATCATCGGTTCTTTTGCTGAGCGCGCCAAGTTCTCTGCGATCTTGGTGTTCATGATCATTTGGTTTACATTTAGCTACTTGCCTGTTGCGCACATGGTTTGGTTCTGGCCTGGTCCAGACGACATCAAAGATGCTGCTTCCCTCGAGGCTATTACAGCTCGTGCTGGTTGGTTGTGGCAAAAAGGTGTTCTCGACTTTGCTGGTGGTACTGTTGTTCACATCAATGCTGCGATCGCTGGTTTGGTTGGTTCATTTGTTATCGGCAAACGCGTTGGTTACGGCAAAGAAGCAATGAAGCCACATAACTTAGTTTATGTAATGACTGGTGCTGCACTCTTGTGGTTCGGTTGGTTCGGTTTCAATGCTGGTTCTGCACTCGAAGCAAACGGTAGTGCTGCATTGGCTTTCGTAAACACTTACTTGGCAACCGCTGCTGCTGTATTGGGTTGGTCTGTTGCTGAATGGGTTCTCAAAGGTAAGCCTTCCATGTTGGGCGCTGCATCTGGTTGCGTAGCAGGCTTGGTGGCGATTACTCCTGCCGCTGGTTTTGCCGGCCCAATGGGTTCAATCGTTATTGGCTTGATTGCAGGTGTAATTTGCTTATGGGGTGTTACAGGCCTCAAGAAAATCTTGGGCTCTGATGACAGCTTGGACGTATTTGGTGTTCACGGCGTAGGTGGTATTACTGGTGCGTTATTGACCGGCGTATTCGCTGATCCTGCATTGGGTGGTTCAGGTGTATGGGATTACGTAGCAAATGCTGTTGCTCCTGATTACTCAATTGCTAGCCAATTATGGATTCAGGCACAAGGCGTAATCACCACTGTAATTTGGTCTGGCGTTGTTTCTTACATCGCTTTCAAATTGATTGATATCGTGATCGGTTTGCGCGTGAAGGAAGAGGAAGAGCGCGAAGGTTTGGATATCACCTCTCATGGTGAGTCTGCCTACGAGTCTTAATCTGTTTTACCCCTCGCCGGACGGCTTTTAAGGGCTGTTCGGTACTTTAAGCGCGGGATCTTAGGATCCCGCGTCTTTCTTTTAAAAATCTTACAATGGTGGAATGGTTCCACATCTCATTACCGCCCTAAGTGGCCCTTTACTCGAACTTGAGTCAAAGGTGCTTGAAGCAACCCCTACTATTGAGCGCTGGTTTAGGCTTGAGTGGCAGGAGCACACGCCACCATTCTATTGCTCAGTTGATTTACGAAATTCGGGTTTCAAACTGGCCCCCGTTGATACCAATTTGTTTCCTGGTGGGTTTAACAATCTTTCTCCGCAAATGTTGCCTTTGGCAGTGCAGGCAGCAATGGCTGCGATTGAGAAGATTTGCCCAGAAGCAAAAAATTTATTGTTGATACCAGAGCGTCATACACGCAATACCTTTTACCTCCAAAATATCGCTCGTTTATCTTCGATCTTGCGACAAGCTGGACTCAATGTCCGCTTAGGAACTTTTTCTGAAGAAATTAAGAAGCCAACTTGGATTGAGTTACCAGATGGCAATCGACTTCTCATGGAGCCTCTATCGCGCCTAGGCCTGAAGAAGCAACGCTTAGGCCTAAAAGATTTTGATCCTTGTTCTATTTTGTTGAACAATGATTTGTCTGCTGGCATTCCTCCAATCTTGGAGAATATTTACGAACAGTATTTATTGCCAGGTTTGCATGCTGGTTGGCACGTGCGTCGTAAGTCCAATCACTTTGCTGCGTATGAAGAGGTGGCCAAGAAATTTGCCAAGGTCGTTGATATCGATCCATGGATGATTAATCCATACTTTACAAGTTGCTCGAATATTAATTTTCATGAACGCAAGGGCGAAGACGAACTTCAAGCCGCAGTAGAGCAAGTACTCAAAAAGACTGCAAAGAAATATCGTGAATACGGCATTAAAGATAAGCCTTATGTTGTAGTGAAAGCAGATGCTGGTACCTACGGAATGGGCGTTATGGTGGTGAATGACCCAGCCCAGTTAAAGGGCTTGAATCGCAAAGACCGCAACAAAATGAGTGTGGTTAAGGAAGGCCTTGAAGTTAGCGACGTATTGATTCAGGAAGGGGTTTACACCTTTGAGAAAGTCAATGAAGCTGTCGCTGAGCCAGTGGTTTATATGATTGATCGATACGTGATTGGTGGCTTCTATCGCGTTCACACTGATCGTGGTCCCGATGAAAATCTCAATGCGCCAGGCATGCATTTTGTTCCGCTTGCGTTTGAGCAAAACTCGATGCCTGACCTATCGGCCAAGCCAGGCAGCGCAGCGCCAAATCGATTCTATTTGTATGGCGTTGTTGCTCGCTTAGCTTTGCTTGCTGCCTCTCTTGAATTGGAGAGAACGGATCCTAATATGGAAGTGGCATAAGCATCAGCTTTTAGAGCTAAAAATATGGACCTTTTATTTATTGCTGACCCTCTAGAGTCTTTCAAGGTTAAGAAAGACTCCACTTTGGCAATGATGCGTGTTGCTCAAGAATCGGGGCATCGCCTTTGGTTTTGCCAAAGTCGCAATGTTTTATGGAAAGACAATTTAGTTATTGCTGATTGTCAGAGCTTGATTATTAAACCTGCTTCGACATCTTGGTATGAACTGGGCGAACTTGAATCTCGATCTCTAAATATATTCTCAGCTGTTTTGATGAGGACAGACCCTCCGTTTGATATTGAGTATCTCAATACAACTTGGTTACTCTCTGCGGCAGCAAGACAAGGTGCAAAAATATTTAATAACCCAAGTGCTGTTCGTGATCATTCTGAAAAACTTTCCATTACTGAGTTCCCTGGGTTGATTCCACCAACATTAGTCACTCGAGAGTTAAGCGCGGTTCAAGAGTTTCATCGTCAGCATCGTGATATCGTCATCAAGCCCCTTGATGGTATGGGCGGTATGGGTGTATTTAGAGTTGGCGCTGATGGCTTAAATCTGGCGAGCATTGTTGAAACGCTTGGCGAGAATGGCGCAAGAACATTGATGGTTCAACGCTTTCTGCCGGAGATTGCTCAGGGCGATAAGCGTGTATTGCTTATTGGTGGTGAGGTAGTGCCATTCGCTTTGGCTCGCATTCCACAGGGTGCCGAAATTCGGGGTAATTTAGCTGCTGGAGGCAAGGGTGTTGCAATGCCTTTAACGGATGCTGAAAAGCGGGTTGCGGAGAAGTTGGCCCCCATTCTGAATCAACGCGGTTTATTCTTAGTAGGATTGGATTTAATTGGCGGGTGTCTTACTGAAATTAATGTGACAAGCCCAACCTGTTTTGTTGAAATAACCGATCAAACCCAATTTGATGTACCCCAATTTTGGCTAAAGGCACTTGAAAGGGCAGTGTCATAAAATGGCAGGAATCGTAATCGTTGCACATACTCCTTTAGCCAGCGCAATGCTGGGCTTTGTAGAGCATACGTTTGGTGCTGTGCCTGAGCGTATTCGAGCTGTGGACATTCCACCTCATGAAGATATCAAAGCCAGTTTTGATCGAGTCTTAAAAGCCGCTTATGGAGTGAATTCGGGAAATGGTGTTTTGATCTTGACTGATGTCATGGGCGCGACACCCGCAAACGTAGCTTCCAAGCTAGAAGGTTTGGGGCCGCTATCAGGATTAAATACACCCGTAGTTGTTTTAGCCGGACTTAATCTTCCAATGCTAATGCGCTGCGTTTCGCATCGGACTGAAGATCTCGAAGAGTTAGCTAAGAAGGCTTTGGCTGGTGGCCAGAACGGTATTTTGCGCTTAGGTGCAAAAGTAAGCCAAGCGTAAATGGGAGGGGAGTAAAAAATGCCTGTTGCTGAAATTGAAATCATTAATAAATTGGGTTTGCATGCGAGAGCCTCTGCCAAGCTATCCCAGTTAGCGGCGCAATTTCCTTGTGAAATATTGCTGTCACGCAACGGTCGTCAAATTAATGCAAAGAGCATTATGGGGGTGATGATGTTGGCGGCTGGAATTGGCAGCACTGTTACGCTCGAGACAGTTGGCGAAAAGGCGGATGAAGCCATGGAAGCTCTCAAAGCATTAATTAATGATCGCTTTGGAGAAGGCGAATAGGCATGACATTTGCGCTGCACGGAATTCCAGTATCAAAGGGCATTGCCATTGGCAAGGCTGTACTGATTTCGCGCGCAGCATTAGAGGTTAGTCATTATTTAGTTGAGCCTGGCAAAGAAGAGGCTGAGGCCAAAAAATTATTGGATGCTTTTGATCAAGTGCGTTTAGAGCTTGATCAGTTGCGCCAAGGTTTGCCTAAAGACGCACCACAAGAGATGGCGGCGTTTTTAGATGTGCATGGCATGATCTTGGTAGACCCTGCTCTTGCAGAGAAGCCGCTTAAATTAATTCGTACTCAACGTCTCAATGCTGCTTGGGCATTGACAACAGAGCTCAACGACCTCCTAGAGCAGTTTGCCGAAATTGAAGACCCTTACTTAAAAGAGCGTGCAAATGATATTCGGCAAGTTGCCGAGCGAGTTATTAAGGCGATTAATTCACAAAAAGATACTCTAGAGACGGAATTCCTGCCATCGAGCGATGTAGGTGTCGAGTCAATTATTGTTGCTCATGATATTGCTCCGCATGACATGTTGCGCTTCAAAGATCATACATTTACTGGTTTCGTAACCGATCTTGGCGGCAAAACTTCTCACACTGCGATTGTTGCGCGAAGTATGGAGATACCAGCGGTGGTTGGTGTGCGACACGCTAGTGAAATGATCCGCCATGGCGACTGGCTCATTTTGGACGGCGAACAGGGTGTTATTGTTGTTGCCCCCGATGAGCAGTTATTAGCGGAGTATCGCAAGCTACAAAGTCAGGCCGCCAAAGATGCGCGAAAACTCCAGCAGTTAAAGCATGCCAAAACAGAAACTTTGGATCGTGTTGATATTGAACTCTTTGCCAATATTGAATTACCGGAAGACGCTGTGCAGGCCGTCAAGTTGGGTGCGGTGGGCGTCGGCCTGTTCCGTTCCGAATTTTTGTTTATGGATCGCAAGCAAGCTTTGCCGGATGAAGAGCAGCAGTATCAAGAATACCGTCGGGTTGTTGATCTCATGCATGGCTTACCAGTCAACATTCGAACGATTGACGTTGGCGCCGATAAGGCGCTCGGTATGGGTGGTGCTGATGTATCGCAGACTGGCACATCACCACTGGGTTTGCGGGCGATTCGTTGGTCTTTAACGGAACCAGAAATTTTTCTTACGCAGCTAAGGGCAATATTGCGTGCCTCTGCTCATGGTCAAGCGCGCATCATGATTCCAATGCTCGCTCATGCAAAAGAAATTGACGAAACTTTTCGTTTAATTGAAAAAGCGAAGCAGCAGTTACTGCAGCGCGGGCAATCATTTAATCCCAATATTCAAGTGGGCGCCATGATTGAGATTCCAGCGGCTGCATTGGTACTTCCTTTATTTATTGACCGATTTGATTTTTTATCCATCGGTACTAATGACTTAATTCAGTACACTTTAGCGATTGACCGTGCAGATCATGCAGTAGCGCATTTGTACGATCCATTGCATCCCGCGATTCTGAATTTAATTGCCAACATTATTGATCAAGCGAAGCGTGCCGGTGTGCCTGTAGCAGTTTGTGGCGAGATGGCCGGTGATCCCAGCTTGACGAAGTTATTGCTAGCGATGGGCTTGACTGATTTTTCTATGCACTTCAGCCAGCTTTTGTTGGTCAAACGTGAAATTCTGCAGGCTAATGCGGGCATCTTAAAAGCCCGCTTCCCACGGGTTCTGAAGGCCTATGAGCCTGAAGCCCAGGCAAAAGCCTTGGAGCGTTTGTTCTCTTAGCTAGAGTGTTTTTTGCCGCAAACTGGGCAGTCAGGGTTGCGGGAAATGCGAATTTGATCTACTTGCGTGGTGCGTGCATTCCAAAGCAGCATTCGCCCTACTAGTGACTCCCCAAATCCAATAATGACCTGAAGTGCTTGCGCAGCTTGAATGGTGCCGATAATGCCGACTAGTGGAGAGAAGATGCCCATGTTAGAGCAACTGACTTCTTCAAATTCTTCTGTTGGAGAGAAGATGCAGGCATAACAAGGGGAGGTTTCGGTTCGAGGATTAAAAACTGAAACCTGCCCATCAAAGCGCAATGCTGATCCGGAAACGAGCGGTGTTTGAAATTGAACGCAAGCAGTATTGATTAGCTGCCTAGTATTGAAATTGTCTGTGCAATCTAAAACAACATCAACTGTTGGTAATAGTTTGGCAAGTAGGTTAGTTGTAGCCTTCTCCTGAGCAATATCGACTTGAATGCTGGAGTTAAGCTGACCTAAGAATTGTTGGCCAGAGGCTACTTTGCTTTTGCCAATCATCTGCTCGGTATGCATGACCTGTCGTTGCAGGTTAGTAAGCTCCACAACATCATGATCAACCAGGGTCATTTTTCCTATACCCGCGGCAGCTAAATATGGAGCAGCTGCACTACCCAAGCCACCAGCACCAATGACTAGGGCATGAGCCTGCAGGAGTTTCTCTTGACCTTCAACATCGATATCCTCAAGCAGTAAATGCCTTGAATAGCGAAGTAACTGCTCGTCATTCATATTGCGTATTACTCAAGCTTGGATGATGAGCGTTTGACTGGCTGGCCATTAATGAATGCGACTGCTTGCGTTAGCATGAAATCATCAGCGCTGCCTAATTCGACAGGCTTCTTATTCTTATCCTTTTCTTTTTCTTCAGGAGTTTTCTTGGCATTCTTGTCTTCAATGCGTTGAAGCTCTTGGAGGCGACGCTCTTCGCGATCCTTAATTAATTTATCTTCGGCGGATTGCTTATTGCGTAAATGTTTTTCGCTATCAATCTCGCGCGTAATCAATACATCATCAGGATCGCCATCTTTATTTTGATCAACAGGAATATCTGGCTTGATGCCAAAGGCCTGAATAGATTTACCGCTTGGCGTGTAGTAGTAGGCAGTGGTAATTTTTAGAGCCGAATCATTTGTCAGTGGTCGAACGGTTTGTACAGAGCCCTTACCAAATGTCGTTTTGCCGATAATGGTTGCCCGCTTGTAATCTTGCAAAGCACCGGCAACAATTTCAGATGCTGAGGCTGAATAGGCGTTTACCAAAACGACCATTGGTAATTTTTTAAAGATGGGCGGGACGCCTGCCAATGGGTCGCCTGGTTCACTAAGGCGATACATGGCTGGAGTCGCATTAAAGACTTGCTTGGAATCTTGGGCCTGACCCTTAGTTGAAACAATTACAGCATCCGCTGGTAAGAATGCCGCGGCAACCCCAACGGCACCTTGTAATAGGCCACCACCGTTATTGCGAAGATCCAAAATCACACCTTTTAGCTTTGGATTCTGGTTAGCAAGGTCAGTGAGTTTTTTAGCAAGATCTGGAACGGTGCGCTCTTGGAAACTTGTAATGCGAACCCAGGCGATATCGTTATCAACAATTTTTGCTTTAACGGATTGCACTTTGATTTCGGCGCGCGTAATTGTTACTGGAAAGCTGCGCTCCTCACTTTTGCGATAAACCGTTAAGGTGATTTTGGTGCCAGGGGTACCACGCATAGTGCGCACTGCTTTATCAAGAGACATGCCGCGAACAGGTTTGTCATCTAAGCGAGTGATTAAATCCCCCGCTTGCAAACCAGCGCGTGCGGCTGGACTATCTTCAATTGGGTTAAGAACCTTTACTACGCCATCTTCAGAAGTAATTTCAATTCCGAGTCCTGCGAATTTCCCAGAGGTTTGCTCTTGCATCTCTGCGAAATCTTTTTTATCCAAGAATGTGGAGTGAGGATCAAGACTGCTGACCATGCCTTTGACGGCATCTGTTAAGAGCTGCTTATCTTCAATAGGCTCAACATATTCACGCTTGATTTGAGCAAACACATTTGAGAGTGTGCGTAGCTCGTCTAACGGAAGCTGTCCACCTTGTTGCGCGGTTGCTGAAAGCTGAATAGTGGCGGTTACACCAGCTATCAAGCCAATTGCGATCAGTGCAAAGTTCTTAAGAAATTGACGCATATTTTTCAGGGTTTAATCCAGGTAGAAATGTTGTATTGGCTTGAGGTTATCGTCTAATTCATAAACTAGAGGTACGCCATTCGGTACATTGATTTCCATGATGGCTTCATCGGACATTTGGTCAAGGTATTTAATTAAGGAGCGAATGCTGTTGCCGTGCGCAACAAGCAATACACGTTTGTTTGCTTTTAGTGCGGGAGCAATAGATTCATTCCAAAGTGGTAATACGCGCTCAACATTATCTTTCAGGCACTCACCAAGAGGAATATCAGAAGGATTGAGTTTGGAGTAGCGTGTATCATTTTTTGGATTGCGTTCATCATCCATTTCTAGAAGTGGTGGGCGCACATCGTATGAGCGTCGCCAAATGTGAACCTGTTCATCACCATACTTGGCAGCAGTCTCTGCTTTATTTAAGCCAGTGAGCGCACCGTAATGTCGCTCATTTAATCTCCAGCTATGCACCACCGGTATCCACATCAGGTCCATGGTGTCCTGTACATGCCAAAGGGTGCGAATGGCGCGTCTTAAAACGGAGGTGTAGGCAATATCGAATTCATAGCCTGCTTTTCGAAGATTTTCACCAGCCGCTAGTGCTTGTTCGGTGCCTTTTGGGGTTAAGTCAACATCCGCCCAGCCGGTGAAGCGGTTTTCAAGGTTCCAGGCGGATTCGCCATGACGAATAAGGACAAGTTGTTTCATAGAGCCATTCTATAATCTGATGATGAACTTTCTCACGCAAATTGACAATTTAGCGCTTATCGCCCTGTTACTAATATCGGGCGCCGCGCTTTTCCTGCCTACATTATCTACGCTTATTAGCGGCAAAGGCTTATCGCCGACAGAGGCCACTATTTGGATTAATCGTCGCAAGGCATATGTTCTGGATTTACGCTCTGAAGATGCCTATAAGGCGGGCCATTTGCCAGGTGCAAAATTAGCCAATGCTTCCGGCCTAACTGCCTCGATTGAGGGCATGAAGTTAGATCGTAAGCATCCAGTCGTTTTGGTATGCGATACCGGCTCTCATTCGCGTAAGGCTATTGCGCAAGTGAAAAGTCTTGGATTTTCTGAGGTGGGCATTTTGGAAGGTGGGGTACAGGCATGGAAGGTTGCTGCTCTTCCTTTGGTAAAGCAAGGTAAGTAATATGCCTCAAGTAACAATGTACAGCACACAAGTTTGCCCATATTGCGTGATGGCTGAGAAGCTATTGGTAAAGAAGGGTGTGACTAATTTAGAAAAGATTTTGATTGATCGTGATCCTGCTCAACGTGAAACGATGATGACGAGAACGGGTCGACGGACTGTTCCACAAATCTATATTGGCGACACTCATGTTGGCGGATATGATGATTTAGTAGCCTTGGATCGCGCTGGTAAGCTTGACCCATTATTGGTTTAATAGATAAACATTAAGAAAGTTTGTAATGACTGAACAATCTTCTGCGCCTAGTGCAGCAAATTCTGAATCAAAAGATCCATCATTTCGTATTCAGCGAATCTATTTGAAGGACCTGTCTCTTGAGCAACCAAATGCTCCTGAAATTTTCTTGGTAATAGCTGAGCCGCAAGTACAAATCGAAGTGGACATTGCTGTAAAGAGAATTAATGATGAGTTGTTTGAGGTGTCCTTGAGCTCTACCTTGACATCCCGAGTTGAGGGCAAGGTATTGTTCTTGGTTGAAGCCAACCAAGCCGGCATCTTTGAATTTAATAATATACCCGCTGAGCAAGTAGATCCAATGTTAGGCATTACTTGCCCAACCATTTTGTTCCCATATTTGCGTTCAAATATGGCTGATGTCATCAGCCGTGCTGGCTTTCAACCAATTCATCTGAACGAAATTAATTTCCATGGCATGTATGAGCACAGATTAATGCAGGCACAGCAGGCTGCAGCTAGCTCTGAAAATGATGGTGCTGATGAGAGCAAAATCATTCTCCCCAATTAAATTTCCCAGGTAAGTCACGAATCATGAAAGTGACACTGCTTGGCGCTGGCGCATGGGGGACCGCAATGGCCTCTCAAGCTGCCCGTCAGCTGCGTGAAGAAGATGTTTGCTTGTGGTCTCGAAGTGCGGATCAGTTAAAAGCAATTGCCCAGAGTGGCGAAAACCAAGCTTACCTACCTGGCATCTCCTTGCCAAAGCGTCTTCACCTTGAAAGTGATTTTGATGCGGCTGTAAAAAGACTTGGTGTTGATGATCTTTTGGTGGTTGCGACTCCCATGTCAGGTTTGTCAGAAACTATTGCACGGGTTCTTAAGATAGCCGACCATCCATTGAATATTGTTTGGCTCTGCAAAGGATTAGAACCCACAACAGCTTTATTGCCGCATCAAGTGGTTGAGCGTGAAGATCGACTTCATAGCCACGGTATCCAACATGCATATGGCGCATTATCAGGCCCAAGTTTTGCTCATGAGGTTGGCTCTGGAATGCCTTGTGCGTTAACAGTTGCTAGTTCATCTGAACGCCTTTGCAAAATTGTTCAAGCCGCTTTTCATCATGGCAATATGCGCGTTTATTCAAGCGACGATTTAATTGGTGTTGAGTTAGGTGGCGCGGTTAAGAACGTTTTAGCGATTGCCGCTGGTATTGGCGATGGCTTAGATCTCGGCTTAAATGCGCGCGCAGCCGTATTAACGCGTGGGTTGGCTGAAATGATGCGCTTAGTAAAAGCTGCGGGCGGTAAATCAGAGACCTGCATGGGGCTTACTGGCGTTGGAGATTTAATCTTGACCGCTACAGGGAATCTTTCTCGCAATCGACGAGTTGGCCTTGAGTTGGCATCAGGAAAGTCTCTTGATGAAATATTGGCAAATTTAGGGCATGTTGTAGAGGGTGTTTTATGTGCCGCTGCGGTAGGAGATCTTGCAAAGCGATTAAATGTTGAGATGCCTATCACTGCCATGATGGGTGATGTATTGGCAGGCAAGCTTCAGGCTGAAGATGCTGTTAAAAAATTGATGGGACGTGATCCTAAAATTGAATCGTAATTTCTCTTACTTGCCGCCTACAAATCCATTTTGGCGCCATGCTTCATAAACAACAATTGCTACAGTATTAGAAAGATTTAGGCTACGACTGTTGTCCTTCATTGCTAGGCGCAATTGATTTTGGGTGGGAATGGAAATCCGAACTTCATCGGTAATACCTTTTGTTTCAGAGCCAAAAATAAAATAATCATTCGCTTGAAATTTACCCTCATGAAACTTGCTGCTACCTTTGGTGGTTAAGGCAAATAGATGTTGTGGCTCAGGAGATTCATTCTTGAGGAATTCGGCCCAATTTCGGTGAACCGCAATGCTTGCAAATTCGTGATAATCCAATCCAGCGCGCCTTAACTTCGCATCTTCCATTGGAAAACCTAGGGGCTCTATGAGGTGAAGTTTTGCTCCCGTATTGGCGCACAAGCGAATGATGTTGCCTGTATTGGGTGGAATTTCTGGTTCAAATAAAACGATATTAAACATACGAATTCTTTACTTTATGTAGCTCATGGGTTCAGCTCATATGCCCAGTTTAGTGGTTCTTAATAGGACCCAATTACTTACCCGAGTAACGCCAATCATTTTGAGGGTGCGTGCAATCTCATTTAATGTTGCACCGCTTGTCATAACATCATCAAAAACAGCAACGGATTTACCTTTAAGGATTTCAACATCTTTAGTGTCAATATAAAACATCTGGCGTATGTCATGTTGCCGCGCAGAGTAATTTTTAGCTGCTTGATGCTCGACATCATGGAATCGTTTCAGTGCATAAGGTAATTTCTGTATGTGGCTACCGCACTGAATTCTTTTTGCAAGCTCCCAGCTTTGGTTGAAGCCGCGCGCAATTAGTTTTTTCTGACTCAATGGAACGGGGAGTAAATAATCAATTGATCGATCATCTATTTCATTTGCAATCAATGCATTCCAAGCGCTGATCAGTCCATGCGCAAAAGCAAGACGTTTTTGATACTTAAATTGATGAAGCGCTTCTTGAAGGAGGCCGTTATAACGATCAAGACAAATCGTTTGATCAAATGAGGGTGCTTGTGCAATGCAGACATTACATTGATGTTGGCTAACTTCTATGAATTGCAGTGGAATTCCACATTGATAGCAGCATTCATAATGTAAAAGACTATTGTGATAAATAGCTAGCAGGCATTGATTGCAAATACTTGCGGATTGAAATTGTTGGCAAACGATGCATGCGGTTGGCAGGACATGCTCGCTGATTGATTGAATAAGATTCTCTAGAAATCGCATGGGGCGCTGAGTATACTGATCCAATGACCCAATCCATCAGATGGTTACAAGATGAAATTGCAGATCGCATGCTGCAAAAACTCGACATCGTGAAGCTGGATGTTCGAGATATTTTGGTGATTCCAGACTATCCCGGAAATCACCATGCCGTGCTAGCAAAGCGTTTTCCACATGCGCGCATTCATAGTGTTATTGAAGATGAATCTTCAAGACTGCAATTGTGGATTGCAAAAGCCCGTGCAAATTGGCAATCAATATTTAGAGTCACAAAAACAAGTGCGCTTGCACATGTTCATGCTTCTAATAAATTCGATATTCCTAATAATTCTGTAGATTTGGTGTTTAGTAATTTATTGCTGCATGACCTAACTGATCCCAAGTTATTTTTGCGGGAGTGTTGGCGTGTTTTGCGTGAGGGCGGCCTTGTTGTATTTAGCTATCTGGGGCCTGATACCGGAAAAGAGTTGCGCGCAATACAGGGCAGTGCCTTGCAGCTCAAAAATTTAAGAAGTCCTTGGGATATGCATGATTTAGGCGATGCTTTGGTGGCGGAGCGATTTTCAGACCCTGTAATGGATATGGAGAATCTGACCCTGGATTACGAGCGGCCTCAGCTTTTATTGGGGGATGTGGAGGCCTTGAAATTGGCAAATGCAAACCCTCATTTAGAAGCTGAAATAAGCGATTTACCCGAAAAACTGACTCTAGAGATCGTTTATGGACATGCTTGGGCTCTTGGAAAACACCTCGCTAAATCACAAGATAGCGTCGCCTATATTGACGTAAATCAAATTGGACGCAAGACTAGGACAGATTCTCATTAAGTGTAAGTGCTTACTATCATTTTAAGCTACACCAAGATTGGGTGGAGGGGGGTTATCCCTGTTTGTTGTTGAGTCTAATTAACCCTATAATCACCGCTGGATGTATTGGCTTGAGACCGCATTTTGGGCATTTTGTGGCGTTTTTTGCTGCAGTGCTCGCGACAATAAACAGAGAATAAGATGAATTTATTTGGAAAAGTCACTAGGGCATCGCTCTATTTAGTAGCAGCCTTCGGCACTGCTTTTGCTTGCGCAACAGAAAACATGCCAGGGGGCCCAGCTGTAAACCAGCTGAATTTCGCTGCCCCAGCAACCAAAATCATGCAAGAAATCCACTGGTTACATTGGATGATGCTCGCAATTTGTGCGCTGATTTTCGTGGGTGTTTTTGGTGTGATGTTCTATTCGATTTTGAAGCATCGCAAATCGCTCGGACATAAATCAGCATCATTCCACGAGAGCACTTTGGTGGAAATCGTATGGACAGTCATTCCGTTATTAATTGTTATTGGTATGGCCTTGCCTGCTACCAAAACAGTTGTGGCGATGAAAGACACAACTAACTCCGATATCACTATTAAGACAACTGGTTATCAGTGGAAATGGGGTTACGACTACATTAAAGGTGAAGGCGAAGGCATTAGTTTCTTGTCCACTCTCACAACTTCACGCGAAGCAATTAACAATCTCGCTCCAAAATCAAATACTTATTTGATGGAAGTCGATAACGAAATGGTTGTGCCAGTTGGCAAGAAAATTCGTTTGATCACTACTGCAAATGACGTTATCCATGCATGGACTATTCCAGCGTTTGGCGTTAAGCAAGATGCGATCCCTGGATTTGTTCGCGATACATGGTTCAAAGCTGAAACTATCGGCACATTCCGCGGTCAGTGTTCTGAGTTGTGCGGCGCAGAGCATGCGTTTATGCCAATCGTTGTCAAAGTAGTTTCACAAGATGACTACACCGCTTGGGTTGCTCAGAAGAAAAAAGAAATGGGCGCTGCAGGTGATGATCCTTCTAAGGTTTACACATTGGAAGAGCAAAAAGAGCGTGGCGCGAAAGTGTACGCTGCTAACTGTGCCGCATGCCACCAGCCAAACGGAAAAGGTGCGGGCGCGTTCCCTGCCTTGGATGGCAGCAAAGTAGTGAATGGCCCTAAAGCCGGCCAATTCAATATTTTGTTAAATGGTAAAGGCGCGATGCCAAAGTGGGCAGGCGTAATTTCTGATGGCGATATCGCTGCAGTAATTACCTATACCCGTAACTCATGGGGTAATAAGACGGGTGAAGTGATTCAGACCCAAGAAATTATTACCGCACGTGGCGGCAACTAATTCAGATTAACTAATACAGATAAAACGAAACCGGAGTAATTAATGAGCACAGTCTCTACTACCCACGATCACGCACACGACCACGCGCATGATGATCACACGCCACATGGTTGGCGTCGTTGGTTGTTCGCAACCAACCACAAAGACATCGGTACGATGTATTTGATCTTCTCATTTGTCAGCTTATTGGCTGGTGGCGTAATGGCTTTGGGAATTCGCTTGGAATTGTTCCAGCCAGGTTTGCAATTCTTGCGCCCTGAGTTCTTTAACCAGCTCACCACTATGCACGGTCTCGTGATGGTGTTCGGTGCGATCATGCCAGCGTTCGTAGGTTTCGCGAACTGGATGGTGCCTTTGCAAATTGGCGCATCCGATATGGCTTTTGCTCGCATGAATAACTTCAGCTTCTGGATTCTTCCAGTTGCAGCGACTTTATTGTTGAGCTCATTCCTTGCTCCTGGTGGCGCACCTTCTGGTGGCTGGACAATTTATGCTCCTTTGACAGCACAGATGGGCCCAGGTTTGGATATGGGTATTTTTGCCCTTCACTTGTTGGGTGCTTCATCAATCATGGGTTCGATCAACATCATCGTAACCATTTTGAATATGCGCGCTCCTGGCATGACATTGATGAAGATGCCAATGTTCTGCTGGACTTGGTTGATTACTGCTTATTTGTTGATTGCTGTGATGCCTGTATTGGCTGGCGCAATTACCATGGTGTTGACTGACCGTCACTTCGGCACATCATTCTTCTCCGCTGTAGGCGGTGGCGACCCAATTATGTTCCAGCATATTTTCTGGTTCTTTGGTCACCCAGAGGTTTACATCATGATTCTGCCTGCGTTCGGCATCATCAGTGAAATCGTGCCTGCATTCTCCAGAAAGACATTGTTTGGTTACAGCTCCATGGTGTATGCAACTGCATCTATTGCGATCTTGTCATTCATCGTTTGGGCTCACCACATGTTTGCAACAGGTATGCCAGTAACTGGCCAACTGTTCTTTATGTACGCAACGATGTTGATTGCTGTTCCAACAGGCGTGAAGATTTTTAACTGGGTAGCAACAATGTGGAAAGGTTCGATGACCTTTGAAACGCCAATGTTGTGGTCCGTTGGTTTTATTTTCGTATTCACGATGGGTGGCTTCACTGGTTTGATGTGCGCTATGGCCCCAATCGATATTGGCATTCAAGATACTTATTATGTTGTTGCCCACTTCCACTATGTGTTGGTGGCTGGTTCATTGTTCGCGATGTTTGCTGGCTTCTACTACTGGTGTCCTAAGTGGACTGGCTATATGGCTAGCGAAACTCGTGGCAAGATCCATTTCTGGGCTTCCATGATTTTCTTTAACATCACTTTCTTCCCAATGCACTTCTTGGGCCTAGCAGGCATGCCACGTCGTTACGCAGACTATCCAACACAGTTTGCTGATTTCAATATGATTGCCTCTATTGGCGCATTAGGTTTTGGTTTGGCTCAGGTTTACTTCTTATTGTTTGTGGTGCTTCCAGCCTACCGTGGTCAAGGCGAGAAGGCCCCTGCTAAACCATGGGATGGTGCTAAGGGTCTTGAATGGACAGTTCCTTCACCAGCACCACACCATACCTTTGAAACTCCTCCAAGTGCGGAGCAGTTACGTGAAGCAGGAATTTAAATCGACTTCTAATCAAGCCCTAGCTGCGAATAATCGTCGCTTAGGGCTGATTCTTTTGAGCATTGCCGTAGTGTTTTTCATTGGCATTGTGATGAAGTGGAGCGTTTTAGGTTAAGTGCTTTTTATATGACAACTACTCAGTCTGCAAACCGTCAAATCTTACTGAAGCTATTGATTGCTTCAGTAATGATGTTTGGCTTTGGTTATGCGCTTGTGCCGATGTATCAAGCCTTATGTAAGGTAACTGGCATCAATGTGGTGACTAGCAAGAATGATTATGGGGTCAGGGCATTTAGTCCTAATAAGGTTGGCAATACTCAGGTTGATTATTCACGCAAGGTGACGATTGAGTTTGATTCAAACAGTCGCGGACCATTTACGTTTAAGCCTCTGAAAAACTTTTTAGAGGTTCACCCTGGTGAGATGACCGAGATTGTTTACGAAGTTACCAATAATTTAGGGCGAACAGTAGAGGCGCAGGCGATACCAAGTTATGCGCCTAAGAGTGCCACTGAGTTCTTTACTAAATTAGAGTGTTTTTGTTTTCAGCAGCAAACATTGGCTGCTCATGAAATGAAAAAGATGCCGGTTGTTTTTGTGATCGATGCAGGCTTGCCGCAAGATGTCAAAACAATCACTTTGTCATACACCTTCTTTGAATTGGGTGTTGGTGTGCCGCCTGCTGGCTCTACAACCCCAAAGACTAAGGGCGCATGATGGAGAAAAAGAAAAGTACTTTTATGCAGTCTATGAAAGCCGTAATGTGGGGCTTCTTGGGTGTGCGTAAGAAATCTGGTTTGCAGGAAGATGTAGCTACATTAAGTTTTGTGCACATTATCATTGCGGGTGTTGTTGGAGCCTTGATTTTTATGGCTATCCTGCTCTTGATAGTGAAAGCAGTTGTATCCCATTGATTATTTTTTGATTGAATAGAGAGAATACGATGTCATCCAATTCAACCCCTTACTATTTCGTCCCAGGATTGTCTCGCCATCCTGCTATGGCGGCAGCTGGCTTAATCGCCTTCGGCTATGGCATGACTGGTTGGGTTAACCATACCTCTTGGGGTGGCGCTCTAACGCTCGCTGGCGTAGCTTGGGTTTTATTTGTTCTATACAACTGGTTTGGTGACACCATTGCGGAATCCAACGCTGGTAAGAACGGTGTGAACGTAGATATTTCCTATCGCTGGTCTATGGCATGGTTCATCTTTTCTGAGATCATGTTCTTTGGCGCATTCTTCGCAGCCCTTTTCTATGCCCGCAACATTGCCATGCCTTGGATGGGTGATGTTGAGAGTAAATTGCTATGGCCTGATTTCCAAGCTGTTTGGCCTAATGATGGTCCTGCTGGTTTGGTAGAGAAATTCACCACTATGGGTCCATGGCCAATCCCAACAGTAAACACTCTCCTATTGTTGAGCTCTGGTGTCACGATTACTATTGCCCACCACGCTTTAGTAGAAAACCATATGAAGAAGGCTGTTAACTTCTTGGCGGCTACTGTTGCTTTGGGCGCTATCTTCTTGGGCTTCCAGGCTTATGAGTACTACCATGCATACCATGCCCTGAATTTGAAATTGACTTCAGGTGTTTATGGCTCAACCTTCTTTATGTTGACTGGCTTCCATGGCTTCCACGTTTTCCTTGGCGGCACAATGCTGGCAATAGTCTTGCGTCGTATGATTCGTGGCGACTTTACAGCTAAGCACCATTTTGCGTTTGAAGGCGCAGCTTGGTACTGGCACTTCGTTGACGTCGTTTGGCTTGGTTTGTACATCGCTGTTTACTGGATGTAAGAGAAATAAAAATCGGGGCTCTTAAGCCCCGATTTAGTTTTTAGCACCCTTGTTTGTTAGCGGCTTAGTTAGTCCCTACTTTGATGCCGGTTGCTTCGATTAGTCCAAAGTAATGCGCCAACAAAATTCCTAGGAATAGGGCAATTGATAAGCCAATACGAAGCATCAGTGAGTGAACCATTCGAGAGCTATTGCCACGATCTTTCATCATGAAATACAAGGCTGAGCCTAAACTAATCACAATCATGAGTAGTGCAACAGGAATAATCCACTTCATTTCAAATCCTTATCTTGAATCGTAAAAATAGCCTCTTCGATGCCTTGGTAGCAAAGCGCGCAGTTGCTACTGTATCAGCCTTATTAGTGATCGCTATTGGTTGTGGGGCTGGGATTTGGCAACTTAGCAGGGCTCAAGGCAAGATTGCTTTGGCTGCCAATTTGTTGGCGCGTCAACAAATGCCAATATTGAATGCGAATACTCATTCATGGACTTTAGAAGAGGCTAGTGAGCGACGCATGATTGCTCGCGGTCAATATCTTCCTGAGGCTGCCATTTGGCTAGACAATCGTCCGCAACCTCTTCCTGTGGGTGGTGCTGGAGCAGCTGCACAAGCAGGCTTCTATGTGATGATGCCTTTTCGTCTAGAGGGTCGTGATGAGGTGCTTTGGGTAAATCGGGGTTGGGCTCCACGCAATCGTGAGAATCGAGAGGTATTGCCAAGCATTGAGACTCCTGTTGGGACGCTCAATATTGAAGGCATCGTTTTTACTCACCCGGGAAAGGTTTACGCATTAGGTTCTGAAGATCCCAATGTGGATGTGAATAAACCGCGTATTGCGCAAAATTTTAATTTAGAGCGAGAGGGGCAGCTTCATCATTGGTCACAGGCTCCCTTTATTTTGCGTCTAGAAGAGACTGGGGTTGCTGATGGCCTAGTCCGAGAGTGGGCTCCCCTGACAACTGGGGTGGATCGCCATTATGCTTATGCCTTCCAGTGGTTTGCTTTGGCATTTGCGGGTTTTGTATTTTGGTTGGCTGGCGGTTTGCGTCAATATTGGCGACAAAGTGCTGCACATGGGGATTGAGAGTGAGCGATAAAGATTTATTGATACCAGCATCACAGACGGATTCTTCCGCAATTAATGCGCAGACACGTCGAGGCCGCATGCAAATGCTGTTTTTATTGCTTGCGTGTGCAGCGCCGGTAATTGCCTCCTATTTTGCATACTATGTAATCAAGCCAGAGGGTGGAAAAACCAACTTTGGCACTTTGGTCTATCCCACTCAGGCAGCTAATTCATCATGGTTTGATGTGCCCCTGCAAGGTAAATGGACATTGTTGATTGCTCGCCCCGCGGGCGAGTGCCATGTTGAAGATAAAAAATGTATTGAAGCGCTTTTTTTGATGCGGCAAGCGAAAGTCGCAGTTGGTAGGGAGGGCAGTCGCGTTCAGCTTTTATGGGTCAATACAGACGGTAAGCCAGTAGACCCCGCGGTGGCTCAAGCTTACGATGAAAAAGTCGCTGGCTTCAAGGTGGTTGACTTGCCAGCCGACCCCAAGGCGCGTGCTGAATTTATGAGCTGGCTTAACAAAGAGGGTGCGGGCGATCAAATTCAATTGATTGACCCAAGTCCAGACAAGATGATGTTGATCCCGGTTACTAATTCTCCAAAAGAATTTACAGCAATTAAAAAAGACTTGGAGAAACTATTACGCTTAAATCACAAGGGCGAGAACTTGTAATGCCCAGTTTTGTCTTGCTTTTGGAGTTAGCTTTGATTGCAGTTGTATTTGCAGGCTTGCCGCTCGCCTATCTTTGGACAAGGCCTAGTTATAGCCTTTTTCAGCGACTCAATTGGGTCTTGGTATTTATGACTTTCGACTTGATTGTGTTTGGTGCATTTACGCGTTTGACCGATTCTGGGTTGGGCTGCCCTGACTGGCCTGGTTGTTATGGCAACTCTAATCCTTTGCATGCTCTGGGAGACATTAAACAGGCTGAACATCTTTTGCCGGATGGCCCTGTTACGGTGATGAAGGCATGGATTGAAATGATTCACCGTTATTTAGCGATGACTGTTGGCGCTCTTATTTTGGTGCAGGTGGGGGTGGCATTTACTAAGTTGAAGTCTTTGGGTAAAGGCCCGCTGTTAGGTAGTTTGGGTTTGTTGTTGCTGGTTTGTATACAGGGCGCCTTTGGTGCTTGGACTGTAACCCTGAAATTACAACCCATCATTGTTAGTCTTCATTTAATCTTGGCCTTGTTTTTGTTAGCCGCTTTAACTGCTTATGCTCAACAAGTTTGGGTCGAAAAAAATTCATCAGTACGAGTGCTGCGGGTAAGATCTGTTTCTGGCTTGATGTGGCTATCTGCTTTTGCGATTCTTTTTTGCCAAATATTTTTAGGTGCTTGGGTGAGCACAAATTACGCGGTGTTGGCTTGCCCCGATTTTCCAACTTGCCTAGGTTCGGTTTGGCCTGAAACTAATTGGCAAGAAGGCTTTACGCTATGGCGTCAGCTTGGTTTAAACACACAGGGCGAGTTTATTTCCCCGGTAGCCTTGCAAACCATTCATTGGGCACATCGCCTCTTTGCAAGCTTGGTTTTGATAGTGCTTTCGGTTTTGGCTTGGAGAATATTACGGCAATCAAACCCAGCAACAGAAGGTCTGAATCGTTTCGCTAAGCTTTTACTTAGCTTACTTAGCTTACAGATTATTACCGGGATTTCAAATGTGATCTTCCAGTGGCCCTTAGTGGCGGCCTTATTGCATACAGCAGGGTCTGCGGCTTTGGTATTCTGCATGGTCAGAATTGGTTATTGGACTTCTTGGAAGCGCCTATGAGCACAACAAATATAAGCGAGCAACAGGCCATGCCGCGTTGGCGTCAGTACTGGGTTTTAACTAAACCTAGAGTGACTCAGCTCGCCGTTTTTTGTGCCGTGATTGGAATGTTCTTGGCCACACCAGGAATGGTGCCTTATCCCGTTCTCTTTGGTGGAATTGTTGGCATTTGGTTGTTAGCGGGCGCAGCCTTTGCCATGAATTGCTTAATAGAGCAGGCTGTTGACGCGAAGATGAAACGCACTTCATGGCGCCCTTCGGCTACTGGCGAAGTAACCCCATTTCATATTGTTCTTTTTTCGATCATTCTTGGTTCGCTTGGAATGATTATTTTGTGGAACTTCTGTAATCCACTGACGATGTGGCTGACATTGGCTACCTTTGTTGGTTATGCAGTGATTTATACCTGGCTACTAAAGCCTGCAACGCCGCAGAACATTGTGATTGGCGGGCTATCAGGTGCCATGCCACCTGCATTGGGTTGGGCGGCAGTGACTAACAGCCTCTCTGCTGAAGCATGGCTTCTAGTGTTGATTATTTTTGTTTGGACGCCGCCGCATTTTTGGGCGCTTGCTCTATATCGTCGCGATGATTATGTGCAGTCTGGCTTGCCAATGCTGCCTGTAACGCATGGTGAACGCTTTACTTTGTTAAATATTTTGCTCTACACCTTGATTCTGATTGCGGCGACCTTGTTGCCTTATATCTATGGGATGAGCGGCATGGTGTATTTGGTCTCAGCCGTTATATTGGGATTGATATTTTTGGCTTATGTGATTGCTCTATTTATTTCATACAGCGATGCATTGGCTAAAAAGACATTTCGTTTTTCTATCACTTACTTATCGCTGCTCTTTGCGGCGCTTTTAATGGACCACTATTTCCTTTGAGATGATTTGGAATGAATATGTTTGCCTTGCGTAGTTTTATGATTGCCGCTATGGCAATAATTTTGGTCGCGTGTAGCCCAAAGCCAGAGTTTAAAAATATCGATATCACTGGCAGCACTGCATTTGGAAAAGATTTCAGCTTGCTGGATCCTGATGGAAATGTCAGAACTTTGGCTGATTTCAAAGGCAAGGTTGTTGTTATGTTCTTTGGCTATACCCAGTGTCCCGATATCTGTCCAACAACCCTAACTGAGATGCAGCAAGTGATGACTTTGTTGGGTCCGCAGTCTGATAAGGTACAGATCTTGTTTGTTACCGTTGATCCTGAGCGCGATACCGCGGCGATTTTGAAGCAGTATGTTCCTTCTTTTGATCCTCGCTTTTTGGGGTTGCGCCCAGCAGATGAGGCCGCCTTAGAAAAGGTGTCGAAAGACTTCAAAATCTATTACAAGAAGGTGCCTGGAAAAAGTCCTGGCTCTTACACAATGGATCACATGGCAGGTAGTTATGCCTTTGATCCACAGGGACGCTTACGTCTCTATATCAAACATGCGCAAGGACCGGAGACTTTGGCACATGATTTAAAAGAATTAATGAAGTAATAAAAAAGGTCCTGAAAAGAACCTTTTTTATTAGGCCGCTTGAAGCAGGCCGCGCATTTTTTTGAGTGCTGCCGTTTCAATTTGGCGAACGCGTTCAGCTGAAATACCATATTCCTCGGCAAGATCATGCAAGGTCTTAGTGCCGTTACCATCCGCATCCATTGCTAGCCAGCGAGATTGAACGATATTGCGACTGCGTTCATCAAGAGCCATTAGGGCTTGATCAAGCTTAGGACCTTGTAATGCCTCGGCTTGAGCGTTAGCAATGCGCTCAGTCGGCTCTTGGCTATTATCGGCCAGCCATTGGATTGGGGCATAAGCCACCTCATCATCGCTGTCATCGCCTTCAAGTGCAACATCGCCGCCAGCAAGACGCATTTCCATTTCTCTAACGTCGGAGCCTTTGACATCCAAGGCTTTTGCAAGCGCATCCACTTCGGCTGTTGTCAGCGCATTCAATGTGGGCTTATTGCTACGTAAGTTAAAAAACAACTTACGCTGTGCTTTGGTTGTTGCTGTTTTTACCAGGCGCCAATTTTTGAGAATGTACTCATGAATCTCCGCTTTGATCCAGTGAATTGCATAAGATACTAAGCGAGCGCCATTGCTTGGATCGTAACGCTTCACCGCCTTCATGAGGCCAACATTGCCCTCTTGAATAAGATCGGCGTGCGGAATGCCGTAGCCGAGATATTGGCGAGCAACAGAAACTACCAGACGTAAATGTGAAAGCACCAAAGTTTTTGCAGCGTCTACATTTTCAGTGCGACGAAACTCCTGCGCAAGATGTAACTCTTCCGCAGCACTGAGCATCGGTACGCGATTTACGTACGCAATGTAAGAATCGAGTGTGCCAACCCCAAGGGATGGCAGCATTGGAAATGCGGACGCCGCTGCAGCCTGCGCTACAGGCAGCCTTTGCAAATTCGGTTTGTCAGATTTCTTTTGAACCATTTTCTTTTTGTAAATATGAGGTGTTAATAGGGTTTCATTTTAGCACTCTTGTCAAGAGAGTGCTAATGGTTTCTATCGACCGTAAGTTATTGAATTAATTAAATAATTCAGAGGAATATTGCCCTGCTGTGAATGGGGCTAAATCATCAATTCCCTCGCCCTTACCAAGGGCCAAAATTGCCGGTTTGGGGCCCTCTTTGAGGGTTTGGGCAAGGGCGCAAATAACGCCCCCTTTTGCAGTTCCATCGAGCTTGGTAACGATGATTGAAGTAAGACCCAAGGCGGCATGAAATGCCTTTACTTGGCTCAAACCATTTTGTCCTGTGTTGCCATCTAAAACTAATAGCGTGTGGTGTGGTGCCCCCGGAAGGGCTTTACCAATAACCCTTTTAACCTTCTTGAGTTCTTCCATGAGGTGATCTTGAGTGGCAAGGCGACCTGCGGTATCGATAATCAGGATGTCATTTTTACGAGAGATTGCTGAGTGGATTGCATCGTGTGCAACAGCCGCCGCATCCCCACCCTCTTGAGTAATAACATCAACTTGGTTGCGCCCACCCCATTCTTGCAATTGATTTCGTGCAGCAGCCCTAAAAGTATCACCAGCTGCTAGCAGAACAGATTTGTCTTGAGATTGAAAGAGCTTGCAGAGCTTTCCGATAGTAGTAGTTTTGCCTGCGCCATTGACACCAACCACTAACCACACTTCAGGGATATGGCTTGAGGCGCTTGTAAATAAGGGGTTTGGATTGGTTTCCAAGCTTTGCAACAAGCTTGCAACTTCTTGAATCAGCAAGGATTGCAACTCTTCAGCGCTAGATGCTTTTTCCGATTTAGCGGCTTTACGTAACTTAGCCATCAATTGTTCAGTCGTGGGCAAGCCCACATCACTCTGAATAAGTGATTCTTCTAAATGATCAAACCAAGCATCATCTAATTGGTTTGATTTAAATAGAGATCCTAGGGTTTTACGTAATCCAAACATAATCGATACAATTTAATTCTTGCATCTTATCAATTTAATTCTTGGGATATGGTGATTTAGCAGATGCGTTCCAATTTACTCCGAATTTCTCTCCTATTTTTACTATTTGTTCAACTTTCTTGGGCGGCAGATAAAAATCTATCGGATACCCATGAATTTCTATTAAAGAACGGCCTCAAGTTGATTGTGCGCGAAGATCATCGGGCGCCAACCGTAGCGCATATGGTTTGGTATCGCGCGGGCTCTATGGATGAGACTAATGGCAGAACGGGCGTCGCCCATGTTCTTGAGCACATGATGTTCAAAGGAACTGATAAGGTAAAAGCAGGGGAGTTCTCGCGTTTAGTTGCCGCAGTCGGTGGGAGAGAGAACGCCTTTACATCGCGTGACTACACAGCCTATTTTCAACAAGTAGAGAAATCAAAATTAGAAGAAGTAATTAAGTTAGAGGCTGATCGTATGTCTAACTTGAATTTCGATGATGCTGAATTTTTAAAAGAAATCCAAGTAGTGATGGAGGAGCGACGCTTAAGAACAGAGGACAACCCGAGTAGTTTGCTAAACGAATCCTTAATGGCGACTGCGTTTATGAGTTCACCTTATCGTCATCCAGTTGTTGGTTGGATGAATGATTTGCAAAATATGTCTGCATCGGATGCGCGCGATTGGTACCGTAGTTGGTACAAACCAAATAATGCGACTGTAGTGATTGCTGGTGATGTAAATGCTCAGCAAGTTTTAGCAAGCGTAGAAAAATATTACGGTGCCGTGGCTACAAAGGACCTCCCTGTTCGTAAGCCTCAAATTGAGCCGCCTCAGAGAGGGGCGAAGCAAGTCCAAGTAAAGGCTCCAGCTGATAGCGCCCAATTGACTATGGCGTGGAAAGCCCCCCGCCTTGAGCCTGGCAAACTGGATGAGCCAGATCCATATGCGCTCGAGTTATTAACAGCAGTCTTAGATGGCTATGACAATGCAAGGCTTAATCGCAGTTTAGTGAAGCAAGAAAAAGTGGTGAACGATGTAGGTGTTGGGTATGACATGATTTCTCGAGGCCCTGCGCTATTTGTTATTAGCACCACTCTTGCTAAAGGAAAGACGGTTGATCAAGTGCAAGCAAGCATCCGCAAAGCTATAGATGAGATTAAGCAAAAAGGTATTTTGGAATCTGAGCTCAAGCGAATTAAGGTGCGCATTCTTTCTGAACAAATTTATAAACGCGATTCTATTTTTGGTCAGGCAATGGAGATTGGTGGAACAGAGATGGCTGGATTTTCTTGGAGAGATATCGACTACATACTCGAAAGAATGCAATCGATTACCCCTGAACAAGTGCAAGCCGTTGCTAAAAAATATCTAGTGGATGATCATTTGACGATAGCTGTATTAGATCCGCAGGCTCGTAAGTCAGGCGCGGAGGGTGGCAAGCCATGAAACTTCTTCGACACAGAATAGTTTTCCTATTGTGCTTATTTGGCCTTCTTACCAGCGCTCAAGCGACCTTGCCTATCGAGCAATTGGAATCTTTTAAAGGTGCAAAAGCGTATCTTGTGCAAACTAAGTCTTTACCAATGGTGGATATTGAGATCAGCATCGATGCAGGAGATCGCTACGATCCCGCTGGTAAGAGTGGCTTGGCGGATTTAACTGCTGACTTAATGACTTATGGCGTTCGTGGTGAAAAGGGTTTCTTAAGTGAAGCGCAAATTGCTGATGAAATTGCTGACCTTGGCGCGAATATTGGATTATCCGTAAGTGGTGAGCGTGCCACTTTGCGAATTCGTAGTTTGAGCAGAAAAGATTTGCGTGATCGAGCGGTCCAACTTGCTGCTGCTATGTTGAGCGCACCAACTTACGATGCGAATATCGTCGCTCGTGAAAAACAGCGAACCATCACAAGTTTGCTTGAGGCAGATACAAAGCCAGAGTATGTTCTGGAGCGGCGCTTTAAGTCGATGGTTTACGGTAAGTATCCTTTGGCAGAAAGCCCATCTGTTAAATCAGTCTCCGCTATTACTCCAGCTGATTTAGCGCAATTTCATAAGCGCTTTTATCGAGGCGATCGAATGATCGTGAGCATTGTTGGGGATGTCGATCAGGCTCAAGCAAAAGAGATTGTGCAAGGCTTGTTAAAGAGGGTTCCTCAATCTGGCCCAGCCATTCCTGTGCTCCCAAAATTGCAGCGCTCTCCTGTAGAGCCATTGGCCGAGCGTCAGGTAACCATTCCATTTGATTCTCAACAGGCGCACATCGCCATGGGAATGACTGCTGTTACACGTAACAACCCAGATTACTTCCCCCTCTTAGTAGGTAATTACATTTTGGGAGGCGGAGGTTTTGTATCGCGATTAATGGCAGAGGTGCGTGAGAAGCGTGGTTTAGCCTATAGTGTCTTTAGTTATTTTTCTCCCGGAAAGGATGTTGGTATTTTCCAGGCGGGCTTGCAGACCAAGAGCGATCAGGGATCTATGGCTCTTGAGGTCATGAGCGAGACGATTGCCAATTTCATCGCTAAGGGTCCGACTGACCCAGAGCTCACCGCTGCTAAGGCAAATTTAGTCAATGGCTATCCATTGCGAATAGACAACAACCGAAAATTATTGGATAACGTTTCTTCAATTGTTTGGAATGATCTTCCTTTGGATACGATGGAAGTCTGGACTAAGCAGGTAGAGGCAGTTACCTTAGATCAGGTGACTGCAGCCTTTCAAAAATATCTCGCAATGGATCGCATGAAGATTGTTTTGCTGGGAGCTCAAAATAAATAAGCCTAAATCTTTGAAGAGCGAACCACCAAAAAAGATCCGTATTATTGGCGGCAACTGGAGAAGTCGTTTGCTCTCGGTAATGGACTTACCTGGCTTACGCCCTACAACTGATCGCATTCGTGAAACTTTGTTTAATTGGTTGGGTCAAGATTTAACAGGCTTGAGATGCTTGGATTTATTTGCGGGTACAGGCGCCCTTGGATTTGAGGCCGCATCGCGTGGTGCGAGTGCGGTTACTCTTTTAGAGAAAGATAAAAAGGCACATGCAAATTTATTGAAAAATTTTGACTTGCTGAAATCATCTCCGGCAACTGGCTCAGTAGAAATCTTGCAAGGCGATAGCCTTGAGTTTCTAAGGAAGCGGCCCGATAAATCTGCCAACTTGATTTTTATTGACCCCCCGTTTCAGGATTCGGACTTATTGAATCGCACGGTATTAGAGGCTGGTAGGATATGCGATGACAGTATGGGGGGTGGAATTTATGTGGAATTTCCTGCAAATCGCTCCCGTGAAGAGGTTGAGTCCCTATTGCCTTCATGGCATTGTGGAAAGTACTTAGAGGCTGGGCAGGTAAAAGCCTGCCTATTTCGGAGTGGAAGGGGCTAAACTCTTGCGTGTAGCCGATAAAGCCTTAGGAGATTTATGACTGTAGCTGTATATCCAGGAACGTTTGACCCCTTAACTCGTGGTCACGAGGATTTGGTGCGTCGCGCATCCAGCATTTTTGATCAGCTTATCGTTGGTGTTGCCTCAAGTCGTAGCAAGCACCCATTCTTTACTCTCGAAGAGCGTATCGATATCGCTAAAGAAGTTCTTGGGCACTATCCAAATGTGAAGGTCGTAGGCTTTGATGGCTTATTAAAAGATTTCGCGCGCGAACATAATGCACGAGTGATTGTGCGTGGCTTACGCGCAGTGTCAGATTTTGAATATGAGTTTCAAATGGCAGGCATGAACCGATACTTGCTACCAGATGTGGAGACATTATTCTTGACCCCATCCGACCAGTATCAATTTATCTCGGGAACCTTTGTTCGCGAGATTGCTTCGATGGGTGGCGATGTTAGTAAATTTGTTTTCCCTTCCGTGGAGAAGTGGTTAGTGAAGAAGATTGAGTCTTCACAGCAAAAAACAAAATAAGTCAGATTGGTATAAGTAAGTATGGCTTTAATGATCACTGACGAATGCATCAACTGCGATGTGTGCGAGCCAGAATGCCCTAATGATGCAATTTATATGGGGCTAGAGATCTACGAGATTGATCCCAATAAGTGCACTGAGTGCGTGGGTCATTACGATGCGCCCCAATGCCGTCAAGTCTGCCCAGTGGACTGCATTCCATTTAATCCAGAGCACAAAGAAACCCAAGAGCAGTTAATGATGAAATTCAAGCTATTAACAGCTAATAAAAAAGCGAGTCAGAGCTAGTAACTACGCTTTAGAGTGAAGCTCCATCATAGCGGTCTGGGGATCGCCTTTCAAAAATAGCGACAATATTTGCAGACCATTTTCAATGCTCGCTTCAATGAGTTTTTGTTCGACTAATTGAGGTCTGCGCAAAACATAGTCAGCTACATCCATTGGGCGGCCATCGCCAGCCAAATCTCGTGGATGACCTATACCAAGGCGCAATCGCCAATATTGAGGGGTTCCAAGGTGCGCCTGAATGTCTTTGAGGCCATTGTGGCCCCCAGTGCCCCCGCCTAGTTTCAGTCGAGCAGTTCCGGGCTTTAAATCAAGCTCGTCTTGAACAACCAAAATATCTTCGGCGCTGATCTTATGAAAACGACAAAGGGCGCCAACCGCTTGCCCACTCAAATTCATATACGTGGTCGGCTTTAGAAGATAAAGATCTTCTCCTTCCCACTTTGCTTTAGCCACTTTTCCATGAAAGCGTTTTTCAGCTTCAAAGCGGACATTTAAGTGTTTAGCTAGGGCGTCGACAAACCAGAAGCCGGCGTTATGCCGATCTTCTTTATGTTCATCGCCAGGATTGCCAAGGCCAACAATTAATTTGCTCATGGTGGGAGTTTAAAGATATAAAACAGTTTCTACAAAAAAACCAAGAAAAGAATGCTGGAAAAAATAAAGCCCGCTTGCGCGGGCTTTAGATACATAGGTAAAGCTTAATTTATTAAGCTTTGTCCTTAGCATCGGCAGCAGGCGCGGCTGCTGGAGCTGCGGCGGCTGCTGGAGCAGCTTCTTCAGTCTCAGCGGCCTTAACAGCTGGAATACGTGCGTTTGCGATCACTGGGTTTTCTTGCTCAACGTGCAATACCAATGAAACACCTTTTGGCAAAGTAACGTCTTTCGCATGAATTGAGTGACCTACTTCAATTTTGCTTAAGTCCACTTCAATGAATTCTGGCAAGTCTGCTGGCAAGCAAGAAACTTCGATGTCATTGAGGATGTGGCTTACAACAGCGCCTTGCAATTTCACGGCTGCTGAAGTTTCAGCGTTGGTGAAGTGCAATGGAACGCGCATGTGAACTTTCTCAGTCGCAGATACGCGTTGGAAGTCAATGTGCAAAACCAATGGCTTAAATGGATGCATTTGGTAATCACGCAACAACACTTTTTGTGTTTTGCCAGAAATTTCCAAATCCAAAATGGATGAGTGAAATGCTTCTTTGCGGAGAGCATGGAATAAAGCGTTGTGATCTAACTCGATAACCAAGGCTGGTTCTTTGCTTCCGTAAACGATTCCTGGAGTTTTTCCAGAATTGCGCAGACGGCGGCTCGCACCCGTTCCCTGTACGCTTCTTTCAAAGGCGACAACTTTCATATTAAATTCCCTTTTAAGGTTAATTTCCGTTCGCGACCAAACAGAAAAGCCTTCGATTATATCGTGGGAACGGCGTTTTTCACCTATAAATGACAAAAAACACCCAGAAACAGCCTAAAAATGGGTAAAACAGCGTTTTTAGCTTATTCAGCGAACATAGACATGACTGAGTCGCCTTTGCTGATACGAGACAGGGTCTCAGCGAGCAATGGGGCTACAGACAATTGGCGAATTTTGCTGACTTTTGAGGCTTCCGCTGTCAGGGGGATAGTGTCAGTTACAACGAGCTCATCCAACTCAGAGGCGGCGATACGAGCTACCGCGCCACCTGATAAAACTGCGTGAGTACAGTAAGCAGTAACACCCTTAGCACCGCGCTCTTTGAGAGCTTCCGCTGCTTTACAAAGTGTGCCGCCTGTATCGATGATGTCATCCATGATCACGCAGTGACGACCTTCTACTTCACCGATTAAATGCATGACTTCAGAAACGTTTGCTTTAGGGCGGCGCTTATCAATAATTGCCAAATCAGTACCCAGTTGTTTTGCCATTGCGCGGGCGCGAACAACGCCGCCGATATCTGGCGAAACAACAATCAAATCTTTGTGTGTTTTTTGCGCTTGCAAGTCTGCCAACAAAACGGGGGAGGCGTAAATATTGTCCACAGGAATATCGAAGAAGCCCTGAATTTGGTCAGCGTGTAAGTCCATAGTTAGCACGCGCTCAATGCCTGCAACAGACTGAAGCATATTCGCCACGATACGAGCTGAGATTGCCACGCGCGCCGAACGAGGACGGCGGTCTTGGCGGGCATATCCAAAATAGGGAATCACTGCGGTAATGCGACTTGCTGATGCGCGCTTGAGTGCATCAATCATGATCATGAGCTCCATCAAACTGTCGTTTGTTGGGGCACAGGTTGATTGAATCACCACAACATTTTTACCACGTACGTTTTCTTGGATCTCAACCTGAATTTCGCCGTCAGAAAAACGGCCAACAAAAGCTTTGCCCAGTGGTAACTTTAGTTCTTTGGCTACAGCCTGCGCCAAAATCGGATTTGCGTTGCCTGTAAATAAAGTCAATAAATCTGAGCTGGTGGAGGACATAGTTTTAGAGATTTTGTAGGGTCAAAAGGTTGTCTTTGTCATTTCTACAGTATTTGGCAGGGGAAGAAGGATTCGAACCTTCGCATGCTGGAATCAAAATCCAGTGCCTTAACCAGCTTGGCGATTCCCCTACAGCTCAATCTGAAGAAATCAAATTGTAAGCGGGATTTTTGTTTATCCCCCGAACAACCCGACCTTTCCACCCTTTAGGAAGATTTTGAAGAAGATTTTCCAGTTTTTCGCGCTCGATCTTAGGGTCTAAGATGGCAAAAACGCTACTTCCGGAGCCTGACATACGGGGTTCGGACCCCGGTATTGCCTGACTTATCCAATCCAAAGCTTGCTTCACTTCAGGACATATCCGCATCGCTACAGCCTGGCAATCATTCGAAAGGCTGGACCATGGCGATGCAAGAAAGCCCTCCATTGTAATCTGACCGTGATCTCTGGTCAATTGAGGGTCTTGGAAGATGCGAAGGGTCGGGATGCCTTGATTGGGGAAGATCACCAAAAAATCACGCTGTTCTAGGCTGATTTCTTGCATTTGCTCCCCGATGCCTTCAACAAAAGCATTTTTACCAAAAATGAAGAAAGGAATGTCAGCGCCAAGTTGAAGGCCTAATTTGCAAAGCGTATTTGTATCGAGGCCGAGGCCCCAGAGTTTGTTTAAGCCAATTAAAGTAGTGGCCGCATCGGATGATCCTCCGCCTAAACCAGCACCCATTGGAATTTCTTTTTTGAGGTGAATTTCTACTCCAGCCTTGATCTGACAAAAGTCTTTTAAGAGTGTTGCGGCGCGCACTACAAGATCATGCTCCGGTAGAACGCCTGGGATTGGATTTGCATGACGAATTTCATTTTCAGAAATTCGCTTTAGAATAATTGTGTCGCACCAGTCGATTAGTTGAAAGGCTGATTGCAGCAGGTGATATCCATCAGATCTGCGGCCCACGATATGTAAAAACAAATTGAGCTTGGCAGGGGATTGCAGTATTAGTTTGTCGTGAACGGCTTTACTCATTTGCTTGATCAAAAACAAGACGAATATCAATCGATCCGATGTTTGAGCTTCTAGTCATCATTAGCTTATCGAGTCGGTTCTGATCGCTCCAGCTGTAACGTAAATTCCATCCATCTTGACGAATTTCGCTTACTTGTCCCTTGTTGTTTCTTTCTACACTTGCTTCGCTGCCTGGACGAGTTTCCCCTCTTAGCCAATTCGATAAACCTCTTGCTGGCAATGGAAGTCCTAATGTGTTTTGCACCAGAGTATCTGCGTCAATCGCACTAGTGATTTGACCATCACGCTCTAGGGTTGCCTCTCCAGGAGTAATCGTAATTTTTGCAATTGCACCACCGATGGGGTTGCGAATCTCAAGAGTATCTTTGAGGTTGTCTTGAACTAATGTAAAGCCACCAGAACCCCCTTGATTTTGGGCATCAGTGAGACCGGTAACCTTAACCGCAAAACGCCCATCCCATGACCCCTTGAGGGCTTGAGTTGGGCTTAACCAGTTAGGCTTTAAGCGCTTTAAAGTTTCTTGAAGGGTGGCGTTATTAGCATCTAATTTTTGGCCCTCTTGCCACATCGCTTCTGCTTCAGCTTTTCGCCCCATGGACCATAAAACTTCACCAGTATGTGCGGCAATATCCGCTTCGGGTTTCATCCGAAATGCTTGTTGCAACTGTTCCAATGCAAGCTCATTTTTACCAAGACGGAAATTTACCCAGCCTAGGCTATCCAAGATGAAAGCGTCTTGTGGTGAGAGTTGATGTGCTTTGCTAATGAGTATGAGCGCTTCCGGTAATTTGGTGTTGCGATCGGCAAGAGAATAGCCAAGCGCATTGAGCGCATTTACATCATTGGGGTTTTTGCGCAAAATCTCTCGCAAATTTTTTTCCATAACATCAACCCGACCAACCTTCTCGGCTGACATGGCATAGGTATAAAGCAAGCCTAAATTCTTAGGGTTTAGCTTTGCATTCGATGCAATCTCATAAAAAGCGCGTAAAGCTTCAGGCTCATCTTTGGCTTTACTTAACAACGCTTGTAGTTGCAGAAGTGTGTTTTCTTGCTGAGCGGGCGTTTGTTGGCGCAGTAAGGAAACTGCTGGTTTTACTGCATCTGACCAGTGATTATTTAGAATCAGAAGAGTGATAAACACTTCCTTGGGTTTTGTGTCGGAAGCGGGCGCGAGACTGTCCCAAACTTGAGCAGCCTGCAAGGCAAGCTCAGGTGAACCACCTGCAATTCCAATTTCCATTGCCCGCTGAGCAAGGCGTGGATCTTTGTATTGCCGAGCCATCTCCATATAGGTGTTATAGGCTAGGCCAGCCTCACCCCGTTGCAAGGCAATTTCAGAGGCTAAAACTTCAAAAACAGCCTTGCCGGCTGATGTTTCATCCGTTTGAGCTCGAGCTGAGCCCATTAGCAAAGTTCCGCCAGTCAGGATCGCTAGGGAGAAAAGTGACAATTTGCTCATAAGCACATTCTAATCTGCGAATCTACAATTCATTTATGCCAGAACTTCCAGAAGTAGAAGTCACCAGATTGGGAATTGCCCCTCACCTTCAGGGGCAAGCTGTTACAGCCGTCCAGATATTGGATGGGCGTTTACGCTGGCCAGTCCCTAAAAATCTCTCCAAGTTATTGCTTGGGCAAAAGGTGAAGGATATTCGGCGTAGAGGAAAGTATCTATTAATTGAATTTGCTACCGGTCACCTATTGATTCATTTGGGGATGACTGGAACTTTAAGAGTGCTTTCGCTTAAAGAGCCTTTGAAATTGCATGATCGTGTGATTTTGGAATTTGGGAGCCTGAGCTTACGTCTGCATGACCCAAGAAAATTTGGGGCAGTTTTATGGCATCCCGTATCAAAAGGGCCTGTAGAGAAAAATCTGTTGTTACAGAAATTAGGAGTTGAACCTTTTTCTCAGGAGTTTGATGGTGAGATTGGCGCGGAGTTGCTGTACCAAACTTCTCGAAATCGTAGTGTCGCAGTAAAGCAATTTTTGTTGGCGGGCCAAGCAGTTGTTGGGGTCGGCAATATTTACTGCTCCGAAAGTTTATTCAAAGCAGGAATTCATCCAGCAAAGCCGGCAGGTAAATTGACGCGCCCTCAATGCTCGCGTTTAGCCGAGGCAGTACGATTCATTTTGAAAAGAGCAATTGCTGCAGGTGGTAGTAGCCTGAAAGATTTTGTGAACAGTGATGGTGATCCTGGTCATTTCATGGTGCAAACCAAAGTGTACGATCGCAAAGATCAGCCATGCAAAGTGTGCAAAACACCGATTAAACAAATCGTGCAAGGGCAACGATCCACCTATTTCTGTCCTACATGTCAAAAACGCTAATTGATCTGTTTTCACAGAAGTTAATAACTTGGCATTCTCGTCACGGTCGGTCTGGCTTGCCTTGGCAGGGCAAGCGAGATCCCTACGCCGTCTGGGTATCAGAAATTATGCTGCAGCAAACTCAAGTTGCTACGGTCTTAGAGCGTTACCCCCGTTTTATGAAACGTTTTCCAACAGTGAAGAAATTGGCTGCTGCGCATATTGATGAAGTTTTGGCGGAGTGGGCTGGATTAGGCTATTACTCTCGTGCTCGAAATTTACATAACTGTGCACAGCAAGTTGTGAGTGAATTTGGTGGGCGCTTTCCGAGCGATCCTGACTCGCTTGAAAAATTAAAAGGAATAGGTCGATCAACGGCTGGAGCTATTGCGGCATTTGCATTTCATGCAAGAGCCCCGATTTTGGATGCCAACGTTAAACGAATATTGGCCCGTTTATTTGCGATAGAAGGCGCATTACAAAACAAACTTGTTAATGACGGCTTGTGGAGTTTGGCAGATAAGTTATTGCCAAAGAAGCCTTCAGATATGCCGGTGTATACACAGGCTTTAATGGACTTTGGTGCTACTTGGTGTACTTCTCGCAAGCCAGCGTGTCTTAGTAATGAGAAAAAATGTCCTTTTGAAAAAGATTGCCAAGCCAACCTCATTAATCAAGCGCTTTCATTTCCACAAAAAATTATGAAAGCAAAGTCACCCGAGTTTGATTGCAATATGCTGCTTATTCGGTCTGGCAATTCCATCCTCTTACAAAAGCGTCCGAGCAGAGCCATTTGGGGCGGCTTATGGTCCTTGCCAGAATCAAATTGGGTCGCAAAGTCTGATAAAAAAAGAAAGCTGCCAACGTTCAAAAATATATTTGAAGAGTCTTTGCCAAATGAGAATGTAGGCCCATGGCTGAAGGCTTGTAAGGATGTGACTCTAGGCTCTCGGATTAAGCATGTTTTTACCCATCGACGATTGTGGATGCAGATTTGGGAAGTTACTGCTTCTCGAAACTTGGAGTTAAAAAGCGAAGATTTACGATGGATACCCATCAGGCAGTTGGGCCGCTATGGTTTGCCGCAGCCTATTAAGATTTTGCTGCAGGGATTGAATCTAGTTCGCGATGGCGATCTAAAAAATTAAGCTGTAAATCGATCAGATCTTTTTTGGCTCGGAAATGTTCACTTATACGGTTAACTAAATATACCGAGCGGTGTTGCCCGCCAGTGCAGCCTATAGCCACCGTTAAGTAGCTACGCCCATCCGCAATGTAATGGGGCAACCATTTCTCAATAAATTGAGTAATGTCACTTTCCATGCTCGCAACCTCGGGAATTTTTTCTAGAAATTCCTTAACAGGTTTGTCGTTGCCTGTAAGTGGTCTGAGCACTTTGTCATAGTGGGGGTTTGGAAGGCAGCGCACATCAAAAACGAGGTCTGCCTCACTCGGTATTCCCTTTTTAAAACCAAAGGATTCAAAAATGACGGTGAGCCCGACAGGCTTGTCTTTTAGAAGATCTTGAATCCAAGAGCGCAAAGCGTGAGCAGGAAGATTGCTGGTGTCGATGCTATGAGCTTGCGCTCGTAAAGGCTCAAGTAGATTCCGCTCTTTATCAATTGCCTCAATTAAGGTGGCTGATTGGGATTGTTTAGCATCGCTTGATAAAGGATGACGACGTCGTGTTTCCGAGAATCGTTGCACCAAGGTGTTGGTATCGGCATTTAAAAATACAACCCTGACTTGATGCTTACACCTCAGTGTTTCAAGAATCGAGGGAAGCTCGGCAATAGATTGGCCGCGACGCGCATCAATCGCTACAGCTACTCGTTCGCTGTTTTCTCGCACCAGAGTGTCGATGAGATTTTCTAATAGAGAAACAGGGAGGTTATCGACGCAATCATATCCAGCGTCCTCGAATGCCCTCAGGGCCACTGATTTACCTGAGCCTGAGATTCCGGTAATCAGATTGATTTGCATGACCTACAGCAGACGTCCCTGGGACTTTGTTGAGTCTGTCTCGACATTCATTTGAATACGCTGACGTTCAATGAACTCTTTAAGAGTATCAATACCGCGCAATTGCAAAATAGTATTGCGTACTGCTGCTTCAACAAGAACGGCCAAGTTTCGACCGGCAGCCACCTGAATTTTTACAGTACGAATCGGCACGCCTAAAACGTCAACGTGTTGGGCTTCTAATGGAAGTCGCTCAAATTCGCCATCGGTTCTGCGGACGAGTTGAACGATGAGTCGCAGCTTTAATTTACGGCGCACAGCTGTTTCACCAAAGATGGTGCGAATATCGAGCAAGCCGAGACCGCGCACTTCAAGTAGATTTCTAAGGATGACTGGGCATCGGCCCTCAATGTAATCTGGGCCAAGTCGCGCAAAATCAACCGCGTCATCAGCAACTAGACCATGGCCACGCGAAATGAGTTCAAGACCTAATTCACTTTTACCTAAGCCGGATTCACCAGTAAGTAAGACGCCCAATCCAAGGATGTCCATGAAGACCCCATGCATCGTAATTTGTGGGGCGCCAATTTTGGTGAGGTAGGTTCGCAAATGGTCAATGACTTCTGCGGCGGAAATTTGTGTTGTAAATAATGGTGTTGAGGATCGCTGGCAGAACAGTTGCAAGTCTGGATCAGCAGTCTTGCCGTCGGCCACAATCACGCAAGGCGGCGTCTTTGAAATCAGGCTCGCAATTTGTTCTTGTTTTTGTTTGGGCTCTAAGGCTGCGTGGTAATCAACTTCTTGTTCGCCAAAAATTTGAATACGGCTTGGGTGAATGAGGTTTAAGTGACCCACAAGGTCAGAGCTAGCAGCTGCAGCCTTGACCGCTTCGGGTGGAAAGGTGCGGTCAGCACCCTCTAGGCCGCCGATCCAAGAAAGTTTGAGATCGGAGACATTGTCATCAAAAATTTGCTGAGCAGTTACTCCATCTAAGAGTAATGGCTGCGTCATTTTGTATTACCCCAATGCTGCAATAGCTCACAAACTTTTGTTGTATCGGTAGAGGTGCTCAATGTTTCGCGAACATCCGTATCTGATAATAGTTGCGCAATCGAGGACAGAATTTCTAGGTGTTGCTGTGTTGCCTTCTCTGGCACCAATAAGAAAATGAGGGTCTTAACGGGTTCGCCATCGGGTGCGGCGAATTCAATTGGGTCTTTGAGGCGAATTAACGCGGCTGCTGGCTGCTTTAATCCCTTTACTCGACCGTGAGGTATGGCAACTCCTGCACCGAGGGCGGTTGAGCCCAATTCTTCACGAGCGTTTAAAAACTCGATGACTGAGCTTGCGTCGATACCAACTTGCTTCGCAAATAGTTCTCCGGCGGCTGCAAACGCATCAGCTCTGTTTTTGGCAGGATTGTCTAATACGATGCAGTCGGGGGTGAAAAGATTAGTCAGGGCATTCATTAGAAATGATTATAGGTGTCCTGACGTCGGAGATCACTCAAAACGCTTTTCGTGATGATGATCCTGGATCTTTTCCTTGTGTTTGACAACTTGGCGCTCCAGTTTGTCAACGACGGCGTCCATGGCGTGGTAAAGATCGGCGTTATGGGCCTCAGCAAATAATTCTTTGCCCTTGAGGTGAATGGTGATCTCAGCGCTTTGACGCAGATCTTTTTCTTTGGCGTTATCGACTACTAAAAATGCCGATGCATCAATAACGTGGTCGAAGTGCTTTCGAATTTTCGCTAAGCCGGCCTCCAAGTGCGTACGCATTGCGGGGGTAACTTCAACATGACGGCTATTAATTTTTAAATTCATTAGCAACTCCTTATATCAAAGCCTGCGCATAGCTATAGCTGGGGTGCGCAGCATGCCCCTGTGGAATTTGAGCTGTTTTTTTTGAGAAGTAATGCATGAACCTCCAGCGTATCAGCGAATTTGCCGAAATCCAAGAGGGGAAATGAATTTTTTATTACTTATGCGGACAGAAGCCCTGCGCTTTGCACAAGTATGGGGATTACATCCGGAAGTTCTCACCCAAATAGACTCGACGAACCGCGTCATTTTGAATGATTTGATCTGGTTGGCCTTCTGCCAAAACGCTGCCTTCGCTGATGATGTAGGCATGATCACAAATACCGAGGGTTTCTCGAACATTGTGGTCTGTTATCAGGACGCCAATCTGTCGGTCTCTTAAGAAACGAACGATTCGCTGAATTTCCCCAACAGCAATGGGGTCAACACCAGCGAAAGGCTCATCTAGCAAAATAAATTTAGGCTGTGAAGCTAAAGCTCGAGCGATTTCAACGCGTCTCCGTTCTCCGCCTGAAAGGGACAGCGCTGGATTATTGCGTAGGTGACCAATTTGAAGTTCGCCCAAAAGCTCATCCAATCGATTGGCAATCTCAGCCTTGCTTAATGGCTTGCCACCTTGTACTTGGAGTTCTAGAACTGCTTGAATGTTTTCAGCCACATTGAGTTTTCTGAAAACGGATGCCTCTTGAGGTAGATAGGAGAGGCCCATGCGAGCACGCTCGTGAATGGGTAAATGCGTGATGTCTTTGCCATCAAGCACTATTTGGCCGCCATCTGCTGGCACTAGGCCGACAATCATGTAAAAAGAGGTAGTCTTGCCTGCGCCGTTTGGCCCCAGAAGACCTACGACTTCACCACATTTCACTTCTACGGAAACATCGCGCACTACTGTTCTTGAGCCATAACGTTTTTGCAATTTATGGGCGCTGAGCGTTGCAGTTGAGTTGTCTTGAGCTTGATCCGTTGTCATTTTTCTAATGTGGCTTTTCTTCTTGGTGAAAGGATTGCTCTTGCCAAGGGAAGGTCCTCTGGTTTTGCGCTGGAAGGCGGCGTTACACGATAGCGTTCAGTAATGTCATCGTACTCAATTTTCCAGCCTTGTAGTTGATCGAGCATCTGCATATTTAGCAAACGCTTTAATTTGGCGTCGCCAGTAATGGTCAGTAATTCTGTTTTTGCATTGTAGGAAACTTGTGTGCCATGGCCTTGCATAAATTCATCAGCCAGTCCTTCTCTTCTTTGTCTAAAGCTGGCAGCAGTATCGGTAGTTCCTTTGACATCAACAAACTCATAGCCCTCAGGATCAACTTGGATATGGCCATCATCTCCCGTAACAACCATGCTGCCCTTAATTAGCAGAATCTGGCCTTTGAGATCGTAAATCTGCTGCACATCATTTACCGAAACGCTCTCAGCCTCAAGAATGATTGGTTTGTCTTGATCAGCCTTTTCTGCGTGAGCAATATTCGCGCAGAGAAGGAGACAAAACACAGTCCAGATGGTTGAAAGTCGAATCATGCAGATATTTTATTGACCATTGCGCGGGGCGCGTTCAATTCGACCTTTAACTTGCCCAGATAGGGTCATGCTTTGCTGAATATTGTCAAAGATTCCACCATCGGTAGAGTGCATCACTGACATGCCTTGTTCAAGCGTAATGGGTTTATCGGTTTTAACGATGTCATCGTTAATTAAGACTTTGAAATAGCTAGACGAGGCTAACATTCTTAAGGTCGCTGGCTCAGTGGCTGTGGCTGCCTGAGGCGGTCTGAAGATCGATGCGTTATCAAATAGCTCCAAAATCGTTAGGTCGCCATCTAGATGTCCGGTATTTGATTTAACGGTAACAGGCGCTTTATCTGGCTGAAAAAGGCGCATGCGAGGCAAATCAATATCGATTGAAGCATCGTCATCGTAGTGGGTGACCTTGTTGCCCAAAATGCGGTACTTAGTGTTCCCCTGCTCGTTTAATGCAGAGAGAGTGCCGTTTTGAATGATGTAATCGGGCTCATGAAGGCGCACGCGCTCCAGTATAGAGTGCTCGGGCGGAGTATTTTTTCGGACCAACCAAAACGTCACTAAAGTTAGCAAGCCCATCAATATCAATGGCATTAGACGCAACAAGGTGCGACCAATACTAAATTTGATTTGTTGAGAATTGAATTGCATTGCCAGCCTGAATATTCTTAGTTGCGAGCTTTGTTGAGTAACTCTTCATAGCGATTCTGGGATTTCAGAATCAGGTCGCATGCTTCTCTTACTGCGCTATTGCCGCCAGCACGTGAGGTGACTAAATGCGCAAACTCTTTAACAGCTTCATGCGCTTGGGCTGGGGCGATGCGAAGACCTGCATATTTCATCATGGCTAGGTCCGGCCAATCATCACCCATGACTGCGCAATCGCTCGCCTTGAGTCCAAGTGACTTGAGTACTTCTTCTAAGGCAAGTGCTTTATTCTCAACGCCCATATGCACATGCTTAATACCAAGTTCGTCACAGCGAGCCAGCACCATTTTGGAATTTCTGCCGGTAATAATCGCAGTAGCAATACCACATTGCTCTAGTAATTTGATGCCCAGACCATCTTGAATATCGAATGCTTTTAAGGATTCTTTTCCTTCGGCACCAATCCAAACCTGTCCATTTGTTAATACCCCGTCTACGTCTAAAACCAATAACTTAATTTTGCTGGCGCGTTCCCAGGCTTGCGGGTAACTCGATAGAGGATTTGTATTGTGAGTGTTAAAAGCGCTCGGCATGGAATTGAATGGGTAACTCGTTAAATAACTTTAGCTGCAAAAAGATCGTGTAAGTTCAGTGCGCCAAGTAAAACCCCGGCTTTATCTGTAACCACTAAATGATTAATGCGATGCTTTTCCATCATCTCTATTGCTTCTTCTGCTAGCAGCTCAGGCGGGATAGTTCTTGGGCTGGAAGTCGTGGCGCTTTTAAGTGTGATGTTGCTGAGGTTGGTATTTTTCTCGAGTAAACGGCGCAAATCTCCGTCGGTCAAAATACCAAACACTTTATTGTTTTCATCAAGTATGACGACCATGCCCATTCGTTTCGCAGTCATCTCTAGTAAAGCATCTTGTAGCGAGGCTTGAATCGAAATTTTTGGCGTGTCATCAAAACTTCTCATTACTTCACTGACATGCATCAATTGTTTTCGACCTAAGCGACCGCCAGGATGCGAGCGCTGAAAGTCTTCTGCTTGAAAGCCGCGAGCGTCTAGTAGGGCGACTGCAAGCGCATCACCCATAGCAAGTGCTGCGGTAGTGCTAGTGGTTGGCGCGAGATTGAGCGGACATGCTTCTTTTTCTACGCTGGTATCTAAATGCGCATCCGCTAATTTTGCGAGAGATGAATTCGGTGCACCAGTGAGTGCGATCAGTTTGGCGCCAGTACGCTTGACGATCGGAACGATTGTTAGCAACTCATCTGTCTCACCAGAATTGGATAGAGCTACAAAAACATCTTCACGAGTAACCATGCCCAAATCACCATGGCTAGCTTCAGCGGGGTGTACAAAAAAAGCAGGAGATCCTGTTGAGGCAAATGTGGCTGCAATTTTGCGGGCAATATGTCCCGATTTGCCAATGCCAGACACTACGATTCTGCCTTTGCATCCATGTAGTAATTCCACGGCATGAATCAGGGCATCTGCGTTTTGGCCTTCAAGGCGATCACGCATTGTTTGCAGTGCAGCAGCCTCAATAGTGAGGGTATCGCGGGCAAGCTTTAGGGTACGTTCACGAGTCTTAGCTATCATCGAGTAAGTATATGCCGTCAGTCCTTGAATTAACTCTTATTCTCTTAGCCTCTGGTGTGGCTGGAGTGGTTATTTTCCGCTATTTTGGCTTACCCCCTATTTTGGGCTATTTGGCCATCGGTGTGCTGATTGGGCCTAATGCCTTGGGCTTGGCAAGCGATTCCGCTACGGTGAAGTACTTGGCGGAGTTTGGGGTTGTTTTCTTGATGTTCTCAATTGGCCTGGAATTTAACCTGCATAAGCTCAGGTCAATGCGCAATATCGTATTTGGCTTGGGTGGCAGCCAAGTTATTTTGACAATGGTTTTGGCGGTACCTGCTAGCTTATTAATGAATTGGATTTATCCGATCTCATGGCAGGCTGCAATTGCTTTGGGTGGGGCGCTAGCCATGTCATCCACCGCCATTGTTACCAAACTGATTTCTGATCGTGCTGAGTTGGAGACAGAGCACGGTCGAAATGTCGTTGGCATTTTGCTTTTTCAAGATTTGGCTGTGGTCTTCTTGCTGATCTTGTTGCCATCTTTAGGAAAAAATCCGAAAGATCTTTTTGTCGCGCTGACGGCTGCGTCCATCAAAATCACAGTTGCTCTGACGCTGATTTTCTTTATTGGCCAATCTTTAATGAGCCGTTGGTTTAGATTGGTTGCGAAGTTACGCTCGCAAGAATTATTCATGCTCAATCTGTTGCTGATTGTGCTTGGAATGGCAGGCTTGACTGAGCATTTCGGTTTGTCGCTAGCTCTCGGAGCATTCTTGGCGGGTATGTTGATTTCTGAAACGCCTTATCGCCATCAGGTTGAGGAAGATGTCAAACCTTTCCGCGATGTTTTGCTAGGCCTCTTCTTTATTACGATCGGCATGTTGCTCGACTTCAGTGTCATTAGAGAGCAATGGATGTTGGTAGTGGCTTTATTAATTGGTCCATTGATATTTAAGTTTGGTCTCATTGCTTTGCTTTCGAAGGCCTTTGGCTCCAGCACTGGCATCTCAATACGGACTGGACTTTGTCTGGCTCAAGCAGGTGAGTTTGGTTTTGTGCTTCTTACGCAGATTGATGGCTTAGACCTGATTGATCCCACTTTGAGTCAAGCTGTTCTGGCTGCCATGTTGCTTTCGATGTTTTGCGCGCCATTCTTGGTTGAATACAGCGACCGTATCGCAATGCGCTTCTCAAGCAATGAATGGCTATTGCAATCACTTGCACTAACTCGGGTTGCTGCTAAAAGTGTTCGTAATGAAAATCACGTGATCATTTGTGGTTTTGGTCGTTCTGGGCAAAGTTTGGCTCGCATGCTTGATCAGGAAAAAATTCCATACATTGCTTTGGATCTAGATCCTGATCGAGTGAAAGAAGCCGCTGCTGCTGGCGATAACGTTGTGTATGGCGATGCTAGCCGTGAAAATTATTTGGTAGCCGCCGGTCTTTCAAGGGCGAAAACTGTCGTTATCACATACGCAGATACTGCTGCCAGCTTAAGAGTGTTGCGTCAGGTTGAGCATTTGCGCCCCGGCATGACCGTGCTAGTGCGCACTAAAGATGATGCTGATATTGCTAAGCTACAAGCAGCAGGTGCAACTGAAGTAGTGCCCGAATTAATTGAGGGTAGCTTGATGATTGCATCGCACGTCTTGCTGATTATGGGCGTGCCCATGCGCAAGGTGGTAAGACGCATTACGACTGCGCGTGAAGAGCGTTATAGCTTATTAAGGGGCTACTTCCGGGGTGCGAGTGATGATGATTTCGGTTCGAATGAGTCTTGGCGCTTGCACTCCATCACCTTGCTACCAAATTCTCAGGCTGTGGGTAAAACGCTATCTGATCTTCATCTTGAAAACGAAGGCGTTAGCGTCCAAGCGGTTCGTCGCAAGGGCCGCAATGCTGACTACAGTAAGTTGGCACTTGCTCCAGACTTACTACTTCAGGCAAACGATATTCTGGTGATCTCTGGCAACCCAGAGGCAATAGATTTGGCTGAGGCTAAGTTACTGTAAGTACTAATCTTTAGTAGATAGCGAAATTCGCTATCTACTTTTTCTTTTTGGCTGCGCCTGCACTCGTACTCATTTTGCGAGTTAAGAGGGGGGCCAGATAATGACCGGTAAAACTCACATCATTCTTGGCAACTTCTTCGGGCGTTCCAGTCGCAATGATTTGTCCACCACCAGCACCACCTTTAGGGCCTAAATCAATAATCCAATCGGCAGTCTTAATTACATCGAGATTGTGTTCGATGATGACGATCGTATTGCCTTGTTTCTTCAGCGTTTGAATGACGGTTAATAGCAGTTGAATATCGTGGAAATGCAAGCCCGTAGTGGGCTCATCCAAGATATAGAGCGTTCTTCCGGTATCGCGTTTGGAAAGCTCTAGCGAAAGCTTTACGCGTTGCGCTTCACCGCCTGACAGAGTCGTTGCGCTTTGGCCTAGCTGTACGTAACCTAAACCAACGTCCAAAAGTGTTTTGAGTTTGCGTTTAACCACAGGAACTGCTTCAAAGAATTCATGAGCTTGTTCGATCGTCATTGAAAGCACTTCGTGAATATTTTTCCCTTTGTAACGGATGTCTAATGTTTCGCGGTTATAGCGCTTGCCATGACAAACATCACAAGGCACATAAACATCTGGCAAGAAATGCATTTCGACTTTGAGAACGCCATCACCTTCACAGGCATCACAACGACCGCCTTTGACGTTAAAGGAGAAGCGGCCAGCTTCGTAACCACGTTCACGCGCAGCGGGAACTCCTGCAAATAGCTCACGAATGGGTGTGAAAAGACCGGTATAGGTAGCAGGGTTGGATCGTGGTGTACGACCAATCGGTGACTGATCCACGCTAATGACTTTGTCGAAGTGCTCTAGGCCCTTGATGGCATCGTGCGCAGCTGGCTCAGCACTTGAACCATACAAATGTTGAGCGACTGCATGATGAAGGGTGTCATTGATTAGGGTTGATTTACCTGAACCTGAGACACCAGTCACGCAAGTTAGTAGTCCTACGGGAATCTTGGCATGTACGGATTGCAAGTTGTTTCCGCGTGCACCGATAATTTCTAAGAAGCGATCATTTACAGGAATGCGCTTTTCTGGAACTTCAATTGATTCACGTCCAGCAAGGTAAGCGCCAGTGAGAGATTTAATATCGGCCTCAACTTCCGCAGGTGTACCTTGCGCAACAATTTCGCCGCCATGAACGCCGGCACCAGGCCCGATATCGATTACCCAATCTGATGCACGGATCATGTCTTCATCATGCTCTACAACTAAAACACTATTGCCCAAGTCACGTAAATGCTTGAGCGTGCCAATCAGTCGATCGTTATCGCGTTGATGCAGTCCAATTGATGGCTCGTCTAATACATACATCACACCTGTTAATCCAGAACCAATCTGGCTTGCAAGGCGAATACGTTGTGCCTCGCCACCTGAGAGCGTGTCTGCGCTGCGTTCAAGTGAGAGATAGTCAAGGCCAACATCGTTTAAGAAGCGTAGACGAGCACTGATTTCTTTAACAATCTTGTCGGCAATTTCTTTTTTAGCACCCTTAAGCTCAAGAGTCTCGAAATATTCTTTCGCATCCTTTAGTGGGAGTGCGCTGATTTCATAAATAGCGCGCGATTGTTTTTTCTCGCCCACCCGAACAAAGCGTGCTTCTTTACGCAGGCGACTGCCGCTACATTCAGGACAGGTTTGAATGTTCTGATAACGAGCAAGCTCTTCGCGCACAGTGACAGAATCTGTTTCGCGATAGCGACGTTCAAAGTTAGCAACAATGCCTTCAAATGCGTGCTCACGAATAGTATTTTTTCCGCGCTCATTGATGTACTCAAACGGTATGGTGACATCGCCAGAGCCCAATAAGATCAGATCTTGCTGTTTCTTGGAAAGAGATTCAAAAGGCTTTTCAACGTCGAAGCCACCATGCTTGGCGAGCGTTTGTAGTAGCTTGAAATAAAACTGATTGCGTCGATCCCAGCCTTTAATAGCGCCAGAAGCTAGTGATAAATCAGGGTGCGCAACGATACGTTTTGGATCAAAGAAAGATTGATGTCCAAGTCCGTCGCATGAGGGGCAGGCGCCCATCGGATTGTTGAAAGAAAAAAGACGTGGCTCTAGCTCTTGCAAAGAATATGAGCAAACTGGACAGGCAAATTTGCTCGAGAAAATCATCTCTTTGCCGGTATCCATATCAACAATCATTGCTTTGCCATCAGCTAAGCGCAGGGCAGTCTCAAACGATTCAGCAAGGCGTTGTTGAATGTCAGGTCGAACTTTAATTCGATCTACTACAACTTCAATAGAGTGTTTGTCGTTTTTCTTTAGTGCTGGTAATTGATCTACTTCAAAGATTTCTGCTTTAGCGGCATTGGCGGTGCCTCCACCAGAGCGCACACGAAAGCGCACAAAGCCTTGCGCTTGGAGATCTTGGAAAAAATCAACAAACTCACCTTTACGCTCGCTGACCACGGGAGCAAGAATCATGAGCTTGGTATCTTCTGGCATTGCTAATACCGTATCTACCATTTGAGAAACGCTTTGCGCTTCCAGCGGAAGATCGTGTTCTGGGCAATGTGGTGTTCCTGCGCGAGCAAATAAGAGACGCAGGTAATCATGAATTTCTGTTACGGTGCCAACGGTAGAGCGCGGATTGTGGCTGGTCGCCTTTTGCTCGATTGAGATTGCTGGAGATAAACCCTCGATCGTATCTACGTCGGGTTTTTCCATTAACTGCAAAAATTGACGGGCATAGGCGGATAATGACTCTACATAACGTCGTTGACCCTCTGCATAGAGCGTGTCAAAAGCAAGTGAACTTTTCCCTGAGCCGGATAGGCCAGTTAAGACGACCAGTTTCTCTCTAGGAATGTCCAGATTGATATTTTTGAGGTTGTGGGTGCGGGCACCGCGGATCTTGATTTCGTTATTCATGATTTTTTAGCGTAACTTGTTAATATAGCTCTTTCCCATGAATCCTTCTGAACTTCGCTCCACTCTCGCTTTAGCAGGCATTTTTGGCCTGCGAATGCTGGGCCTTTTCTTGCTACTGCCCGTCTTTAGCATTCATGCACGGGGTTTGCCGGGCGGTGAGCATGCTCTTTGGGTTGGTTTGACCCTGGGTATTTTCAATATCGTTCAGGCCTGCTTTTATATCCCATTGGGACGTCTTTCTGACCGTATTGGGCGTAAGCCGGTGGTGCTTTGGGGTCTCTCTTTGTTCGTGGCTGGGGCACTAATTTGCGCTGCCCAAGACGATTTGCTTTGGATTGCAATTGGTCGCGGAGTTATGGGTGCAGGCGCAGTATCGGCTGCTATTTCTGCATGGGTTGCTGATCTTACGCGTGAACAGGTGCGTACTCGAGCAATGGCTTTGGTTGGAGGCAGTATCGCCCTCTCTTTTGCTCTGTCTTTGGTAATTGCAGCACCGATATATCGCCTCATTAGTCTGAGTGGAATTTTTATTGTCTTAGCAATCTTAGGTGTTGCCGCGATGCTAGTGACGCACTTTGTGTTGCCCAGTAACAAGCCTGAAGTAAATATCCAGCAAGCCTCATTAAGAGAAGTCTTTTTGCGCCCCGAATTAATGCGTCTCAATTTAGGCGTCTTCGTTCTGCATGCAACACAGGTGGCGATGTTTTTGGTTGTGCCGCGTTTGTTGGTTCAGGCCGGACTACCTCTAGCTTCGCATTGGGAAATTTATTTGCCTGTAGTGTTGTTGTCATTTTTCTTCATGGCGCCCATTTTGATTTTTGGCGAGAAGAAACAAAAATTGCGCACCATCCTTTTGCTAGCAATCGTGTTGTTATTGATTGCCGAATTTTTATTCACCAATACATCCTCAGTAATCTCAATTGCGATTGCACTCTTAATTTATTTTGTAGGCTTCAATTTATTGGAGGCCTTGCAGCCTTCCCTAGTGTCACGTTTTGCAAAAGAATCCAAAGGTACTGCACTGGGTGTTTACAACACTACCCAATCTATTGGCTTGTTTTCTGGGGCGACTGTAGGAGGCTATTTAATGGATAGCCATGGCGATTTATCGGTCTTTGTCATGGGCGCTGTACTCTTAGTATGCTGGCTTATAATTGCTTGGTCGATGGGCGAAATGCCACCGAAATCAAAAGATTCAAAGTAATTCGCAACAAAGACGCAGCCGTAGCTTTATCGATTTTTATTAAGGCAATTTTTTAAGTAGCAATAACAGTAGTATTTTCTTCGGGAGACAACATGGCTTCGGTAAATAAGGTCATCATCGTAGGTAACGTAGGGCGCGATCCAGAAACGCGTTATATGCCAAGCGGCGACGCAGTTACCAATATTTCAGTAGCAACATCAGATCGCTACAAAGATAAGCAAACAGGTGAAATGAAAGAAACCACGGAATGGCATCGCGTTGCATTCTTTGGAAAGCTTGCGGAGATCGCAGGTCAATATCTTAAAAAAGGTTCACAGGTTTACGTAGAGGGTCGTTTACGTACGCGTAAATGGACGGATGCGAGTGGTCAAGAAAAGTACTCCACAGAAATCGTTGCTGAAACTATGCAAATGCTTGGTGGCAAGCCAGTTGGCGGTGGCGATAGTGGCGAGAGCTATAGTCGTTCTAAGTCTGCTGAGCAGCCGGCTCCAGCCGCTTCTAATGCCGCCTCATTGGGTGCAATGGATGACGATATTCCGTTTTAAGTAGTAACTAATAAGCAACCAACAAGCCACTCAAGTGATTGGTGGCTGATAAGAAAAAACCCTTAGAAATTTCTGAGGGTTTTTTATTTATTGCCGAGCATGGCGAATATTATCTGGCCAAGGTGAGTTGTGATCTGTTCTGAATGGATTGATATCTAGACCGCCACGACGTGTGTAGCGTGCGTACACGGATAATTTTTCTGGCTTGCATTGCCGCTTGATATCAGTAAAGATTGTTTCAACGCAGTGCTCATGAAATTCACCCAATTGTCTAAAGCCAATCAGGTAACGCAATAAGCCTTCTTCAAGAATGGGGCGACCTTGATATCGAATTTGGACGCTAGCCCAATCCGGTTGTCCTGTAACAGGGCAGTTCGATTTCAGTAAATGAGAAACCAGGCATTGTTCGATTGGCCCAAAAGATTCATTAACGCCCAATAAGCTTGGGTCTGCTGGTGTGGATGGATCTACCTCAATATCCAGTCTGTCTAACAGAACGCCACCCATTTCTTGCATGCCTTTTTTGGCTACAGCTTCGGTTGCTTGAATGCGTGTGGTGATCTTGCTTCCCGCAATAGCTGAAAGATCTTTAATGAGTAATTCACGAAGCTCGCCTTCATCTTCAAGGCGCGCGTTGTTTAGGCTGTTGAGGTAAAGCTTGAGCGACTTAGATTCAATCATGTTGGGTGAATCAGCTGGAATCTGAAATTCAGCAAGTGCGATTTGAGGCTTCCCTTTTTTATTAAGCCAGCCGAGTTCAAAAGCATTCCAAATATCAACACCAACGAATGGCAGCGCTTGACCTTCTTTTAGACCAAGTTTGGCGCGATTTTCTGCTCTAGGAATAGGGAAAAGCAAACTTGGATCGTATTGATCTGGATATTGGGTTGTTTGCCCAAGTGAGAGTGTTGCCATAATTATTTTTGGTTTTTTGGCTGGTTGGAGACACCAGATACTACGTGCCCTGTCGGAGCAACAGATGCTGCTGATTGGCAATGACCTGTTTGATCATCAAAGAAAAAGTCCGGTTCAAACTCTCGAAGAAATTCGCTCTTGGATAAACCACCCAAAAACATCGCTTCATCCACATCAATTCCCCAGGCCATTAAGGTGCGGATAGCTCGTTCATGCGCAGGCGCTGAGCGAGCGGTTACCAAGGCGGTACGAATGCGCATGCCATTTTCACTAGTTGAACGTTGCAGTCTATGTAATGCTTCTAGCAAAGGCTTGAATGGACCGGGCGGCAAAGGGATATCTACTTTTTTGCTTTCGTGGTCGACAAAGGCTTCAAGACCTTTGTTCTGGAAAACTTGTTCCGCTTCGTCCGAAAACAGTACTGCGTCTCCGTCGAATGCAATCCGAATTTCATTAGGATGCGACTCGGCAATTTTGCTGGATTCTGGGAAAACTCTTGCTGCTGGGAACCCAGCATCGATTGTTGCTCTCACATCATCTTCATTCGCTGATAAGAAGAGGTTTGCATGTAGAGAGCGTAGGTAATGGTATGGCGGACGTCCTCTTGTAAACACGCCGCGCTCTAGATGAAGACCGTGATGTTCGGCAGATCGGAAAACTCGCAAGCCGCTGACGGGATCATTGCGAGAGAGGATGACAACCTCGACTCGTTGTTCGCCTGCTTCATTAAAAGCAAGAAGTTTTTTGACAAGCGGAAAGGCTACCCCGGTCTGCGCTGCCGTAGCCAGACGCTCTAGTTGAAGCTTCATATAGGCGCTGTCATCGGTAGATTCAAAGATGCGATTTTCTTCTTCGAAATCAAACAAGGCGCGCGATGAAATCGCGACGACAAGTTTTCCGGTGAGCGTGTACGACATGGTTATTTCAAGAATAAGCGATAAGCAGGGTTATTGCTTTCATCCCAGTGTGGATAGCCTAGAGTTGCCAAGAATTTCTGGAATTTCTTTTGCTCATTTTTTGGGACTTGAATGCCGACCAAAATGCGCCCATAGTCTGCGCCGTGATTGCGGTAGTGGAACAGGCTGATGTTCCAGTTCGGCGCCATGCTAGTCAAGAATTTCATGAGTGCGCCTGGGCGCTCAGGGAATTCAAAGCGATAAAGCAGCTCATCTTTAGCAAGTGCTGAATGACCACCCACCATATGGCGTAAATGAGATTTTGCTAATTCGTCATGAGTAAGGTCGATGGTTGCGAATTTCGCTTTGCGGAAATGCTTTGCGATTGCATCGCTATCGCCCGCTTTTTGAGTGCTAATGCCAACAAAAATGTGAGCCTCTTTTTGATCGCCAATACGATAGTTAAACTCCGTAACATTTCGCTTGCCAAGTAATTCGCAGAAGCGCTTAAATGATCCACGCTCTTCTGGAATAGTGACTGCAAATACTGCCTCACGGAATTCACCAACATCAGCGCGCTCTGCAACAAAGCGCAGACGACTAAAGTTCATATTGGCACCACAAGCTACCGCTACAAGTGTTTTCCTCTTAATCCGTTTTTTCTCGACATACTTTTTCATGCCGGCAATAGCCAAGGCGCCTGCAGGCTCAAGGATGCTGCGGGTATCGGTAAAGACATCATTAATTGCTGCGCAGATTTCGTCGGTATCAACCGTAACGATTTCATCGACTACTTTTTTGCAGATACGGAAAGTTTCTTTACCAACCAATTTGACAGCGGTGCCATCTGAAAACAATCCAACGTCTTTCATCTCAATGCGTTTATTTGCTTTGAGTGATTGATTCATGGCGTCAGAGTCGGATGCTTGAACTCCGATCACTTTTGTTTTTGGGCTAACAGCTTTAACGTATTCGCCAATGCCAGCAATTAATCCGCCACCACCGATAGCGACAAATACAGCATCAATGGGATCTGAATATTGAGCAAAAATTTCTTGAGCGATGGTGCCTTGACCGGCAATAACATCCGGATCATCAAAGGGATGAACAAAGGTAAGGCCGCGTTTTTTTGCCACCACTTCCGAATGCTTAAAGGCATCACTATAGGATTCGCCATGCAGGATGATTTCTACCCAAGATCCACCTCTGGCTTTGACGGCGTCAATTTTGACGCTTGGTGTGGTTACCGGCATCACAATGACGGCCTTGCACTTCATTTTTGACGCCGCCAAGGCGACGCCTTGAGCATGGTTGCCTGCTGAAGCAGCAATTACCCCGCGTTTTAAGGCTTCTGGCGTCAAATGCGCCATTTTGTTGTAGGCGCCCCGAAGCTTGAATGAGAAAACCGGCTGGTTATCCTCTCTTTTTAGCAAAACTTGGCTGCCCAAACGTTTGCTTAATTCTGGAGCGACCTGAAGCTCAGTTTCTCTTGCTACGTCATAGACGCGAGCCGATAAAATTTTCTTTAAATAATTTGTTGCCATGCGATGAGCGTACCACGGATGGGCTCTAAGCCCTTAGTTTTCCAAGGGTTTATAAGCTTTTGAGCAACTTTCTTGGATTCCTGACAGTATCTGGGTAGCTCAATTAAAATGCATATTTATCAAATATGTCGATATGAACGCACCATTGGCTTTGAACCAGTTGCAGGATTTTGAGGCGGGCCCCACCCGACTTCGCGAAATCCCCTACAACTACACCTCCTTTTCTGATCGTGAGATTGTGATCCGCCTATTAGGCGAGGAGTCATGGCGCGTTTTAAATGATTTGCGTGGAGTTCGTAGAACTGGCCGATCGGCTCGCATGTTGTTTGAAATTCTTGGTGATATTTGGGTGGTGCAACGCAACCCCTTTCTGCAAGATGACTTGTTGGATAGTCCTAATCGTCGCCAGCAATTAATTGACGCTTTGTGGCACCGCTTGGGTGAGGTGAAGAAGCGCAACAATGGTGACTCTGCTGAGCAAGTAGAAGTTTTATTGAATGCCGCTTATCGCGCCATTGAAAATTTTGAGAACGGCTTCAAGGAAGTTGAGCAAATCCGCAAGCGTGCTCGAAAAGAATTAGGCCGTCATACTGCTAGTGACAATATTTGTTTTGATGGCGTTTCTCGCGCCGCGCACGTAACTGATGCGACAGATTGGCGCGTTGAGTTTCCTCTGGTAGTTCTCAAGCCTGACTATGAATCTGAAATTCCTGGCTTGGTAAAAGCCTGTGTGGAGTTGGGTTTGACGATCATTCCGCGCGGAGGCGGCACTGGCTATACAGGTGGTGCAATTCCTTTGTATGCTATGTCCGCAGTGATCAATACCGAGAAGTTGCAACAAATTGATGGTGTCAAAAGTAAACGCTTACCAGGTGTTGAGCAGGAAGTTTCAACTATTTTTACAGGTGCTGGCGTTGTAACGCGTCGGGTATCCGATGCTGCCGAGCATGCGGGGCTTGTGTTTGCAGTCGACCCTACTTCAGCTGATGCAAGTTGTATTGGCGGTAACATCGCCATGAATGCAGGTGGAAAAAAAGCTGTTCTGTGGGGCACTGCTCTTGATAACTTAGCCAGCTGGCGCATGGTAGATCCACAAGGTAACTGGCTTGATGTAGAGCGTCTTGAGCATAACCTTGGCAAGATTCATGATGTTGAAAAGGTTCGCTTTCGGCTGACTTGGTCAGATGGAAATAGTGAGCCTGGCCAGCGCATTTTGAAGACAGAAATATTAGAGGTAGAAGGAAAGCGTTTCCGTAAAGAAGGTCTTGGTAAAGACGTTACCGATAAATTTTTAGCTGGTTTGCCTGGAGTGCAAAAAGAAGGTTGCGATGGTTTGATTACAAGCGCAACCTGGGTATTGCATCGCATGCCTAAATACATGCGTACTGTTTGCCTAGAGTTTTTCGGTCAAGCTCGTGAAGCGATCCCAAGCATTGTTGAGATCAAGGCCTACCTTGAGACATTAAGCAAACAAGGCGGCCCGATCTTGGCTGGTCTTGAGCATTTGGACGATCGTTATTTGCGCGCAGTTGGATATTCAACAAAGTCCAAGCGCAATAGCTTGCCAAAGATGGTCTTGATTGGTGATATCGCTGGTGATGACGAAGAGGCGGTTGCTGCTGCAACGAGTGAAGTGGTGCGCATGGCTAACTTGCGAGTTGGTGAAGGTTTTGTGGCAGTTAGCGCAGAGGCTCGCAAGAAGTTTTGGTTAGATCGCGCACGTACAGCAGCGATTGCTCGTCATACCAATGCATTCAAAATCAATGAAGACGTGGTGATTCCATTGCCACGTATGGGTGAGTACACCGATGGCATTGATCGAATCAATATTGAACTCTCCCTGAAAAACAAGCTTCAAGTTTTAGATGGTCTCGAAGCCTTCCTAAAGAAGAGTGCGCTGCCATTAGGAAAGAATGAAGAAGATTACGAGATTCCTACAGCAGAGATTTTGGGTGACCGTGTTCAACAGGCTTTGGAGTTAATTGCAAAAGTAAGGTTGCGCTGGTCTGAGTGGCTTGCGCAAATGGATACTTATTTTGTACAACTGCAAAACTACAGTCTGCGCGCTTCTTGGAAAGAAGAAGTGCGTTCAGAGTTGCGCATCATCTTTGGTGGCTTAGCATTTGAGCCGATTCTGAATGAATTAGAAGCCATTCATAAAAATATTTTGCGCAAAAGAGTATTCGTCGCTTTGCATATGCATGCCGGCGATGGCAATGTGCATACTAATATTCCGGTGAACTCAGATGACTACGAGATGTTGCAAGATGCGCATCGTGCCGTAGACCGCATTATGAAGTTAGCCCGATCTTTGGATGGTGTGATCTCTGGAGAGCATGGAATTGGTATTACCAAATTGGAGTACCTAACCGAAGCAGAGCTTAAAGATTTCCGTAGCTATAAGAATCGCGTGGATCCAGAAGGGCGCTTCAATAAAGGCAAGCTCATGCCACATGCTGACTTGAGTATGGCTTACACCCCTAGCTTCGGCTTGATGGGGCATGAGTCCATCATCATGCAGCAGAGTGATATTGGCGCAATTGCTGATAGCGTAAAAGATTGCTTGCGTTGTGGAAAGTGCAAACCAGTTTGCTCAACACATGTGCCACGCGCTAACTTGCTCTACAGCCCACGTGACAAGATTTTGGCTACCTCATTATTGATTGAAGCTTTCTTATATGAAGAGCAAACTCGTCGTGGCGTTTCGATTCGACATTGGGAAATGTTTGATGATGTTGCCGCGCACTGTACTGTGTGTCATAAGTGCTTAACTCCTTGTCCTGTCAAGATTGATTTTGGTGATGTCACCATGAATATGCGTAATTTATTGCGCAAGATGGGACAGCAACGTTTTAATCCTGGTACAGCAGCATCGATGTTCTTCTTGAATGCGACAAGCCCAGACACCATTCATCTAGCTCGCAAGACCATGATTGGCTGGGGTTACAAATTGCAGCGCTTTGGAAATGATGTGTTGCGCAAGTTCGCCAAACAGCAAACGGCACATCCACCAGCCACTGTTGGTAAGCCAAGTGTGAAAGAGCAAGTCATCTTTTTTGTAAATAAAAAGATGCCGGGTAATTTACCTAAGAAGACTGCGCGTGCTTTGTTGGATATCGAAGATGCGAACTATGTGCCTATCATTCGTGATCCGAAGATCACTTCTGCTGATAGTGAGGCTGTGTTCTATTTCCCTGGTTGCGGTTCTGAGCGTCTGTTTTCTCAGGTTGGCTTAGCTACTCAAGCAATGCTTTGGAACGTCGGTGTGCAAACCGTATTGCCTCCAGGTTATCTCTGCTGTGGTTATCCACAACGTGGCAATGGCGATTTTGATAAAGCCGAGAAGATGATTACTGACAATCGTGTGCTGTTTCATCGCGTTGCCAATACTCTGAATTATCTAGATATCAAAACAGTCGTAGTTTCTTGTGGAACTTGTTATGACCAGTTAGCTGGTTATCAGTTTGAGCAGATCTTCCCAGGCTGCCGCATTATTGATATCCATGAGTATCTGATGGAAAAGGGTGTGAAGCTGTCGGGTGTGACTGGTGTTAAGTACATGTATCACGATCCTTGTCATTCACCTATGAAGCTACAGGATCCTTTGAAGACGGTTAACGAACTGATTCAGTTAGAAGACGGTAAAGCGATTGCAAAGAACGATCGTTGCTGCGGCGAGTCTGGAACGTTGGCGGTCACTCGCCCGGATATCTCTACTCAAGTTCGTTTCCGCAAGCAAATAGAAATGGAAAAGGGTGCAAACGAATTACGCAAAGGTAATTTCGTGGGTGATGTGAAAGTATTGACCAGCTGCCCATCTTGCTTGCAAGGACTATCTCGATTTAATGCTGATAGCGATACCACTGCAGATTACATTGTGGTGGAAATGGCGCAAAAGTTACTTGGCGATAATTGGATGCAAGATTATGTTGCCAAGGCCAACCAAGGTGGTATTGAAAGGGTATTGGTTTAATGATTCCAAGCAATGTGGTGGTGCATCAACAATCCAAAGTATTGGAGCTTGCTTATGAAGACGGCCAAACCTATCGCTTGCCCTTTGAACTGTTGAGAGTAGTTTCACCATCGGCTGAAGTGCAGGGTCATGGGCCTGGCCAAGAAACTTTGCAGACAGGCAAGCGTGACGTTGTAATCTCTAGTCTTGAACCTGTTGGCCACTATGCCTTAAAGCCAACCTTTTCTGATGGACATGATTCTGGTTTGTACTCTTGGGAGTATCTGCGCTTCTTGTGCGAGAACCAAGATCAAATATGGAAAGAGTATTTAGAAAAATTGGCTGCTGCTGGGCTTGATCGCGACGCCCCAATGGCGACAACAGGTCATTCACATGGCCATTCTTGTGGAAGTCACTAATGAGTAAAACCCACTTTGGTTACCAAAGCGTTGATGAGGCAGAAAAAGCTGGCAAGGTAGCGGAGGTATTTCACTCGGTTGCCAATAAATATGATGTCATGAATGACATGATGTCGTTCGGCTTGCATCGAGTCTGGAAAAAAATTACGATTGCACGCGCCAACGTGCGCCCTGGTCAAAAGATATTAGATATCGCTGGTGGTACGGGTGACCTTGCTGCAGCATTTGCTAAAGCGACGCAATGGGGCAGCAATCCGGATGCTCAAGTTTGGTTAAGTGATATCAATGCTTCAATGCTTGGCGTTGGCCGTGATCGTTTATTGGATCGTGGTATTGCGATACCTTGTGTGCAATTTGATGCGGAGAAAATCCCTTTTCCCAATAATCACTTTGACGTGGTGACTGTGGCATTTGGTTTGCGCAATATGACCCATAAGGAAGTTGCTCTTGGTGAGATGTGCCGAGTGATTAAACCGGGTGGACGTGTTTTGGTATTGGAATTTTCTAAGCCAGATGCGTTTTTACAGCCCGTGTATGACGCTTACTCATTTAAGGTCTTGCCTTGGTTGGGCGAAAAAATTGCGCAAGACTCAGAAAGCTATCGTTATTTGGCCGAATCGATTCGCATGCATCCGGATGCGGAAACCCTTAAGCAAATGATGTTAGATGTCGGTTTTGATGAAGTAGAAACCCACAGAATGACTGGGGGTATCGTTGCCTTACATATTGGTATTAAATACTGATAGTTGTGTATTTTTAGCAAGAAAAATACCAGCGAAAGATTAAGAGGGGTAGTCAAAATGAATCAACATTTTTTTAGGGCAGCATTAGTGAGCATCGCTTTGATTGCTGCAAGCGTTGGACATGTCGAGGCTGCTCGCCTTGGTGGGGGCAAAAGTTTTGGTCGTGCCCCTAGTGCGCCGATTCAAAAACAAGCTACTCCCGCGCAGAAGCCTGTGCAGCAGGCTCAGCCGAGTGCCCCAGCTCCAGCCCCGCAAGCGCCTGCACCAAGTCGTTTTGGTGGCATGGGTGGAATTCTGGGTGGCTTAGCTGCTGGTCTTGGTATCGGCTATCTCTTGTCGCACTTTGGTTTGAGCGAGGCAGCATCTTCATTGGTCACAGGTTTATTAATTGCGATGTTGGCCGGCTTTGTAATCATGTTCTTGATTCGCAGATTGTTGCCGGTAATGTCATCACCTGGAGTGCAACGTGCCAATTTTGGGCAGTCTCCAAGACAGGAGCCTGCATTTATTCCGGCGGCTAACGCATTTGCGGATGTTGGTGCTGATCCTGAAACATTCCAATCAACTTTGCCGCCTGGTTTTGATGAGCACACTTTTTTAGAAAACTCCAAACAATTTTTTGTGTCTTTGCAAAAGGCTTGGGATCAAGGAAATTTGCAAGCTTTACAAGAATTCACAACTCCCGAGATGTTCGCAACAATTTCACAGGATCTTGCAGGGCGTGTGGACCCTACAAATCAGACTGATGTCATCACGATTAATGCGCGTTTGCTAGGGATTGAAACCAATGAGGCACATTATTTCTGTAGCGTTCAGTTCAGTGGGGTCATTAGCGAGCAGCCAGGAGCTCCAGCTAATGACTTCTCAGAAATTTGGAATTTAAGTAAGCCATTAGAGGGTCCTGGAGGCTGGGTACTAGCAGGTATCTCTCAGTTGGTTTAAGCTTTAGGTACTTTCCGACGGAAAACCCGCACTAGTGCGGGTTTTTTACACTAATGAATACACCAACTTCTTCTACACATATGATTGCCGCTACTGCAGCTTGCCGTGGCATCAATCATGTTTTAGAAAGTGAACCTTGGGCCTGTGCAGAATTATCAAAACACGCAAGCAAAACAATTCTCTTGCAATTGCCTTTTGGCCAACTTGGCTTTTGTATCGGTAATACCGGTAGGCTTGAAGCTTTGAAAGAGGTTGAGAATCCAAGCTTAGCTTTAGAAGTGTCGGCCAAAGCTTTTAGCGATTTAGTTTCTAGCTCTGGAAATTTAAAAGAGCAGGCATTCAAAGCCGTCAAAATTACTGGTGATGCAGATTTGGCTCAGTTGATTGGTCGATTGGCTGGGCAATTGCGCTGGGAGTATGAAGAGGATTTGGCTCGTGTCCTAGGTGATGCCCCTGCTCATTTTGCGGTTCAAAAGGGTAAGAAGTTCATTTCGGCTACTAAGTCAGCGGCTGGCGATTTGCTGGACAATCTAGTGGAATATGTCAGTGAAGAGAGAAAAGTGCTTTTGAATATGCGTGACTTTATGGCTCATAAATCCGAGTTAAGTGATTTACGCGAATCTGTTGATCGTTTGGAAAAACGTATTCAGAATCTCGGGCAAAAGGGTTAATAAATCGTGCGCCGAATTGCTCGCCTCTCATTCATTTTCTTTACTGCATGGCGTTATGGTTTATTGCCATTGCTGCGAGATGTTCTAAAGCCAGGTATTGGACGCGGCTGCTTGACAGTGGTTTGCTGGACCTCGCCAGGAACTAGTCTGCCAAGGGGTGAGCGTATTCGCTTAACGCTTGAAGCGCTCGGTCCAATCTTTGTTAAGTTTGGTCAGGTGCTTTCTACCCGCCGTGATTTATTGCCAGAAGATATTGCCAATGAGCTGGCAAAACTGCAAGATCAAGTGCCGCCATTTTCAAATGCAGAATCTAGGCGTTTAATAGAAGCAGCATTAGGGCAATCAATAAATGAAACATTTATTAGTTTTGATGCCAGCCCGGTAGCCAGCGCCTCTGTTGCTCAAGTTCATCTGGGTGTTTTGCGGGGAACAGAAAAGCATCCTGATTGGCACGGTCTGCCTGTTGCGGTGAAAGTGCTACGCCCTGGAATATTGCCAGTGATCGAAGGCGATCTCGCCTTGATGTATAAATTGGCGAAGATTATTGAAAAGAGCTCTGAAGATGGCCGTCGTTTAAAGCCTCGCGAGAACGTAGCTGAGTTTGATACCTATCTGCACGATGAGCTAGATCTCATGCGCGAAGCGGCCAATGCAAGTCAGCTGCGTCGATATTTTGCTGACTCTACGAAGCTGATGATTCCAGAGATGTACTGGGATTTATGTCATACCAATGTCATCGTGATGGAAAAGATGGATGGTATCTCGATTGGCCGAACTGCAGAGTTGCGTGCGGCTGGTGTCGACTTTAAGAAATTAGCGGCAGATGGCGTAGAAATCTTTTTTACACAAGTATTTGAATATGGTTTTTTCCATGCGGATATGCATCCTGGAAATATCATGATCAGTCTAGAGCCAGAAACATTCGGCCGATTTATTTCTTTGGATTTTGGAATTGTTGGCGCGCTTAGCGAGTCAGATAAAAATTACTTGGCATTGAATTTCTTGGCATTCTTTAATCGCGATTACCGTAGAGTTGCCGAGTTACATATTGAGTCAGGTTGGGTCCCCGCTAATACGCGTGCTGAAGAATTAGAGGGTGCAGTCCGTTCAGTATGTGAGCCCTACTTTGATAGACCTCTAAAACAAATTTCCTTGGGTATTGTGTTGATGCGTTTATTCCAGACTTCACGTCGATTCAAAGTAGAAATTCAGCCGCAATTAACTTTGCTACAAAAGACCTTGTTGAATGTCGAGGGCCTTGCCCGCCAATTAGATCCTGATCTAGATCTTTGGAAAACTGCCAAGCCGATCCTCGAAAAATGGGTGAGCAAGCAATTGGGTTGGCGTGGATTAATCGACGGGTTAAAAGAAGAGGCGCCTACTTGGGCCAAAATCTTGCCAACTTTACCCCGCTTAATTGCCGATAGCTTGGCTCAAAGTCGACATCCTGTAAAAGACCAAAATGCTGAATTAGAGGTTTTAAAGGCGCTTTTGCTGCAAGAAAGGCGTACACATCGCCTGCTAGCGGGGTTCTTGCTCTTTGTCGGCGGGTTCTTGGCTGGAATACTGATCATTACCCTAGGCATTTATTAGCATCTCGCTGATTAGTCTCTAACCCGCTAAAATAGCGGGTTAGGCAAAACACCATGAAAAAATACTTTATCGCTGGCATTCTTGTATGGGCTCCCATGGCGGTCACCATTTGGGTGATTACTTGGGGCTTAGGCTTGCTTGACGGCGTTTTTGGCTCTGTCATGCAGGCCATCATTGTTATCTTTCCGCATCAGTTTGCTGCAGATCTACAGCATTTCAGAGAGTTGCCTGGCGTAGGCATTCTGATTGTGGTTGCAGTAATTGTTTTGACTGGTGTTCTTGCGATTAGTTTTGCAGGGCAGTGGTGGATTAAGGTTTGGGATAAGTTTGTGAATCGCATTCCGGTTGTGCGTTCCATTTATTCCAGCGTACAGCAGGTGTCCTCAACATTATTTTCTGGTAGCGGTCAGGCCTTTAGTAAGGCTTTATTAATTCGTTACCCTCACGCTGACTCTTGGGTGATTGCGTTTCAAACCGGAACGCCTGCTAAAGAAGTTGCTAGCAAGTTGGGCGAAGGATACGTCAATGTATTTTTACCAACCACACCAAATCCAACTTCTGGTTTTTTCATGATCGTGCCACGGGCACAAACGATCGAACTGGAGATGAGCGTAGAGGAAGCGTTGAAGCATATTGTTTCAATGGGTTCCGTCCCCCCGAATAATTCCAGTGGATTAACTTCGCAAGAGTTGCCACACCATTTTTGATTTATAGGAAATTGTTATGTCAATGCGTAGCCATAATTGCGGCCAAGTAACAGATGCACTGATCGGTCAAGAGGTCACACTCTCAGGCTGGGTCAATCGTCGTCGTGACCATGGAGGCGTGATCTTTATTGACTTGCGTGACCGTGAAGGTTTTGTGCAAGTGGTTTGCGATCCAGACCGTCCAGAAATGTTTGCGCTTGCAGAGCAGGTGCGTAACGAGTACTGCATTCAAATTAAGGGTCTAGTGCGCGCGCGTCCTGCCGGCACTGAAAATAACGATCTGGCAACAGGCAAGGTTGAGGTGCTCTGCCATAGCTTGGTGATTTTGAATGCTTCGGTAACACCACCATTTCAGATTGATGACGAGAACTTATCCGAGACTACACGTTTGACACATCGCGTGCTGGACTTGCGTCGTCCACAAATGCAAAAGAATTTGCGTTTACGTTACAACGTTGCAATGGAGTGCCGTCGTTATTTAGATGATGCGGGCTTTATTGATATTGAAACTCCGATGCTTACTAAGAGCACGCCAGAAGGTGCGCGCGACTATTTAGTGCCATCACGTGTGCATGATGGTCAGTTTTTTGCATTGCCACAATCACCTCAGTTATTTAAGCAGTTGTTGATGGTGGCTGGTTTTGATCGTTACTATCAAATTACTAAGTGTTTCCGAGATGAAGATTTGCGTGCAGATCGTCAACCTGAATTTACTCAGATTGACTGTGAAACCGCCTTCTTAAGTGAATTAGAGATTCGGGATTTATTTGAAAACATGATTCGTCATATTTTCAAGAAGACCATGAATGTGGAATTGCCAAATCCATTTCCAACGATGCCGTACTCAGAAGGAATGGCGCGTTTTGGTTCCGATAAGCCTGATCTTCGCGTCAGCTTTGAGTTCACCGAGTTAACGGATTTGATGAAAGATGTTGATTTCAAGGTATTCTCCGGCGCTGCAAATCAAGCTGGTGGTCGCGTAGTTGGTTTATGCGTACCTGGCGGCGCTGAAATTAGCCGTAGTGAAATTGATGACTACACACAGTTTGTTAGCATCTATGGAGCCAAAGGTTTGGCATGGATTAAGGTGAATTCAGTTGCGGAAGGCCGCAATGGATTGCAATCACCAATCGTCAAGAATTTGCATGACGCAGCGATTGAAGGCATTTTGAAGCGCACTGGCGCAAAAGATGGCGACATTATTTTCTTTGGTGCTGATAAAGAAAAAATCGTGAACGATGCCATCGGTAATTTGCGTCTACGTATCGGTCATTCCGCTTGGGGTAAAGAGCACGGCCTCTTTACTGAAGGCTGGAAGCCATTGTGGGTTGTTGACTTCCCTATGTTTGACTATGACGAAGGCGAAGCGCGTTGGGTTGCTTGCCATCACCCTTTCACTAGCCCTAAAGATGAACACATGCAGTATCTGGAAACGGATCCTGGTAAGTGCTTGGCTAAAGCGTATGACATGGTTCTGAATGGTAGCGAGATTGGTGGCGGCTCTGTACGTATTCACCAAGAAGCAGTTCAAAGCCAAGTGTTCCGTGCGCTGAAGATTGATGCTGAAGAAGCGCAAGCAAAGTTTGGTTTCTTGTTGGACGCCTTGCAGTATGGCGCACCTCCGCATGGTGGCATCGCATTTGGTTTGGATCGTATCGTTACGATGATGACTGGTGCCGAATCAATCCGTGATGTAATCGCATTCCCTAAAACACAACGCGCACAGTGCTTATTAACTCAGGCGCCAAGCCCAGTAGATGAGCGTCAGTTGCGTGAATTACATATCCGCTTGCGTCAAGCTGCGCCTGCAGCATAAAAGTAGAAGCAGTATCGATCTTGAAAATCCCTATTTCGATTTTAGTTGTTATCTATAAATCGAATAGGGATGTTTTATTGATAGAGCGTGCTGATCGCGAGGGATTCTGGCAGTCTGTCACTGGTAGCCTAGATGCTCCAAACGAAGATTTAACCTTAGCAGCAAGTCGAGAGGTATTTGAAGAGACGGGTATCGCTGTTGATCAATTGCCAACGGGGTCTCTGCGCAATATGCATCATCATATTGAATACGAGATTTATCCTGAGTGGCGCTTTCGCTATGCCCCTGGTGTTACCCGCAATACCGAGCATTGGTTTTCACTTGAAGTGCCCGATGGAATTCAAATTCAATTGGCGCCACGAGAGCATGTTGCTTATGAATGGTTGCCGTTTGAGGAGGCTGCTAAGAAGTGTTTTTCTCGCAGCAATGGCGAGGCCATCATGAGATTGTTCTCGGCAAACTAAAGCAGAAGCGAATAAGATACAACGATGAGACATTCATCGGGTCACCATCGGTCTAGCGGCGAGTCAAATACGCCTCAACGTGGTGATTGGCGTGTTATTCGCGACCTTCTTCCTTATCTTCTGGAATATCGCTTTAGAGTCATTTTGGCTCTAAGTTGTTTAGTTGCTGCGAAGTTTGCCAATTTAGGCATACCTATTTTGATGAAAGAGTTAATCGACTCTTTGGACATCAAGGCGAGCTCCCCCCAAGCAATATTAGCTGTTCCTCTCGGCATCATTGTTGCTTATGGCTTCTTAAGAATCTCTGCCTCTTTATTTGCTGAGCTACGTGAAGCCTTATTTGCCCGCGTCACTCAAAATGCAGTGCGCAAAGTAGCGCTTCAAGTTTTTGAGCATTTACATTCACTGGCTCTCAGCTTTCATTTAGCTCGTCAGACTGGTGGCGTAAGTCGTGATATTGAGCGCGGTACCCGCGGTATTCAGTCACTTATTTCATATTCGCTCTACAGTATTTTGCCGACCTTGATTGAGTTTTGCTTAGTGCTTTGCTACTTTGCATATTCATACGACATCTGGTTTGCAGCGATTACTTTAGTGGCTTTAGTTTTATACATTGTGTTCACAATTGTGGTGACTGAGTGGCGCACACACTATCGTCGTGCTATGAATGAGATGGATTCAAAAGCCAATCAAAAGGCAATTGACTCTTTGCTGAATTTCGAGACCGTTAAATATTTTGGTAATGAAGCATTTGAGACTGCTCGATACGATTACAATCTCTTGCGCTATCAATCAGCAGCCATTAAATCTCAAAAGACTTTAGCTTTCTTGAATTTAGGCCAACAGATCATTATTGCGATTGGTTTGATGCTAATTTTGTGGCGTGCCACCCTTGGAGTCGTGGATGGAACTATGACGTTGGGTGATTTGGTGTTGGTCAACACCTTGATGATTCAGTTGTATATCCCTTTGAATTTTCTGGGGGTCATCTATCGCGAAATCAAGCAATCCCTCACGGATATGGATCGCATGTTTTCTTTGCTCAACACAGAAAAGGAAATTGCTGACTCACCAAATGCACATCCTTTGCAAATTGATAACCCTAGTCGTGGGCCCGATGTGCGTTTTGAGAATGTCTCTTTTCATTATGAGAGCAAGCGAGAAATTCTCCGCAATGTTAGCTTTAATATTCCAGCGGGTACAACTACTGCAGTTGTGGGTCAGAGCGGTGCTGGCAAGAGTACTTTGGCGAGATTGTTATTTCGCTTCTATGACGCACAGTCAGGAAAAATCATCATTGATGGTCAAAATATTCAAGATGTGACGCAGTTAAGTTTGCGTAAAGCCATTGGCATCGTTCCACAAGACACAGTCTTATTTAATGACACCATTGGTTACAACATTGCTTATGGAGACCCTTCTGCGAGCTTTGAAGAAGTTCAGGAGGCCGCAAGAGCGGCTCAAATTGATAGCTTTATTAAGCACTTGCCAGATGCTTATCAAACTCAGGTTGGCGAACGAGGCCTAAAGTTATCGGGTGGAGAAAAGCAGCGTGTTGCAATTGCAAGAACACTATTGAAAAAACCAGCAATGCTGATTTTTGATGAAGCCACGTCTGCTCTGGACTCTAAAACAGAGCGTGCATTTCAGGAAGAGCTATTCAACTTGGCAAAAAATCGAACGACGCTCATCATTGCGCATCGTCTTTCCACCATTATTCATGCGGATCAAATTTTGGTGATGGACCATGGGCAGGTCGTAGAGCGGGGAACGCATCTAGAGCTATTGGCAGCTAAAGGAAAGTATGCAGAGATGTGGCAAATGCAAGAGCGTGCTGGGCTTGATTAGAATAGACCAATGAAGCAGCAACATTCTCAGCCAATAAATACCGAGACCATTCTCAAAAATGCCTTCGCAGCAGCGGTGGCAGTCGCGGATCCACAAGTCATTGTTCCTCAACAATTGGCAAGGATATTTCCAGTGGGGCAAGAGCCCAAGGGTAAATGTCTAGTGGTGGGTGCTGGTAAAGCAAGCGCATCAATGGCGAGCGCTTTAGAAACGTACGCCAAAGTACATTGGCCTCAAGTCAAGATTGAAGGCGTTGTATTAACTCGCTATGGGCATAGCTCGCCAACCTCTAATATTAAGATTATCGAAGCAGGTCATCCTGTGCCAGACCAAGCAGGCATGGATGGCGCTAAAGCTATATTGGAGTTAACCCAAACACTTAAAGAAGATGATGTATTAATTGCTTTAGTTTCTGGTGGTGGATCCAGTTTGTTAACTCTGCCAGTTGAGGGTATCTCAATTGATGATATGCGCAAGACCACTGAAGCCTTACTTCGTAGTGGTGCCCCAATCGAGGAAATGAATGTTGTGCGCAAGCATTTATCAGCCATCTTGGGAGGTAACCTAGCGAGATGTGCGATTGCTCGTGGGGTGCGAGTAGAGGCCTTATTAATTTCAGATGTCACTGGAGATTCACCCGCTGATATTGCAAGTGGCCCTTGCGCGGCTGACTATTCAACTTATTTAGATGCACTGAATATTATTGAGTCCTATCGCTTGCAAGAACTTATTCCCGCATCAGTAATGAATCATTTGAAGCAGGGCGTGGCAGGCCAGAAACCTGAAACTCTAAAAGATGTTGATCTAGTAAGCGCAAGAGTATCAAACCATGTCATTGCAACCGCATATAAGAGTCTAGAAGCTGCCGCAAATTTTGTCAGAGCCCATGGGTATGAGCCTGTTGTGTTGGGCGATACGATTACGGGCGAGGCTCAAGAAGTTGGCGCAGCGCAGGCGCAATTGGCACGCGAGTATTTGGCAAAGACGGATAAAGCAGATAAACCACTAGCGCTAATTTCCGGTGGTGAATGTACCGTGACGATCCCTGCGGGAACTAAGGGTCGTGGTGGTCGTTGTAGCGAATATCTACTCTCACTATTTGCTGCTAGCGCGGATTTGCCAAAGATGGCTGCATTAGCAGCAGATACAGATGGCATTGATGGTAGTGAGAAGAATGCGGGCGCCTGGTTTGATGGCGGTATTCGGGGGTTAGCTAAGGCTAATGACATAGAGCCAGCTAAATACCTAAAAGCTCATGACTGCTATGGATTTTTTGCGCAATTAGATGCTTTGGTGGAAACTGGCCCTACACTTACGAATGTCAATGATTTCCGCATTATTTTGCTTGATAAATAATTATGTCGAATTTAAATACACCTTCAAGAATTGAAATGATTCAGCCAGATGACTGGCATTTACATATTCGTGATGGTGACGTGATGAAAGATGTTCTGGCTGATACCGCTCGTCAATTTGCACGCGCAATCATCATGCCGAACTTAAAGCCACCAGTGACCACTGTGGATTTAGCGAAGGCGTATCAATCCCGTATCGATGCCAACTTAAAAAAATTGGGTATCACTAGTTTTACGCCACTAATGACTTTGTATCTCACTGATAACACTACCGCAGATGAGGTTCGTAAGGCAAAGGCAGAAGGTATTGTTGCTTTTAAGTTATACCCTGCGGGCGCTACAACAAATAGCGATGCTGGTGTTAGTGATATTAAGCGTTGTTATCAAGCGCTAGAAGCCATGCAGGCTGTTGGGTTGCCGCTGTTAGTGCATGGTGAAGTAACTACTGCCGTTATTGATATCTTTGATCGCGAGGCCGTATTTATTGATTCAGTACTTGACCCATTGCGCAAAGATTTTCCAGAATTAAAAATAGTGTTTGAACACATCACTACCAAGCAGGCAGCTCACTATGTTCGTGATGCCTCTACCAATGGGAAAAATACATTAGCTGCAACCATTACACCGCAACATTTACTAATGAATCGCAATGCCATTTTTGCTGGAGGTATTCGCCCGCATAACTATTGCTTGCCGGTATTAAAGCGTGAAGAGCATCGTGTTGCTTTAGTCGAGGCTGCCACAAGTGAAAATTCGCGTTTCTTCTTAGGTACGGATAGCGCCCCTCACTCTAAGGGTGCGAAAGAGGCTGCTTGTGGTTGTGCAGGTTGCTATAGCGCTTTCAATGCATTGGGTTTGTATGCTGAAGCATTTGAGAGTGTTGGCAAATTAGACAAATTAGAAGGTTTCGCGAGTTTCTTTGGCCCTGACTTTTATGCTTTACCGCGTAACACCAAAAAAATTACTTTGTCTAAGCAAGTTCAAGCGATTCCTGCAGAATTGCCACTAGGTGATGCGACGATTGTTCCTCTGCGTGCAGGCGAAACAATTGCCTGGTCATTGGTTTAATTCAATACTTTTATTTTTATCAGCTAATTTACTCTGACTGCGTTAGACTGCAGGCGCAGAGTCAATTAGGCAATCGCCGCCTCTTTATTGAGGGGGAGGAAAGTCCGGACTCCATAGGGTAGGGTGATGGCTAACGGCCATCCACGGTGACGTGAGGAATAGGGCCACAGAGACGAGCGTATTTAGTTACGGTGAAACGCGGTAACCTCCACCTGGAGCAATCCCAAGTATGCAGACGATGAGGCGTCCCGCTGAGTCTGCGGGTAGGGAGCTTGAGCCGTCAGGTAACTGATGGCCTAGAGGAATGATTGCCCCTAAATGAAAATTTAGGCGACAGAATCCGGCTTATCGATTGACTCTGCACTTATTCCGCAATAACTTCAACGATGTAAGTCAGTTGGGCGGTTTTTGCCAGCATGGTCGTGGCAGAGCAGTACTTTTCATGCGATAGCTTGACGGCGCGGTCTACTTTTGCAGAATCCAAATCTTTACCTTTGACTTTGAAGTGCAAATTGATCTTGGTAAAAACTTTTGGGTCTTCCGTGGCTCTTTCAGCCTGTAGGATCACCTCACAGCCACTAACAGCTTGACGGGATCTCTGCAGGATCAATACGACATCAAAGGCTGAGCAGCCACCAGCGCCCGCCAAAATGAGCTCCATTGGTCTTGGGGCTAGGTTTCTGCCTCCCGCCTCAGGCGCGCCATCCATATTCACAAGGTGCCCACTGCCAGTTTCCGCAGAAAAAGCCATGCCGCCATTACCCAACCAAGATACTCGACATTCCATATTAGTGATCCCTAACTTACTAAATTAATCAATATTATCAATAGTTTATCAATTTTTAACAGGTTCATAGTTGTTGCATGGCAACATAAAATTATTGATTTTGGTCAATTTTCTTGCAATGCAGTAAATTCTTTGTGTAGAATGACCATATTGGTAGTCAGTCTTATACAAGACTGCGACTTACCTCCAAGTGTCTCCTCCACCCAAACATAGGTGGATTCCAACCCAGGACTAGCTCCTGGGTTTTTTTTGGGTTATAATTCAAGGCTTTACTGGATTGTCGACTAGTCAGCGGCAATCGTTGTACCAGTTAAATTGCTGAATCTGCGAGCTTGCAAACATAAGCAGGGCCAAAGTGGAGGTTGTTTGATTGGAGTATTTTTGACTATAACAATTTGAGAAATCATGAAAACTTTTTCCGCAAAATCCCATGAGGTAAAGCGTGAATGGTTCGTGATTGACGCAACGGACAAAGTCCTCGGTCGTGTCGCCAGTGAAGTGGCACACCGTCTACGCGGCAAGCACAAGCCTGAATTCACTCCACACGTTGACACTGGCGACTTTATCGTCGTGATCAATTCATCCAAGTTACGTGTTACAGGCACAAAAGGCTTGAACAAAATGTATTACCGTCACAGCGGATACCCAGGTGGTATTTCCGAGACTAACTTTGACAAGATGCAAGACCGTTTCCCAGGTCGCGCCTTGGAGAAGGCTGTGAAAGGTATGTTGCCAAAAGGCCCACTCGGCTATGCCATGATCAAGAAATTGAAGGTCTATGGCGATGCTAATCATCCGCACGCGGCTCAACAGCCAAAAGCGTTAGAGATTTAAGGAAACCAAATGGCTATTAATTACGGAAGTTGGAATTACGGTACAGGTCGCCGCAAGAGTTCTGTTGCGCGCGTTTTTATTAAGTCTGGCAAAGGCGAAATTACTGTTAACGGTAAGCCTATCGATGCTTATTTTGCTCGTGAAACATCGCGCATGATTGCTCGTCAGCCTTTGGCTCTCACATCTCACCTCACTACCTTTGATATCAAAGTAAACGTATCTGGTGGTGGCGAGACTGGTCAAGCTGGTGCGGTACGTCACGGCGTAACACGTGCTTTGATCGATTACGATAATGCGTTGAAGCCTACCCTGTCTAAAGCAGGTTTGGTTACTCGTGATGCTCGTGAAGTTGAGCGTAAAAAAGTTGGTCTGCATGGCGCACGTCGTCGTAAGCAGTTCAGCAAGCGCTAATTTCTTTCGGTCGCTGTTGTTTTATCGAAAGGGTCGCGCAAGCGGCCCTTTTTGTTTTTACAATGAGGTTCATAAGTTTAAATACCACTTCTCGATTTAGGCATCTTGGGGAAAGACATGATTAAAGTTGGCATCGTTGGCGGGACTGGATACACTGGAGTGGAATTGTTACGTTTATTGGCGCAACATCCAGAGGTCAAGATCGTCGCCATTACTTCTCGTACAGAAGCTGGAATGCCAGTAGCTGAGATGTTCCCATCATTGCGCGGCCGCGTTGATCTCAAATTTACTACGCCAGATGAAGCCAAACTCAATGAATGCGATGCGGTCTTCTTTGCTACACCTCACGGCGTGGCAATGGCTCAAGCAAAAGAGTTGCTAGCAAATAACGTCAAGATTTTAGATCTTGCCGCAGACTTCCGTTTAAAGGATGTAAAAGAATTTGCGAAGTGGTACGGCATGGATCATAGCTGCCCAGAAATTTTGGCTGAAGCAGTTTATGGCTTGGCAGAAATTAATCGCGAAGAAATTAAGAGCGCGCGCGTTGTTGGTTTGGCTGGGTGCTATCCAACTTCAGTGCAATTGGGGCTAGCACCGCTGCTTTCACCAAAGTCGACTGGTGGAAAGCAATTGATTGATGGCGAACATATTATTTCGGATTCGAAGTCGGGCACTTCTGGTGCTGGACGTAAAGCTGAGATTGGTACTTTGCTATCTGAAGCAAGTGATAACTTCAAAGCTTATGGAGTTAAAGGCCATCGCCATCTTCCAGAGATTGTTCAGGGTTTGAAAGCAATTGCTGGGCATGATCAAATTGGTTTGACCTTTGTGCCACACCTCACGCCAATGGTGCGGGGTATTCATTCGACCTTGTATGTACGTTTGACTGAGGCTGGTAAAGATGTGGATTATCAGAAGCTCTATGAGAACTTTTATAAGGATGAGCCCTTTGTGGATGTAATGCCTGCAGGCAGCCATCCTGAGACGCGTTCTGTGCGGGGTAGCAATGGGATTCGGATTGCAATCCATCGCCCCGGTGGCGGCGATACATTAGTCATTTTGGTTGTAGAGGACAACCTAGTAAAGGGTGCTTCTGGTCAGGGCGTGCAGTGTATGAATTTAATGTTTGGCTTGCCTGAAACCACGGGCTTGACGCAGATTGCGGTATCTCCTTGATAGGGGTGAAATACCCCTTCAGCAAGCTGGGCATTAAAAGCCTAAAATAAGACATTGCCTTTTGAATTAGGAGTAAATCATGACTGAATTGGCTACGCAAGCTACACAAGATTTAGCTGAACCACCAACCCCTTTGGTGTTTACAGATGCTGCTGCCGCTAAAGTGGCTGACTTGATTGCAGAAGAAGGCAATCCAGAGTTGAAGTTGCGTGTATTTGTTCAGGGTGGTGGTTGCTCTGGATTCCAGTATGGCTTCACATTCGATGATGCTGTAAATGAAGATGACACCCAGTTTGAAAAAAATGGCGTGACATTATTAGTGGACTCAATGAGCTTCCAATATTTAGTTGGTGCTGAGATTGATTACAAAGAAGACATCAATGGATCTCAATTTGTTATCAAGAATCCAAATGCAACAACGACTTGTGGTTGCGGCTCTTCTTTCTCTGCTTAAGAAAGCTAAATTGATTTAAGCGGGATAGCAAGCGCCTAAAATTCTAGGCCCCTTAGATCCTGTAACGGCTGGCAAATTTGCCGGCCGTTTTTGTTGGTGAGCCCAGGCAAGCCATGCAAAGGCTAAGCCCTCAACCAATTGCGGATCAATTCCTTCGTTATCGCTGGTGGTAATTTTTAAAGGATGTGTAAAGAATTCAGCGCCCTTTGATTTCAGTAAGTTCATTAATGCAGCATTACGGGCGCCGCCACCGCACACAATTAGCTTTTGGGTTTGCGGGGCATAGCGAGCGAGCGCTTCTAAAGATGAATGCGCAGTGAGGTGAAGTAAGCTCGCTTGCACATCTTCTAAAGGGTGATTTTTATTGCCGAGTTTTTCTTGTAGCCAAGCAAGATGAAAATCATCTCGACCGGTACTCTTGGGTGGCGCTTTCGAGAAAAAAGAATCTGCTAATAAATTTTCGAGCAGGGCTTCATTGAGCTTTCCTTGGCTTGCCCAGTTTCCATTTTCATCAAAGGCGTTTCCCTGATGCTCATATATCCAAGCATCCATCAATATATTTCCTGGCCCACAATCAAAGCCAGAAACTTCTCCCTTTGCTGGGAGTAGGGTCAAGTTTGCGATACCGCCAAGGTTGAGAATGGCAATATCCTCTGTGGATGAAAATTGTTGCGCATGAAATGCGGGTACTAGTGGTGCGCCATGACCGCCTGCGGCAAGATCTCTACTTCTAAAGTCGGCAATGACTGTGATCCCCGTTTTTTCTGCAAGAAGAGCGGGGTTCAGTGTTTGATGAGTGTAAGCAAGTTCGCCGAGTTGGGGTTGATGGCGGACAGTTTGTCCATGGGCTCCAATCGCCGTAATATCAGAAGCTTGTAGTTTTGATTTTGCGAGCAGCTGTTTGACCGCATCTGCATAAGCAAGGGCTAGGGCATTGCCGGCCTGCTTATCCCGATGAAGTTCGTTGGGGCCAGGACTTTGAAGCTCAAATAAGGCTTTACGCAATTCTGGCTGAAAGGGTATGCTCACCGCCTCCATGGCAACAGCCTCTCCATTTGGGCCAATTTTAGCAAGTACTGCATCAATCCCATCTAGGCTGGTGCCGGACATGATGCCGATATAGAGGGAATGGGGCTGATTCATGGGGTTCTGGGCTTTGTTCTCAGGAATGCGACAATTATGCTTTAGCAATTTAAATACTAATTTAACTGTATCAGTTATCAGAACCAGCATGACGGATAAACCAGAACAAAAATATCCTTTAACCCCTGAGGTTTTTGCTGCCCTCGAAATCACGAAGCGTGGTTGCGATGAGCTGCTGGTAGAGGCTGACTGGGTCCAAAAATTGGCTCGCAGTCAGGCTACTAAGACTCCTTTGCGTATTAAGTTAGGCTTGGATCCAACTGCGCCGGATATTCATTTGGGGCATACCGTTGTTTTAAATAAATTACGCCAATTACAAGATCTTGGTCACACAGTGATTTTCTTGATTGGTGACTTCACAAGCATGATTGGCGATCCATCGGGTCGCAATGCTACTCGCCCTCCATTAACCGCGGAAGAGATTGCTGTGAATGCGGAGACCTACTATCGCCAAGCGAGTATGGTTCTGGATCCAGCTAAAACAGAAGTGCGTTACAACAGCGAGTGGTGCGATCCTCTAGGTGCTCGGGGCATGATTCAGCTAGCCGCTAAACATACCGTCGCACGAATGTTAGAGCGTGATGACTTTACAAAGCGTTATCGCAACGGTGTACCCATTTCGATTCATGAGTTTTTGTATCCACTGATGCAAGGTTATGACTCGGTCGCACTCAAGAGTGATCTAGAGCTGGGTGGAACCGATCAAAAATTTAATTTACTCGTTGGTCGTGAGCTGCAAAGAGAGTATGGCCAGGAGCCGCAATGCATTTTGACTATGCCCTTACTGGTAGGTCTTGATGGCGTTGAGAAAATGAGTAAGTCCAAAGGGAACTACATTGGCATCAGTGAAAGCCCAGGCGATATGTTCGGCAAGTTGTTGAGCATCTCTGACGATCTCATGTGGGATTACTTCACTCTGTTGTCATTTCGACCTATGTCGGAAATTGATTTGATGAAGCAGGAAGTTTCCGCAGGACGTAATCCAAAAGATTGCAAAGTACTTCTTGCGCAAGAGATTGTTGCGCGCTTTCATTCGCAGGCCGCTGCGGAAAAGGCTTTGGAAGACTTTAATCATCGTGCTAAAGGCGGTGTTCCGGATGACATTCCGCAGGTGAGTTTATCTGGTGCGCCCATGGGTATCGCAACGCTTTTGAAGTCTGCTGGCCTGGCGCCATCGACATCCGAGGCGATGCGCAATATTGAACAGAATGGTGTGAAAGTTGACGGTACAACCGTATCTGACAAGCAGGTGAAGATTGAAGCGGGAACTTATGTTGTGCAGGTAGGCAAACGCAAGTTTGCTAAGGTCACACTCAGCTAAATCTTCGACTTAAATATCTAAGCTGCCGGTGCCACTTGGCGGAGTCAGCCCAAAGTGTTCATAGGCTTGTCGTGTAGCCACGCGACCACGCGAGGTTCTTTGTAGATAGCCTTGTTGAATGAGGTAAGGCTCGAGAACATCTTCAATGGTGTCGCGTTCTTCACCAATCGCTGCCGCTAAATTATCAATCCCCACGGGGCCGCCATCAAATTTATGCAAAATGGCTTCTAGCAATTTTCTGTCCATGACATCAAAACCGCTGGGATCAACATCTAACATTTTTAGGGCTGCATCCGCTATGGCTTTGGTGATGGTGCCGGTGCCTTTAACCTCTGCATAATCGCGTACGCGACGTAAGAGGCGGTTAGCGATACGTGGGGTACCACGGGCGCGTTTCGCGATTTCTACTGATCCATCGGGATCAATCTTTGCTTTTAATAGATTGGCGGAACGATCGATAATTTTTGTGAGCTCTTCGGTGTTGTAAAACTCTAATCTAGCAACGATGCCGAAGCGATCACGCAAGGGATTGGTCAACATGCCAGCACGGGTTGTTGCGCCAATCAAGGTAAATGGTTTGAGATCAATCTTCACGCTACGGGCCGCTGGGCCTTCGCCAATCATGATGTCTAGGCTGTAATCTTCTAGCGCTGGATACAGAATTTCTTCTACAACAGGCGAGAGTCGATGAATCTCGTCAATGAAGAGCACATCATTTGCCTCTAAATTGGTTAGCAAAGCTGCAAGATCGCCTGGCCTATCTAATACGGGTCCACTGGTTTGGCGCAAATTTACGCCAAGCTCTCTAGCAATAATGTGTGCCAAAGTGGTTTTACCAAGGCCTGGCGGGCCAAACAACAGAACGTGATCGAGGGCTTCTTGTCGTGCTCGAGTTGCGCTGATAAAGATTTCTAATTGGGCGCGCGCCTTGCTTTGACCGACGTATTCATCTAATTGCTTGGGACGCAAAGCTTTTTCAAAAATGGCTTCCGAGTTTCCTGCGGCACCACTGACAAGGCGATCTTTTTCCTCGGGTAAATCTTCAGGAATAGAGCTTAGGTCGTCAGTATGAATTGCCATGCTATGAGTTTATTCGGATTGGTGATTAGGTTTTAGATAAATACTTTAAGCCCATACGGATGCCATCGGATACCGATGTGTCTGGCGGAATTTGCTTAAGAGCCAAGAGTGCTTCTTTTTCAGAATACCCAAGAGCAAGGAGCGCTTGTAAAACTTCGCTATTGGTATCGGGAGTCAGTGCTTTCCCTGGCGTAATTCCTAAGTCAGGAGCAAGTTTGCCTTTGAGTTCTAGGCAAAGTCGTTCTGCAGTCTTTTTGCCAATGCCAGGAACTTGGGTAAGGCGGTTAGCCTCTTGTAATGCAATAGCCTGAGCAAGCTCGTTCACACTCATACCGGAAAGAACCGCTAATGCAGTTCGTGAACCAACACCACTAATCTTAATCAGTTGTCTAAATGCTTCACGCTCTGTTTCTGTGGCGAAACCAAAAAGCTGCTGCGCATCTTCGCGTACCTGAAAGTGAGTCAGCAAGGTAATTTTTTGCCCTGCTTGAGGCAATTGATATAGGGTGCTCATCGGAACATCTACCTCATACCCAATACCTTGGCAATCGACCAATAAGCGAGGGGGGTGAACTGAAACGAGGATTCCTTGAATGCGACCAATCATATGAAGATCTTAACCTGTAATGTGCTTTGACATTGCTTAGCGTTTACGTTTTCTAGATGCTAGAGCAGATGTAATTGCTTGGGGAATTTGCGCGTGGTGTGCCGCGCATATGGCGACTCCTAATGCGTCCGATGCGTCGCTACCGGGCGCGCGACTTAATCTTAATAAGCGCTTTACCATCTCTTGCACTTGGGGCTTGGCTGCTCGACCAGTGCCGACAATCGCTTGTTTGACTCTTAATGCGCTGAACTCAGATACAGGTAGGCTTGCTGAGACTAGGGCCGCAATCACCGCGCCTCTTGCCTGTCCCAGCATAAGAGTAGAGCGTGGATTGACATTGAGAAAGACTTCTTCAATTGCAGCGGACTCAGGATGGTATGTATCCAGAACCTCCTTAACGCCTTGATAAAGAGTTCCTAGTCGATCTGGCAAACCCTTGGCAGGATCTCCGCTTTCGATTGTTCCCGAGGCTACATAAGTCAGCTTTTGGCCCTCGACATCAATGACACCAAAACCAGTGGTACGTAGACCCGGGTCGATTCCAATCCAACGCATGAATATTAATCAGCCTGTTTTCTCTGAAAGCTTAGTGACGAAAATGTCGTGTGCCAGTAAAGATCATTGCAATTCCATGCTCATCAGCAGCGGCAATAATTTCTTCATCGCGCATACTGCCGCCTGGTTGAATTGCGCAGCTGGCACCACCATTCACCACAACATCTAGACCATCGCGAAACGGGAAGAAGGCATCACTAGCTACTGCTGAACCTTTTAGGCTCAAGCCGGCGTTTTCAGCCTTGATGCTAGCCATACGGGCAGAGTCTACGCGGCTCATTTGACCTGCGCCAATACCTAGAGTCATGCCATTAGCGCAATACACAATTGCATTGGACTTAACAAATTTAGCAACACGCCATGCAAACATCATGTCATTCATTTCGCTTGGGGTTGGCTGTCTTTTGCTAACCACCCGCATTTCATTTTGCAAGACATTTTTTGCGTCTGGTGATTGGACTAATAGACCGCCACCAACACGTTTGAAGTCATAAGTATTAAATGCATTGCCCAATGGAATTTCTAGAAGGCGAACATTTTGCTTGGCTGCGAAGATGGCTTTTGCCTCTTCGCTAAAGCTAGGTGCAATTAAGACCTCAACAAATTGTTTTGAGATCGCTTCAGCGGCTGCGCCATCACATGGCACATTGAAGGCAATAATTCCGCCGAAAGCAGAGCTCGGATCAGTTTTGAAGGCCTTTTGATAAGCCTCAAGCGCATTCGCTCCAACTGCAACACCGCAAGGGTTAGCGTGTTTGATGATGACGCATGCCGCAGCACCGCCGGCATTGCCGGTAAAGCTCTTTACACATTCCCATGCAGAGTCAGCATCGGCAATATTGTTATAAGACAACTCTTTGCCTTGAAGTTGCTTGTAATTGGCAAGCGCGCCAGCAACAGGGTGGATATCTTTATAAAAAGCGGCTGATTGATGTGGGTTCTCGCCATAGCGCATCTCTTGTACTTTTTCAAAAGCAAGATGCAAAGTTTCTGGATAAGCTGAGCGCGCCTTATGATCTAAATCATTACCCAAAGCAGATAAGTAGTTGGCAATCGCGCCATCGTATTGAGCAGTGTGCGCAAATACTTTTTTAGCAAGACTTAAGTTTGTTTTATATGAGACAACATTCTTGTTTGCTTTCATCTCCGCAAGAACGGGTGCGTAATCTTCAGGCGAAATCAGCACGGTAACATCTTGATGGTTCTTAGCAGCAGCGCGCAACATCGCTGGACCGCCAATATCAATGTTTTCTACCGCATCTTCAAAAGAGCAATTTTCTTTAGCAACGGTTTCATTAAAGGGGTAGAGGTTGATCACTAACATGTCGATGGTATTGATGCCGTGCTCTTTAAGTGCTGCCATATGTTCAGGAAAGTCTCTGCGTGCAAGCAAGCCACCATGCACCATTGGGTGAAGGGTCTTAACTCGTCCATCCAGCATTTCTGGAAATTTAGTCAGAGAGGAAACTTCAACCACGGGCAATTGATTTTCTGCCAATAACTTAGCTGTGCCACCAGTTGAAATGAGCTTAATACCTTGCTCATGGAGAGCTTTAGCAAAAGGCACGATGCCATTTTTATCAGAGACGGATAGGAGTGCTGTACGGATCATATCTATAGAGGTGTAAATGAATTAATGGCCAGAGAGCTTAGAAGTAATCAATAAATTATTTGAGTAGTTGATGCTCGACTAATTTTTTATGCAAGGTATTGCGGTTAATGCCTAGATACTGTGCTGCCAAAGATTGGTTTTGCTTCGCATGACGCATGACGAGTTCTAGCATGGGTTTTTCTACCACTGCTAATACCATTTGATAGACATTTGTTGGAGCGGTTCCCTTGAGGTCATTTAGGTACCCCTGAAGGTGGGTTTCAATACATTCGGTTATTGGGTTCTTGTTGCTCATAAAATCAATCAATACTAAAAAATAAATAAAAGTAAATAAATTAAGCGGCTTCCAAAAAGATAAGACGATCAGAGTGAGATTTCATCTCATCAAAATAATCGTTCACCATTTGTAACTGTGTTTTGCAGTCGTCAGCCGTATTCATCCGTTGACGAAATGCATGAGAATTTCTTAGGCCTTTACAGTACCAGCCAATATGTTTGCGAGCTGTCCGTAGGCCAATATGCTCACCATAGAATTCGTAATGGTCCAGAAGGTGGGCATTCATGATGCTTTGGATTTCATTGATTTCAGGAATAGGTAATTTTTCACCAGTATTGAGATAGTGATTAATTTCCCTGAAGATCCAAGGTCTACCTTGCGCGGCACGACCAATCATAATGGCATCGGCACCAGTAGTTTTTAAAACGTACTCAGCCTTTTCCGGGGTATCAATATCACCATTAGCAACTACTGGAATCCTGACGCTATTTTTTACTGCTTGAATAGTGGTGTACTCTGCTTCACCGTGATAAAGATCGGCACGTGTGCGACCATGAACTGTCAGCATAGAAATGCCAGATTGTTCGGCAATACGAGCTATCTCTAGCGCATTTTTATTTTCACGATCCCAGCCCGTGCGAATCTTTAAAGTCACTGGTACGGCATCTGGTCCAACGCCCACGGCGTTTACAACAGCTTCCAAAATCGTTTTGACTAATGGCTCGTCACGCAGGAGTGCAGATCCAGCAGCAACATTACAAACTTTTTTTGCTGGGCACCCCATATTGATATCAATAATCTGCGCACCATGATCTACGTTTACTTTTGCAGCTGCAGCCATCATCGCAGGATCTGCGCCAGCAATTTGAACCGCGATAGGTTTGAATTCACCTTGGTGATTTGCTCGACGTTGTGTCTTTTCGCTTTTCCAAAGCAGGGCATTAGATGCCACCATTTCTGAAACTGCGTAACCGGCCCCCATGGTTTTGCAAAGCTGTCTAAATGGACGGTCAGTAACCCCAGCCATTGGGGCGACAAAAAGTCGATTTGCGAGGGTGTGAGGACCAATCTTCATTTATTTCGAATTGGGGCTGGGGAGATATCAGTTTGTCTTGCGGAAAGCATGACACTTTAGCACATTTAGACCCCAGTTTGCCTATTTTTTAAGCAGATGATCAAGCGCTACCAAGCCAAGGAATAAAGGTTTTTAAAGGGTCTTAAGAGGCTCTTAGCGCCTACCAAACATCATTTGGCGAGCTAAGGCTGTTTTGACTGGTGGAAGCCACTGAAGTGTCGATAAAGCCAGTCCGCGCGCAAGGGCAATTGGCACTAAATTTGAAGTAAAAATCCTGGCCATAAAGTCCGTCAAACCAATAGTTGCAGTTCTGTCTGACTTTCGGCTTTGCGCATATTCTTCGAGCACTTGATGAATTTGCGTGGGGCTTTGTTCAGTAATGGGGCCTGCAAAAACACGACTTAATTTTTCCGCAAGTAAAAATGAATCTCTTAATCCAAGATTAAGTCCTTGGCCCGCGACGGGGTGAAGAGTTTGCGCAGCATTGCCAATCCAAACTTCAGTATCTTTAATAATTTCTTTGCGATAGTTCAAACCAAGTTCATATAAGCGACGATCTTGTACTTTCAAAAACTTGCCAATGCGAGAACCAAATTCATTTTGTAAGGAGGTTAGAAAATCGGCGTCACTCAGTTGTAGGCGATGTTGTGAAGATTCTGGTGAGCCGCACCATACGAGATTCAATATGTTGGGACCGTAGTGACTTGGCAGAATGGCTAGTGGACCCTCAGCGGTAAAGCGTTCCCATGCTTGGTGAGGCGCCGCCTTTTCTACTTCAATTAGACCTACAAGGGCTGATTGTCCATAGTCCCTTCCAGACTCTACCCAATCTTGCTTCTTAAACAAACCACCCTCAGCATGCACGATGCATTTGGCTTGAATGGTGGCTTGCGCAGTGTCATCATTCACATGCAGCCATTGGAATCGAGAACTTTTTTCTTGAATGACTCTTAAAGCTTGGCGTAACGCAAGGTGAATATCGTGATAGCGAACAATATGCCCGAGCGCACTTTGATTAAGCTCTTCCCGAGTCATTAATGCTCTACCAAAACGACCTGCTTGTGAGATATGCACTCGATGAATTTCAGCGTAATCTTTAGGCCAAGCGCTGATCGTATCGAGCAATAACTTGCTTCCATGAGAAAGTGCGATACCGCGACTATCACCCGCTTTTAAGTCAGCATCATTACTGGGATTTCGATCTACTAGAGTAAGTTTTGCATCAGGGAGCTTCTGCAATATCCAGGCAGCGCAAGCAAGCCCAACGGGGCCACCACCTTGAATCAGGATATCGCAAGACTGAGTATTCATTTTTGTAAAAGACTAGTGCTTCATCAGGGCTTCAATCTCATCAGCCTTGACCGGAACTCCACGAGAGATGAGTTCGCAACCCGTCTCATTAATCACTGCATCATCTTCTATGCGAATGCCAATATTCCAGAAGGCTTCATCAATGTCATCGGCAGGTCTAATGTAAAGACCTGGCTCGATGGTAATTACCATGCCGCTTTTCAGAATGCGCCAAGGTTTTTCCGTTTGGAGTTTAGAGATCTCTTCTCTATAAGAGCCGACATCATGTACATCCATGCCGAGCCAATGAGAGGTGCGGTGCATATAAAAGCGTCTGTAGGCGCCTGTTTCGATGGCATTCTCTAAAGAGCCGACATCACTTAATTTAATTAATTTTTCATCCAATAAACCTTGCGTAAGTACTTTTACAGCGGCTTCATGAGGCTGCATGAAAGTGCTGCCAGGCTTGGTCATAGAAATTGCTGCCTCTTGGGCCGTAAGAGTAATGTCATATAGAGCACGTTGCGGACCTGTAAATTTTCCGTTTACCGGAAAAGTGCGAGTGATGTCTGAAGCGTAACCATCCAATTCACATCCAGCATCTATTAAGCAAAGCTCACCACTGCGTAATTCAGTAGAGCCAGCACGATAGTGAAGGATGCAAGAGTTGGCACCCCCGGCAACAATGCTGTTGTATGCCACACTTTGTGCGCCACTATTGCGGAATTCATGAAGCAATTCAGCCTCCAGTTGATACTCGCGCATACCAGGCTTACAAATTTGCATGGCACGAATATGGGCGCGCGCAGAAATGGCGGCAGCGCAACGCATGATATCGAGCTCATGCACATCTTTAAATAAACGCATTTCATGAATGAGCACTTCAATATCATGCAACTCTGATGGCGGATTAATGCCGCTTCGCGCTTGTGCTCGAACTTGTTTCATCCAACGTCTTAGTTGCGCATCAGCTTCTTTGTTTTCGGCCAATCGAATATATATCGCAGTTTGATCCGCCAGCAACTCACCAAGCTTCTGATCAAGATCATGGTTGCTGTGAGCAAACTGTATTCCTAATGCTTGGGGCGCTGCTTCAGGCCCTAAACGAATGCCATCCCAGATTTCACGCTCAAGATCTTTGGGTCTGCAAAACAGATGCGATTCAAGCGCATACGAATTGCCATTAGCAGAAACTTTCATTACCAAAGTTGCGCCAGGCTCTTCAAAGCCAGTTAAGTAAAAAAAGTCACTGTCATGACGATAGGGAAAATCACTATCTCGGTTGCGTGCAAGCTCTGGGGCAGTTGAGATAACGGCAATGCCACCACCAGTTTTGGCAAAAATTTGTTTAGCTAAAGCGTTTCTGCGAAGTTGATAAATATCGGTTTTATTCATATGCGGCATTGAGCTCTTGTAAGCGTTGTGGCGTACCTACATCGTGCCACGAACCAAGATATTTCTCACCAGACACTTTATTTTGTTCCATTGCTGCCCGTAATAGGGGCGCCAATTTGGCTGGACTGTCTATATCCAGATTTTGGAAAAGATCTTTGTGATAGATGCCTATTCCAGAAAAGGTTAGTTTCTCCGAGTTGCTTCCTTCTTGGGTGCTAACCCGATTACCCTGAAGGTAAAAATCGCCGTTCGGATGTTGAACTGGGTTTGGCACCATCAATAGATGTGCCAATACAGGACTTGCCTGATTTCTTATTCGAGAAACTTCTTCCAAAATTTGATCTATCGGTAGATTTGGGCAAAACACATCGCCATTAATGACTAAAAAGTAATCATCTGCTTGCAGTAAAGGCAGTGCCTTTACTATTCCGCCGGCGGTTTCGAGGGCGGTTTCTTCTGGCGAGTATTGAATTTGTAGGCCAAATTGATTTCCAGCGCCAAGAGATTCCTCAATCTTGTGGCCAAGCCATGCATGATTAATCACCACCTTTTTAATCCCTGCGTTTGCTAGCGTTTCTAGGTGCCATGCAAGCAAAGATTTGTTTTGAATAGTGAGTAAAGGTTTTGGCAAATTGTCAGTAAGAGGACGCATGCGTTCTCCTCTGCCAGCAGCAAGCAAAAAGCATGGAAGAGAAGTGCGTTGTTTCATTTTGGTAAATCTTATTTCTGAGTAGTTCGAGTAAATTCCAAAATTCGCGCTAAGGGTTTTAACTCGATATAGCGGTTTGCGGTTGCAATGGCATACTCCAATACCAATGGGATATCTTTTAAATAACCATCTTTGCCATCGCGATGAAATAGTCTGGCAAAAATACCCAGTACTTTGAGATGACGTTGCAATCCCATCCATTCAAAGTCTCGGTAGAGCTGTCCAAAGTCATCTGGCATTGGTAGTCCCGCTTTACGGCCTTGCTCCCAAAACTTAATGACCCAGTCGATAACACGCTCTTCAGGCCAGGAGATATAGGCATCACGCCAAAGCGATGCAGCATCGTAAGTGATGGGTCCATACACTGCATCCTGAAAGTCGAGTACGCCCGGATTGTTTTCAGCTGTAACCATCAAGTTGCGCGAATGGTAATCGCGATGTACGTAGACCTTAGCCTGGGCCAAATTGTTTTCGATGATTAATGCGAAAGCATCTTTGAGTTGTTGCTTTTGGATATCAGTGAGTTCAATTTGTAGATGAGCTTTGAGATACCAATCGGGGAATAAATCTAATTCTCGCTGAAGTAATGCTTCATCATAATTTGGTAATATGTTTGGCTTGCTTGCAAGTTGCATTTGTATTAATGCATGCGTTGCATTTTGATAAAGTGCATTTGCAGTTTGATCATTTAGTGCTGCAAGATAAGTTTGATTGCCAAGATCATTTAGCAATAAAAATCCTTCAGATGCATTTTGTTCTAGGATTTTTGGCACATTTAATCCGGCCTCAGAAAGCAGTAAATCGACCCGAATGAATGCGTCCAGTGGTTCATGTTGGGGTGGGGCATCCATGATGATTAAGGTGCCAAATTTCGGATTTTGGGACTGAATACGGAAATAGCGTCTAAAGCTGGCGTCCGCAGAGGCAGGGGCCAAAGTGTCTAGATCTAATTGCCAGTTAGCCTGGAGGGCTTTTAGCCAGTTTTTTAGGGTGTTTAAGCGAGAGTCAGTCATGGTCGATTCGTATAATAAGGCGGTCTGGATCCATGAGTCATTATCGCCGTCGCGCCGGCTTTTGCGCCCCTCTTTTTTTAGGCTTAACCCTGCGCGTACTGATGGGGGTGGCATTGCTTCCGGTTTCACTTTTGGGGCATGCTCAAGCACCAGCGGCGCTACCCCCCGTTTCTCAAGCTACACAGAATTTCACGCTCTTGCCAGACCGTGGAAATGTCACCGTCCTCAAGTTAGATGATCAACTGCGTGTTGGAAAACCTATATCTGATGGTGAAGCTCTGACCTTTACTTCTAGTGATGCGATTGATGGAGTGGTTGAGCGAGATATGCACTTAAAAGGTCGCGCTCAAATTCGTCGTAATGGAGCCGCACTTAAGGCTGATGAGATTACTTATAACCCCGATACAGATATTGCCGACTTAATTGGTAATGCGGAACTTTCAAAAGGGAACACAACCTTCAAAGGTCCAAAGGGGCAATTTAAGGTGGATGCACGTGAAGGTTTTATGGAGTCACCCTCTTATGAGCTTAGAGATACGCGTGGAAATGGTACGGCCAATAAATTAACGATTGAAAACTCTGACATCTTTGTATTTGATCGTGCCACATACTCGACGTGTACCCCAGAAAATATGGATTGGTATTTCACGGCGAGTAGTCTTGAAATCGATAATGAGCAAAAAGAAATGATTGGCACTAATGGTGTGATGCGTTTCTTCAATGTGCCAATTGCCTATGTGCCTTACTTCACAGCCCCAACAGGAGGAGAGCGCAGAACAGGTTTGCTTGCACCAGTTGCCGGGTATAACTCCAATAATGGCATGGATATTACGGCGCCATACTATGTGAACATTGCTCCGAATCGTGACCTATTGTTATTGCCCCGTGAAATGAATCATCGCGGTTTTATGCTTGGTGCCTCTTATCGCTTTCTTGAAAGAGAGTATTCCGGTGTTGCTACTGGAGAATATTTGCCTTATGACAAGCAGACTGGCACGAATCGCTGGAAGTACGATTGGCAGCAACGTCAAATCTTCTCCGGCGGTGTTGGGCCTGGCGGCATCCCAACGCCTGGTTCTTGGAGTGGCTATGCCAATATGTCTCGTGTCTCAGATAGCTTGTATCCAACTAACTTCTCACAAAGTATTGCTGGTCAAGTAACCAGCCAATTCCGCCAGGAGCTAGGTACTTCGAAGCAGTTAACTGGTGAATTAAGTAATTGGGTGGTTGGTGCAAAGGCAGCTACATTCCAAACCTTGCAGCCTGATCCCAATAATTTAGTACAAGCACCTTACAACATACTCCCAAATATTACTGCTGCTTATAACAGCCAACTAAGTCCGGTGGTCTCAGATCCAACGGGACGATATTTGGCATTGCCATCAGGCCCGAAAACTACTTTCTCGGCTGACTACACTCGCTTTGCTTATGCATTAGGCGGTAATTTTAATGCTCCGCCACCGGGTGCATATACGCAAGCGGATCGCACTGTCGTCAAGGCAGGATTAGCACTGCCACAAATTACCCCTGGTTATTACATAACGCCAACAGTGAGCTTTCAATCGAACGCCTACAGCGCAACTGCTAACCCAGCGGCTTTTACTGGAGCGAGCCCTGTGGCAGCGCAAGGTTTCACAATCCCTACATTTAGTTTGGATTCTGGTTTGGCATTCGAAAGAGATGCCTCTGAGCTCCATGGTTTTTTTGGGCGCAATATGTTGCTCACAATGGAGCCAAGAGCGTTTTATGCGTACACACCATATCAAAGCCAAGCAAATACGCCAGTGTTTGATACTGCCGATGCTGGTTTTGGTGTATCGCAAATTTTTACGGCCAATACTTTTATTGGCAACGATCGCATTGCCGATACCAATGCTGCGACATTGGGCTTGACAAGTCGCATGATTGAATCAAGTACCGGTGCGGAGCGTGCGAATGTGACCTTGGCTCAGAAGCAACAATTTACTGCGCAAAAAGTGGGCCTCAATGGAAATATTGCTAGCCCGACAACATACTCAGATACTTTGGGTTCTGCCTCTGTTCGATTGCTTGGTAACTTTAGTGCAGACATGTTTGGGCAGTACAACACACAGTTAAATCGATTTGTGCAGACAACGGTTGGCGCGAGTTGGCGCCCTACTATCGGTAGAAGTCTGAACTTTGGCTACCGTAATGTATGGTCGCCACCGATTCAAGCCTCAGCGCAAAATAATCAAGTTGCGACACCAGCGGCAACCACAACCGACCAATACAATATTTCCGGGCAATGGCCATTAACGCGTGAAGTTTCGGTGTTAGGTCGCTGGGGCTATGATGCTTTAACAACTAAAACCTTGAACACGTTGGTGGGGTTAGAGTGGACAAGAGACTGCTGGACTTTTCGGGGCGCTTATTCCCAGGCGGTTAATACATCCCTCATTACAACTACCCAAGTCTTGTTTCAGGTCGAATTTAGGGGCTTTGCTAGCGCAGGAAGTAATCCAGTTGATATCATGAAGTTAAATGTACCTGGGTATATGCCGACTTCTAAGCCTATCCCTCCTTCCATATATGAGAATTACCAATGATGCTTTATAGGTTCAGTTTGAAAAAAATTGCTTGTCTCGCCATATTCATAGGCTCATTCGCATTAAATGGGTTAGTGAGTGCCCAAGATACAACCAAAGCACTAACCGCGAGCGATAGCAAAATCCGTAATATTGACGGAGTCGTTGCCGTGGTCAACACTGGCTACATCACGCGTAAAGATATTGATGATCGAATTACTCTGCTCAAAAAACAGGGTGTAAAGCTGCCGGAAGATGGCTCTTTACGTAAGGCAATTTTAGAGCGTTTGATTATCGAAAAAATTCAATTGCAAAATGCAGAGCAAGAGGGTATGGCTCTCATTACGAATAAAGAATTAGACAAAATTATTGCTGATATTGCAGAAAAAAATAAAATTAGCGTTGCTGAATTTAAGAATAAGATTGTTGCATCTGGCAGCACATTTGATCGATATAAACAACTTTTACGTGATGATATTGTTTTAAGTCGTTATAAAGAAAGGGCGATTGAATCAAGAATAAAAGTGTCAGATGCCGAGATTGATAATTTTATAGCCGAAAGAAATCGTGCCATAAGCTCGGGTGCTACATCTCGTTCCGTGCCGGCAGCCAAGGGTGAGCCAGAAGAAATTGATGTAGCTCAGATTTTCATATCCCTTGATCCTGCATCTAGCTCAGCGACAAAGATTGAGGCGAAAAAGAAAGCTGATCAATTGTTGCGTGAGGCAAGAGCAAATGCTGATTTTATGCAACTTGGCGCTACCGCCTCGAAAGATAATCCTAATATCAAATTGCAAGACTTAGGTTATCGCACTCCAGATAGACTTCCTCAGTTGTTTTATGAGGCCGTAAAAAATGTTGGTGGTGGTCAGGTTGTCAATGTCGTTATAAAAAGCCCAGCGGGATTTCATATTCTGAAAGTATTGGATCGTCGAGCTATAAGCGCGAATAATGCCTCCGCAAAGTCTACTGCATCTACAGAGCAGAACTTTGATGCTCCACAAAATATTATGGTTACGCAGACAATGGCGCGTCACATTTTATTGCGCAGTCGCGCTGGACTGACGGATCAGGATGCCGAGAGACGTCTAGCTGGATATCGTGATCAGGTAAAAATTAAGACTGCTGATTTTGGTGAATTAGCAAAAAAATACTCTGAGGATGGTTCGGCTCCTAATGGCGGTAATTTAGGGTGGATGGGGCCTGGAGACCTTGTTCCCGAGTTTGAGCTGGCAATGAATCGTTTGCAAATTGGTGAAGTGAGCAACCCAGTAAAGACGGAATTTGGTTGGCATTTAATTCAAGTGCTGGAGCGTCGTGAGGTGCAACTGACCCTAGAAAAGCAACGACAATTTGCCCGTGCTGCGATTCGTGAGCGAAAAATTGAGCAAGCATATCAAGATTGGATTCGTGAGCTAAGAGATACGGCGACTGTGAAAATTTTGAACGGTGATGATGGCGCATCCAACGTCTCTCGTTAGGCTTGCTATAACCACCGGCGAACCTGCCGGCATAGGTCCTGAAGTATCAATAGCTGCAGCCAAGCAATTTCTGCTTGAGCAAGCAAATGCATGCATCACCTTATTGGGAGACCAAGGTCTTTTAAGGGAGGCAGTTAAAAGCTCTAATGCTGAGCGCCTTCAAGTAGAGGCCATACCTCTCATTGCATCCTCCACTCTTGGTAAATTAAATGCTCAAAATGGTCCGTATGTGATTCAGCTCTTGGATCGGGCTATTGATGGCTGTATGGCAGGGCAGTTTGATGCGATGGTTACAGCCCCTATCCAAAAGAGCGTTATTAATGAAGCTGGACTCGCTTTTACTGGGCACACAGAATATCTCGCGCAACGTTGCGGTGTGAAACACGTGGTGATGATGTTGAGCGCAACTCTTAAAAAAGGATTTTTGGGGTTGTCCTCATCAAGAGATTTGAGGGTGGCCTTAGTTACAACCCATTTGCCATTACAAAAAGTTTCTGCATTTTTAAATCAAGATCTGATACTAGACACTATCCAAATAGTGCAGCAAGATCTTCAGGTGAAGATGGGTATTACTCATCCTGTGATTCGCATATCGGGATTAAATCCCCATGCTGGTGAGTCTGGTTATTTAGGTCGAGAAGAGATCGACATGATTTCCCCGGCAATTGAATTAGCAAAAAAAATGGGAATTGATGTATCTGGGCCATATCCTGGGGATACCATGTTCGAACCCAAGGCTTTAGAAGAGGTAGATGCTTTTATCGCCATGTATCACGATCAAGGTTTGGCGCCATTTAAGTTTGTCACCTTTGGCGGTGGCGTTAACATCACTTTAGGCTTGCCGATTATTCGAACCTCGGTGGATCACGGAACGGCCCTTGATATTGCTGGCAAAGGTATTGCTGATTCTGGATCGATGTTAGAAGCTATTCGCTCGGCATATCAAATGGCGCTTACACAAAAACAATTGGTTGGCTAATGCATCGCGCGCGTAAACGTTTCGGCCAAAATTTCTTGCAAGATCAGGGCATTATTCATGCAATTGTGCGACTGATTAACCCAAGTCCAGATATGCACGTCATTGAAATCGGACCTGGTCTTGGTGCACTAACAAGACCATTGTTAAGTAACCTTGCCCATCTTGATTTATTGGAGATTGATCGAGATTTAGTGGCTTACTGGAATCATGAAAATCTTCCAGGTTTAACGGTTATTGAAGGTGATGCTCTCAAATTTAATTTTGATGAATGGTCGCAGCAACGTAGTGAAAAAACAAGTTTATGCAAGGTAGTTGGTAATCTGCCTTATAACATTTCATCACCTTTACTCTTTCACTTGGTTTCAGCCGCTTCACACATAGACGAGCAAGTATTCATGCTGCAGGCTGAAGTAGTTGAGCGTATGGTGGCGCAAGCCGGCAGCTCTGATTTCAGTAGGCTTTCTGTGATGTTGCAGGCTCGTTACGATATGGAGCTAGTACTTGAGGTGCCTCCTGAGGCTTTCGAACCAGCGCCTAAGGTTAACTCAGCAGTAGTGCGAATGATTCCTAGAAGAGACTTCAATTTAGATGAAACTCAATGGAGCGCTTTGGAACAGGTAGTCGCAGCTGCTTTTTCACAAAGAAGAAAAATGCTCAGAACAAATCTTCAGGCATTTGTTGGGAAGCTAAAGCTCACTGAAGAGGAGCTAAAGGCCAGAGCTCAAGATATTTCAGTGGATCGTTATATTGAATGGGCTAGGGTCTTAGCCGTTTAACCTTTAATTACTTGTATGCGCTCGGATCTATTATGCGCATCTCGGCTTCAATCCAGCCCTCAACTTCATGTTGTAACTCTTCTCCCGATTTTCCTTCGGAAGTAATGGCTGGGCCAATTGAGAAAATGACAGTACCAGGGCGTTTGAGAAAGCTATTTTTTGGCCAGCAAATGCCGGCATTGTGCGCAATCGGAATGACTAAGGCTCCAGTAGCGCTTGCAAGTCTTGCGCCGCCTTTTCGGTAGGGTTTGGTAGAGCCTCTTGGAGTTCGTGTTCCTTCTGGAAATAGCATGATCCACTTGCCTTCGCTTAAGCGCTTGCGACCTTGGCTAGCGACAGATAGGGCTGCCGTTTGTTTGTTGGCTCGATTAATGTGGATCATTTTTAACAAAGCAAGCGCCCAACCAAAAAATGGAATCCAAAGTAATTCACGTTTGAAAACAAAACAGAGCTGTTTAGGCAATAAGGCTATGTAAGCAATAGTTTCATAAGCGGATTGGTGTTTGCTCAGAATGACTACAGGCTGATTTAAAACGGCGCGCATGTTTTCCATGCCCCGAATTTCATAATGAATGCCGCAAAGGTGCCACAAGAGCCAAATGACTACTTTGTTCCAAAGTCCGATGAAGTTATAACGATTTTCTGGGCTTAGGAAAGGAAAGGCAATCATGCATAGCACTGACCAAATTGGCGTGAAGACCAATAAGAAGAGAGCGAATATCGTTGAGCGGATGAGCACCATAAATATCCTAAGCTTTGTTTGCTAGTAAAGAGTTCGCGAATGCCATCAGGTCTGCATGAATTTGTGTGCCCTCGGGAAGCTCGCCCTTTGCCAAGGTTTTCTGCCCTTTTCCAGTCAGTACTAAATGTGGGGACGCTCCTAATACTACGCCTGCTTGTAGGTCTCGCAGCGAATCGCCAACAATTGGAACACCTAATAGAGGGTGTTTTGTATCTGTTCTTTTGTAGCGTAAAGCGATCTCCTTCATGAGTCCCGGAGCTGGTTTTCTGCAATCGCAAGCGTGAGCATCCGTATGGGGGCAGAAAAAGATGCTGTCAATATTGCCGCCCAGGGGCTTGAGAAGCCTCTCCATCTTGCTATGCATGGCATGCAATTCATTGATTGTGAAATACCCTCTTGCTAATCCCGATTGATTGGTGGCAATGGCAATCTGATAGCCAGCTTGATTGAGAAGTGCTATTGCTTCTAAGCTGCCTGGAAGTGGCATCCATTCATCTGCTGATTTGACATAGTCATCGCGATCTTCGTTGATCACGCCATCGCGATCCAAAATAATGAGTTTGGAAGAGCTGGTGCTCATGCTAACTTGCCGAGATCGGCAACGAGATTCATTTTTTGGTGTAGTTCTTGCAAAAGAGCTAAACGGTTATCACGCAGATCGGCATTGGGGTCCATCACCATGACATCCGCAAAGAACTGATCTATAGGCGCGCTAAGCGCAACTAATGCTTGTAAAAGTTCAACATATTGACGCTTTTCATAAGCGGCATTCAGGGTGGGAATAACGGCATTCAGGGCTTGATGTAGGGAGATTTCAGCAGGAATTTGCAAAAGTTTGCTTGAGCAACTTACTGGAATAGCCGTAGTTGTCTTCTTCAGAATATTGCTAATGCGTTTGTTTGCGGCAGCCAACTGAGCAGCCTGAGGTAACGCATTAAATTCGCGAAGAGCAGTTAGACGCTCAATCACATCATTGATTTGCTCTGGAGACTGGCTTAGAGCTGCCTCAATTTCAGCGCTGGTAAATGGTTTGCCTGCTACGGACTGGTCACGTAAATACGCGCGCAAACGATCAATAATGAATTCATAGATATCAGCTGTTTTGGCTTTATCTTGAACATCTTTCTGGGTAAATTGCGTGCGCGCCAGTTCAATTAATTCTGGCAAGCTCAATGAAAGATTTTTTTCTAAAAGCAGGCGGCAAATACCAAGCGCATGACGACGCAACGCATAAGGGTCTTTATCGCCAGTTGGCGCAAGTCCTACGCCCCAGATGCCGACTAGCGTCTCTAGTTTGTCTGCGATTGCCAATATTGTTCCGGTTTGGGTTTGAGGCAAGTTATCGCCAGCAAAGCGTGGCATATAGTGTTCGCTGCATGCTGATGCTACATCGACATTCTCACCATCATGTTTCGCATAGTAAGTGCCCATGATGCCTTGTAATTCAGGGAACTCGCCAACCATATCGGTGAGCAAGTCTGTCTTGGCAATTTCAGCGGCACGACTAGCCAATTTTTCATCTGCATTGAGTTTCTTGGCAATTCCAACAGCAATGCCTTGTACGCGTTTAGTACGATCAAGTTGGTTTCCAAGTTGATTGTGATAGACCACTTTTCCGAGGTCTGCCACACGAGAAGCTAGAGGGCGTTTTTGGTCTTGCTGGAAGAAAAAGCGTGCATCCGATAAGCGGGGACGTACAACTCGCTCGTTACCAGAAATAATGGCATCTGGCGTAATTGTTTCTATGTTTGAAACAATTAAGAATCGATTGCGTAGCTTTCCCTGTTTATCAGTTAAAGCAAAGTACTTTTGATTTGTCTGCATTGTAAGAATCAGACACTCTTGCGGTACTTCTAAAAATTCTGGATCAAAGTGACATTCATAAATAGCTGGCCATTCAACTAATGAAGTCACCTCGTCCAACAGGCTGTCAGGCATTAAGACTAGGTCATCGCCTGCCGCTTTAAGTAAAGCGGTTTTAATTTGTTCACGACGCTTAATAAAGCCAGGAATCACCTTTGCTTTACTTTGAAGTTCATTTTCGTATTGATCTGCATCGCTAATCGTAAATACGCCAGGCGCCAAGAAGCGGTGCCCCTCAGTCTGATTACCCGCATCGATGCCAAGAGCATGAATATTGATGGCTTTGTCCCCGTGCAGCGCAATAATGCGATGTGCTGGGCGAGCAAATTGAACATCACTAAGCTCGCCATTTTTCTGTTGCACTTGGTAGTGCATCATTTTGGCAATCGGTAGTTTGTTGAGTGTTTGCTCTAATGCGGTTTGCGCAGTTTTTTCAAGCGAAGCGCCTTTAGCGATCACATTGAGATAGAGCGCTTCATTTTTACCTTCGCCAGATTTTTCTAGGGTGGACAGGTCAATGTCAGAAAAACCAAGGGCAGCTAATTTTTTTAATAATGGGGCTGTTGCTTTGCCATCTGCATCATACGCAATGCTCGTTGGCAAGAGCTTTTCTCTTACTGGGTAATCTTGACCTTGACCTAATACATTGCTTACTTGAACTGCTAAGCGGCGTGGAGTTGCAAATCCCGTTGCAACAGAAGACTCGGTGGTGAGATTGGCTGCTTTGAGGGCTGCAAAAATACCTTCACTAAACGCATCGCCCAAAAGGCGTAATGACTTAGGTGGCAATTCTTCGGTAAAGACTTCAATCAACAAGCTTGCTGATGGAGTGTTTGAATTAGATGAGCTCATAAGGAAACAATAATTTCAATCAGTCAGGCTCTTAAGCCTTGGTTTGGCGTTGACACATAGGAAAGCCGAGTTTTTCTCGGGAGTCAAAGTAGGCTTGTGCAACTGCGCGCGATAGATTGCGAATACGGCCAATGTAAGCGGCACGCTCGGTCACAGAAATTGCTCCACGAGCATCCAATAAATTAAAGGTGTGCGCTGCTTTCAGAACCATTTCATAAGCGGGTAATGCCAGCGGCACTTCCATTAAGCGCTTTGCTTCACTTTCGTAGTTTCCAAAATTCGCAAATAAGAGATCTGTATTTGAGTGTTCGAAGTTGTAGCAAGATTGCTCAACTTCGTTTTGGTGATAAACATCACCATAAGAAATTCCGTCAGCCCAAACAAGATCGTAAACATTGGAGCAATTCTGGATGTACATTGCTAAGCGCTCGATACCGTAGGTGATTTCTCCTAAAACTGGTTTGCAGTCAAGGCCGCCCACTTGTTGGAAATAAGTAAACTGAGTGACTTCCATGCCGTTCAGCCATACCTCCCAGCCTAGGCCCCAAGCACCAAGGGTTGGATTTTCCCAGTCGTCTTCAACAAAACGAATGTCATTTTGTTTGAGATCTAAACCGAGCGCTGCCAAGGACCCTAAATACAACTCCAGAATATTTTCAGGGGCTGGCTTTAAAACAACCTGATACTGATAGTAGTGTTGCAAGCGATTTGGGTTTTCACCGTAGCGTCCATCTTTAGGTCGACGCGATGGTTGCACATAAGCGGCTTTCCAAGGCTCTGGTCCAATTGCCCTTAAGAAGGTTGCGGTATGGGAAGTCCCTGCGCCAACCTCTAAGTCGATGGGTTGCAATAGGGCACAACCTTGTTGGTCCCAATAATCTTGAAGTTTGAGAATGATTTGCTGAAAAGTAAGCATGATTAACCTGGCTAAGCCATTGATTTTACATGGCTAGCGCACTGTAGAGTTAAAAATGCTTAAAAACGACGACGACGAATAAAGCCCCGGATTAGCAATCCTGCGGCAAGACTTAGGATCGGTAGGTTGCCCCATCTCACGTAGGGCGTTTGACCGCTGTAAGGCTGGATTTTGGTGGTGAGTGTTGCTTGGGTAAATTCTGGAAGGGTTTGGTGCAATTTGCCATCTGGGCCCAGGGCGGCAGTGATGCCAGTATTAGTCGCTCTTAGAGCTGGCAGACCTGTTTCAAGAGATCTTAATTGTGAGAGACGTAATTGTTGAGTAGGGGCTTGTGATTGACCAAACCAGGCTAAGTTAGTCATATTAATTAACAAATGAACTGGCTCTTTATTGCGATGTATGCGTGAAGCTAGCTCATCCCCAAAGACATCTTCGTAGCAAATCGTGATTGCAGCATTAACGCTCGTTTGGTTTTTGCGTTCAATGCTAAAAGGTTTTTGATCAAAGCTACCTCGTGCAAAGTCACTTAGGGGAACATTAAATGCTTTGATGAACCAATGAAAGCCTGGAGGGATGAATTCTCCAAAGGGAACTAGGTGAACCTTATCATATTGATATGGCTGAGCATTGGGTGATAGGCCAATAGCGCGATTGGTGTATTGCATTCCCTGTTCGCTGGGTACTTCACCAACCAAGCCAAGCAAGAGATTGCTGAGGCTTGTGTTGGAATAATTCTGTAAATAATTTAGCAAGCCAGATGGAAGATTATTTTGTGGCCAAGGAAAAGCGGTCTCTGGAATGATGATGAGGTCGGCTGATTGTTTCTGAATTTCTGAAACATAAAAGTCAATCTGCTGACCAATTGCTTGCAGATTAAATTTGAGACTCTGCTCAAAATTACCCTGAATGAGACGCACGCTAATTGGCTCGCCAAAAGGTTTTGTGTAGGAAATTTTTCCTGTAAATTGAATCAATGCGATTGTTGCGAGCAATATAACAACGCGCTTTATGGGGTACGTTCTCATTTGCAGAATTTCCCACGAAGCCCATACCACTAAGAATGTGCAGGCAAGACCGCCAAAGACTGGTGCAATGGGTGAGAAAGGTCCATCGAATTGGTTTTCTGCCAACCCCATCCATGGAAAGCCAGTAAATATATAGCCTCGTAAATATTCGCTAATCACCCAGCTAGCGGCAAGTAGCAAGCCGGAGGTGTGACTTTGCTTGAAATGACGAATGGTAAAAGTGGCTGCAGAAAAATACAGCGCCATGTAGAGCGACAGTAATAAAACTGCGATAGCTGACAGCATGGGATTCATGCCCCCAACATCGTGCATGCTGATGTATAGCCACCACAATCCGATTAGAAAATAACCAAGCCCAAAAATAAGTCCGTAAGCATAGTATTGCTTTGTTGTTTGAGATGTCTCATTGCGAAGTCGCCACCAGACAATACTCAGAATTGGTATTTGAAGCCAACCACCATAGGGTAGTTCAGCGGCGAGAGCAAGCAGAGCACCAAGTCCAAAAAGCACAATTCCTGCTGAGGTGCGTTTTGTAAATATCTTGGAAATGAGCAAGTTACGCCCTGGTCGATTTATTGAGGCAATTGCCGCGCTAGCAGCACGTGTATTTGTCGTGGATCGGCTCGCTGCACTTCAAATTCAATGCCGTCAATAGTGATGCGTTCACCTACTTTTGGAACGCGCCCTAAATGCTGAATCACTAAGCCAGCAACGGTATCGATATCCTCAATCGCAAAGTGTGTGCCGATTGTTTGATTGAATTGATCAAGCTCGGTAATGCCTTTAACTCGGATATCACCATTATCAAGTGCGATGATATTGTCGGCTTCCTCATCAATATCGTGCTCGTCTTCAATATCGCCAACAATTTGTTCAAGAACATCTTCAATAGTAATGATGCCGGCTACACCACCATATTCATCGACAACGATGGCTAAGTGATTACGATTATCTTTGAAGTCGCGCAATAAGACACTAAGACGTTTTGATTCGGGGATGAATACTGCAGGACGTAACCAGTCTCTTATTTGAAAATCTTTTTCAGTTGCATGACGTAACAAGTCTTTGGCAAGCAAAATACCAATCACGTTGTCTCGCGTTCCCTCAAAGACTGGAAAGCGAGAGTGAGCGGCTTCGATTGCAATCTTCATTAACTCCGCCAAAGGAAGATTGATATCAATCCAGTCAATTTGTGCTCGCGGCACCAAAATATCTCGTGCGCAGAGTTGTCCCACCTGAAAGACGCCCTCAATCATAGAAAGTGCGTCAGCATCAATTAATCCCTCTGTTTGGGCTTCACGTAGCGTTTCAATCAGTTCTTGACGTCGCTCACTGGGGCTGATTGGCTGTGGCGATAAGAAATCGGCCAGGCGATCTAAAAGGGATTTGGGGTCAGGCATATAGCAAGAATAGCGTAGAACGATGACAAATGAAAATTATGAGTTTAGGTAGGGATTGGTAAATCCGAGTGCTTTAAGGATTTTAATTTCTAGAGCTTCCATCTTTTTCGCATCTCGATCGTTTTCATGATCGTAGCCCTGAGCATGTAGACATCCATGAATAATTAAATGCGCCAAATGGGCTTTTAATGTCTTTCCTTGATCTTTTGCTTCTTTTTGAATGATAGACAGGCAAAAAATGATGTCTGCCATGAGGCTATTTTTTGAGTGCTCGTAAGGAAAGGTAAGTACATTTGTGGCGTAATCTTTTTTACGAAAAGAGGCGTTTAGCTTTTTGCCTTCAGCGGCATTTACAAACCGAAGAGTAATTAATCCCGATGCTGCGCCCGTACTTTTGACCCATTTTTTGATGAGCGCTGCCGAGGCAGTCTTTTCAATAACGCTTTCAAGAGCTGGGCTAGCAAACTGGAGATCAATGATTAATTTAGCTGGCATGTGCTTCTACCATCTCTCCCCTGAGAGTGTAATTGAGTACTTCGGTAATTTGGATATCGACCATTTGTCCTGTGAGAGATTCGATTTGATCGCTGGGCGCAGTAAAGTGAACTACGCGATTATTCTCAGCCCTGCCTTGTAGGTTAACTCCATCCTTTGCCAAGCCTTCAACTAAAACAGTTTCAATATTGCCCAGCATTTTTTGGCTAATTTGATTGGCTTGTTCCTCAACAAGGGCAAGTAGTGTTTGTAAGCGCTTTAACTTCACTTCGTATGGCGTGGTATCAATTAGATTTGCCGCGGGTGTACCGGGACGCGGGCTAAAGATAAAGCAAAAACTGTTATCAAAATTCAGGTCACGCACCATCTTCAGAAGTTTTTCAAAGTCAGCATCTGTCTCACCAGGGAAGCCAACAATAAAGTCGCTGGATAGTGTGAGGTCAGGGCGCACTGCACGCATTTTTCGAATAATGCTTTTGAACTCAAGCGCTGTATAGCCCCGTTTCATCGCCGATAGCATGACATCTGAGCCATGTTGTACTGGCAAATGCAGATGACTTACCAATTTTGGAACCTTGGCGTATACATCAATTAAGCGTTGCGTAAATTCTTTAGGGTGACTGGTAGTAAAGCGGATGCGTTCAATCCCCGGTATCTCGGCGATATATTCAATGAGTAAAGCAAAGTCAGCAAGCTCTGCAGTGTCACCCATTTCCCCGCGATAAGCATTTACATTTTGCCCAAGTAAAACAATTTCTTTGACACCGTTGGCGGCAAGTCCAGCAACTTCAGTCAGAACATCATCAAAAGGGCGCGATACCTCTTCACCTCGTGTGTAGGGAACAACGCAATAACTGCAATATTTGGAACAACCCTCCATGATGGAGACATATGCAGAGCCACGTGTTTGACGTGATGCTGGTAGTTGATCAAATTTTTCAATCTCTGGAAAGGAGATATCAACCTGCGGAACTCCTGTTTTACGGCGTTCGGCAATAAGGTCGGTTAAACGATGGAGGGTTTGGGGTCCAAAAACAACATCGACATAGGGCGCACGACTAACAATTTGTTGACCTTCTTGACTGGCAACGCAACCACCAACTCCGATTAGTAAATTGGGCCTTGTTTTTTTTAGCTCTCTTAGTCGTCCAAGATCTGAGAAAACTTTATCCTCCGCTTTTTCTCGTATGGAGCATGTATTTAGGAGGACAACATCCGCATCTTCAGGAGAGTTAGTCATTTCCATGCCTTCATCTGCATGGAGGAGGTCGGCCATTTTGCCCGAGTCATACTCGTTCATTTGGCAACCAAAGGTTTTGATATAGAGCTTTTTCATATGCCGTTCTCAGATTTATAGCTGGGGGCGAAGCTCAGATTTTACAGCGTACACCGCTTGCTAAATCTAAAGTAGTCGATAGGCAGCGATTGCAACTAGTGTGGGTGGTATTGCAGCTAAAAGGAGATAAAGTGCAGAGACGGCGCCACCAGGAAAATAACTGCGCAATATTGCAATGCCTGCCGGGTTTGGCGCATTTGCGATTACCGTAAGGCCGCCACCCGCAACTGCACCGCCTACTAGAGCAAGCTTGAAGTCCAAAGAAGTGCCAGTTACTAAGGATCCCAAATACGTTAGGGCGGCATTATCGGTAATAGCGGTTAAAGCCAAGCTGCCATAGAACACAGCGGTTGGGTTCATCATTTCTAGAATCGGTTGTAGCCACCAACCTTGCAATCCTCCGAGTACCACTAATCCAGCCAAGAAGAAGCCAACTAACAACGCTTCTTTCAGAATGAGCGGGCTTTGATATTTTGGGTATGCAGTGGTGTAGCCAATAAAGAATAAGAGTAGCCATACAAAAATAATTGGGTCATGCGCAAATACCACCACGCCCAACAAGAAAAGCAGATGTACTGCAATTACGGTCAATGGAATTTTTTCATGCTGGCTTGATGCGGAGGGTTCAATAAGTTGGCGATGAAATAAAAGAGTTGCTACAAGAGCATTCATGAATATGGCAATGCACGACTCGATTCCAAAATGATTAAACATAAATGCTGAGCTCCACTCCCAAGTGGATGCAACCATGAGTACTGGAGGCGCGGCAAAATTTGTCAGAGTACCGCCAATAGATATGTTTACAAACAGGACGCCCAAAGTGCCAAACAGCAATGATTTAGAGCATTGATGTCGATACACTAGATCACGCAATAAAAATGCGGCCAAGGTCATTGCTGCTGGTTCGGTAATTAAGGAGCCGAGAAGCGGTGTTAAGCCGAGTGTTAGAAAGTACAGCACTGGAGCGCCTCTTATGCCCAGTAAGCGTTTCAATATGTTTGCTACAGCATGCAGTAATTGCGTTGAAAAATGCAATATGGGTTTACTGCCAGCGACGATCATGATGGCAAAAACAAATAGGGGCTCTGTAAAGTTGCGCGAGTTTAGATAAGACTTAGCCGCGTTTAAGTTGCTTGCTAGGCAGATATAGATGATGAGCGCAGCTGCCCAAAAGCCAAATACAATCTCCACTTCTCCTAGGAGATGCCAAAGGCCTGCATGTCTTGGCGAATGTTTTGATAGAGATTCAAAATAGCCAGTGCAAAAGGTGTGCAAAACGGCAATTGCAAAAATAATGCTTGCACCAAGTTCTATAGGGGTAAAGTTCATAGGAGAATGTTAGCAGGTGACCCAACAAAAAAAGAATTGTCACTTTAGGAGATTTTGGTGAAATTAAAGATTGGTTATAGGGCGTTAATTGATAGCGCCATGGAGAAAATTGAAACTGTTCCCCTGAATCAGGCGCAAGAATTGCTCCAGGATTCTAATGTAGTGTTTGTAGATATTCGTGACATTCGAGAGCTTGAGCGTGATGGGATGATTCCTGGCGCTTTGCATGCTCCGCGGGGAATGTTGGAGTTTTGGATAGACCCAGAAAGCCCATACTACAAACCCATTTTTGGTGAGGGTAAGCGTTTCATTTTGTATTGCGCTTCTGCTTGGCGATCTGCTCTTGCCACGAAAACATTGCAAGACATGGGTCTTCCTCATGTCTGTCATTTAGAGGGTGGATTTAGCGCCTGGAAACAAGCGAATTTGCTAGTCGCAGAGAAGCCATCAAAATCACCAAAGAGTTAAGCTTTGCTAATGAATAATTAATCCATTTCGGAGACAGTATGAGAAAAGTAGTTTCGCAGTTTGGGGATGGACCACTACAGCAAAAGTTGCAGACAGGTAATTTGCATTTTTTATCTGATGCTTACGCTAGCAACGGTGGACAAGATACTGGCCCTACGCCCCATGAATATTTAGGCGCGGCATTAGCGGCGTGTACGAGCATGACATTAAAAATGTATGCGGGTCGTAAGTCGATGAACTTAGAGAATGCAATTGTGACAGTGGATATTGAGCGAGCGAATGATATTGAGATGTTCACGCGCGACATTCAACTGCAAGGGAGCCTTACTGAAGAAGAGAAAAATCGTTTAATTGAAATTGCAAATAAATGCCCAATACATAAGGCATTAGCAGGGGATATCCAAATAAAAACCCAGCTTGTAAGTTAATACAAGCTGGGTAGTTTTTGCAGCAATGCTATTAGTAAGCGTTAAGTAAGTATGTAATTAGTTTGGTGCGTTCGCTGGTTTGTTATTTTTTCCAGCGTTGTAGCCAGCGTTGTATTCAGATGCCTGCTCTTTTTTGTAGGAATCATAAATGTAGCCTGATGCCGCGCCAACGGCTGCACCACCAACCGCACCCCAGATTGGGTTGCCATGGAAAATAGCGGTGCCGATCGCGCCTGCTGCAGCGCCAATACCAGCGCCAGAGAGTGTGCGTTGTTCAGTATTGCTCATGTTAGAGCATCCAGCAATTGCAAGAGTTGCCGCAGTAATTGCGATAATTTTTTTCATATCAACAGATCCTTTAAATTAAATTGAGTTCAGTAGATTGATTAGATTATTTTCTGGCGCAAGGGAACTTTGCCGCCAAGAAACCTAAGAAAACTCCGGCTGCTGGTTTGTCAGCAGTTTGTGGGTTCTCTTGTCCGAACTTCACAAAATCAGCGATGACTTCATCGCGGGATGGGGCGGGTTGTTTTACGCAAATAAATGGTTTTGCGCGCTGTGGGTGACGCGTAGCCAAATAAGTGTCATAAATTGCAGTTGAGTAGCCAATACAGAAGCTTCGGGATTCCGGGCTTGCTGGTAATTTGCAAACATTTACTAGCTCTTGTGTGCTGAGAACCTTAACACCGGCATTTGGTTGGGCTTGTACTAGGCCAGCAAATGCTGTAATTGCAGCTAGAAAAAACAGGACTTTCTTCATGGGTTCTCCCTTAAGTGAATGTAAATTGATCATAAACCATCATTTTAGAGGGTATATGCACTAAATAAGTGCATGTTGCACCTGAATTGGTTTATTTACTCCCCATAATGATGCAAAAAATAAAAGGGGAAAACAAGTGGAAATTTTGAAATCTGGCAGTGATGCTCTATTTATTTTGTTGGGTGCCATCATGGTGCTCGCTATGCATGCTGGCTTTGCATTTCTAGAGCTAGGTACTGTGCGCAAGAAAAACCAGGTGAATGCCTTGGTAAAAATCTTGGTGGATTTTGCGGTTTCAACCATTGCTTATTTCTTCATCGGTTACAGCATTGCGTATGGAGTGAATTTTTTTTCAGGCGCGGAACTGCTGGCTGAAAAAAATGGTTACGAGTTAGTGAAGTTTTTCTTTCTCCTTACTTTTGCCGCTGCAATTCCTGCAATTATTTCTGGTGGTATTGCTGAGAGAGCTAAATTCAATCCCCAACTGATCGCTACTTTTGTTTTGGTTGGTTTTGTTTATCCTTTCTTCGAAGGTATTGCATGGAATCAGCATTACGGCATTCAGGCATGGATCAAGGGTTTAACTGGCGAAGAGTTCCATGATTTTGCCGGTTCAGTTGTAGTGCATGCTGTTGGTGGTTGGATTGCGTTGCCTGCAGTTATCTTGCTTGGCGCACGTCGTGGTCGTTACACCAAAGAAGGACAAATCTCTGCGCACCCGCCATCAAGCATTCCATTCTTGGCATTAGGTGCTTGGATCTTGGCGGTAGGTTGGTTTGGTTTTAATGTGATGAGCGCACAGACAATCGACAAGATCAGTGGTCTAGTGGCATTAAATTCTTTGATGGCGATGGTTGGTGGAACACTTGCTGCATGGGTGATTGGGCGTAATGACCCAGGCTTTGCATATAACGGTCCACTTGCTGGATTGGTTGCTGTATGCGCGGGCTCTGATTTGATGCATCCAGTTGGCGCTTTATTTGTCGGCTTGGTTGCTGGCGCTTTATTTGTGTATATGTTTACCTTGGTGCAAAACCGTTGGAAGTTAGACGATGTGTTGGGTGTTTGGCCTCTTCATGGATTGTGTGGACTTTGGGGTGGCTTAGCTGCCGGTATTTTTGGCACGAAAGCGCTTGGTGGAATCGGCGGCATTACTTTCACGGGCCAGCTGATTGGTAGTTTGATGGGGGTGGGTATCGCCCTGGTTGGTGGTTTTGTTGTTTATGGCGCACTTAAGGCAATCATTGGTATTCGGATGTCACATGAAGAAGAGTTTGAAGGCGCTGACTTAAGTGTTCACCGCATTTCTTCAACTCCAGATCGCGAGCCTAACTGGTAAGCCATTTCAGGAGCCATGCTGATATAGCCTGATTCATACCTATAATGGGTCATGGCTATATTTGAACTAGATGGAAATGCACCTCAACTTTCTGAGGGTGCTTGGGTTGCCGAAAGCGCAGAAGTCATCGGCAAAGTAGAACTTCACAAAAATTCCAATGTTTGGCCCAAGGTTGTTATCCGCGGTGATAACGATTTGATTCAGATTGGTGAGGACAGTAATGTGCAGGACGCATCTGTTCTACATACCGATCCAGGATACCCGCTTACCATTGGCAAAAATGTCACTGTAGGACATCAAGTAATGTTGCATGGATGTCAAATTGGCGATGGTAGTTTGATCGGAATTGGCGCCGTGATTCTGAACGGCGCAAAAATTGGCAAGCACTGCTTAGTGGGTGCTGGCGCTCTTGTTACAGAGGGCAAAGAATTTCCTGATGGATCTATGATTATTGGGTCACCTGCAAAAGCGGTTAAAACTTTAACTCCTGAGCAAATTTCAGGAATTGGAGAGATAGCAGGACGCTATGTCAAAAACGCGCAACGCTATGCCAAGACTCTGAAAAAGATTTCTTAATTCTGCTGAAGTGCTCCTTTGATCTACGTATTTAATGTAGTCCTTCCAGTCTTTGCGCTAATACTGATTGGGTATGTTTGTGGGCGCACTGGGAAATTGGGAGAAAGCGCCTCTGTTGAGCTCAATCGTTTTGTAGTTTGGTTGGCACTTCCTGCACAGCTATTTAATTTTGCCGCCAATAGCGGTTGGCAAACTCTTTGGCAACCAGGTTTTATTGCTGCTTTTTTCTCTAGTTGTTTCGTTGTCTTTTTGCTAGTGCTTGGCATTAGTTATTTCAAGAAAAGAGATTTGGCTACAGCAAGCTTTAATGGTTTAAGTGCATCCTATTCAAATACGGGTTACATGGGTATACCACTGTGCGCTCTTGCGCTGGGTCAGGATGGAATAGCCCCAGCAATTATTTCTACTTTTATAGTGTTTGTCATGTTTGCATTAGCGACGGTGTTAATCGAGATCGATATTCTGTCGCATAAAAAACATCATGAAATTTTGTTAAGCGTATTAAAGTCGCTCTGTGCTAACCCTTTGTTAGTTACTCCAGTAGCTGGTTTGGTATGGGCATCTACTGGCCAATCTCTGTATGACCCAATCGCTCAAGTCATTACGTTCTTGGCAGCAGCAGCAACACCATGCGCTTTGGTTTCTATTGGATTGTTTCTGCTGCAAAAAAGTAAGGCTTCAGCTAGTCAAGCATGGAGCGTAAGTATCGCAAAACTGTTTATTCAGCCTCTTATCGCCTGGTTTATTGCGGGTCCCATTCTAAATTTGCCGACACTTTGGTTAAATGCCATTGTGATTTTGAGCGCGCTCCCAACAGGCACAGGACCCTTTATGTTGGCTCAATATTACAAAGCCGATGGCAGTTTGATTTCGCGGGTCGTATTGATTACTACGGTTGGCTCTTTGTTAACTCTGTCATTATTTTTGTGGTGGAATGCTGGGGTTTGAGCCTTCAGCATCTATTTGCTTCTCCCAAGAGGCATCAATAAAGGCGGGCAACTTTAGGCACTCGTGCAGAATCTTGACTAGGGTTGGATAAGGACTCAAATCCATTCCGCTATTCAGAGCATTGAATAATTGCGGCACTAAACAGATTTCTACAAGCCCTGGTTGATCTCCATAGGCAAATAGCCCCACCCGAGAATCAATGCTCAATTGTTTCTCAAGACTATTAAGGCCCAATTGAACCCAGTGCTGATACCAAATATCTTTTGACTCAATGCTGCAGCCCAAGTTTTTCAATAGATACCGTAGAACGCGGACATTATTGATGGGGTGGATATCACTAGCGATGTCCATTGCTAAGGAACGCACCCAAGCACGATCACCTGGTGATGAGGGTAAGAGGGGTGGGCTAGGATGAGTCTCTTCTAGATACTCAATGATCGCTAATGATTGATGAATATTTGCTAAATCATCTTCAAATAGGGGCACTAAGTGAGTCGGATTTTTTTCTGAGTATTCTGGATCAAATTGGGCGCCACCATTTTTTGTGAGATGCACGGGAATGATGTCGTAGGAAATGCCTTTGAGATTGAGGGCAATACGAGCACGGAAGGCGGCTGAACTGCGCCAAAAACTATAGAGCCTAGGCTTGGAATTCGATTTCGTGATCATCTTATATTTTGCTTAATAGATTACTCTCAGTATATTCAGGGCGGTGAATTTGGACGAAGTTTATTTAAAGTGATTTAGACTGATTGCCATGGAACATATTCAGTTTTGGGTTGGCGTGATCGCAACCATGGCATTTGCGGTCACTGGCGTACTGGCGATAGCGGATCGCGGGGTCGATCTTTTTGGCGTATTGGTATTGGGCTTAATTACTGCGATTGGTGGTGGAACCATTCGCGACATTATTTTGGAAGCCCCTGTTTTTTGGTCTGAGAATCAAATATATGTATGGCTTGCTTTGGGAGCAAGCGTTCTAACTTTTGTTGCTGAATCATTTTTCACGCAACCGCAGATTTATCGTTGGATGCTTTATATCGATGGTTTTGGCGCCGCGCTTTTTGCGATACAGGGTGCAGACAAAGCTTGGAGCATGAATTATGGTTTGCCAGTAGCCCCAGTGATTTTGGGCGTGATTACTGCAATCGGCGGTGGTTTAATTCGAGATGTTTTGGCTGGAAGAAAAACGCTCATCATGTCGCATGAACTCTACGCCATTCCGGTGACATTTGGATGTTGTGCTTACGTTTTAATTTTGAACTTTCTTCCTCAATATGCAATCGAGGGTTCAGTTCTTTGTATGTTGGGAATATTTGGATTACGCGCAGCCGCAATTTATTGGGATCTGCGCGTACCCAAACTATTTATTACTAAAACGCGCTAACCGCGCCATCGCTACGAGGATCCCAGCCTCCGCGTAGGGTGCCTGAAGGTTCGCGAATGATGCAGCCTGCATGACCCACTGTCTCATCGAATGCATCGAGCATTTCGATTTCGTGACCCAAAGCATGCAACTCTTTTGCAACCCATGGGCTAAAACGAGATTCTAGTTTTAGGCTGTCACTCGTCTGCCCCCAAGTGCGACCCAACAACCAGCGAGGACGACTGATGGCATCTTGTGGATCAAGTCCATAAGTAGCAGTGCGTGTGAATACCGCACATTGCGTTTGTGGTTGACCATCACCTCCCATAGTTCCGTAGACCATTGAGCGACCATCTTTAAATAAGGCCATTGCCGGATTAAGGGTATGAAATGGTTTGCGATAGGGCTCGAGGTGGTTGAGTGTTTTTGGATCCAGAGAAAAACTGCAACCGCGGTTTTGCCAATTGATGCCAGACTTAGGTAGAACGATTCCTGCGCCAAACTCGTGATAGATGCTTTGGATAAAGGAAACGCAATTACCGTCGCCATCAATCACGCCCATCCAAATCGTATCGGCAGGCCCTTTGCCTTGACCCCAAGGCAATGCTCTATTGGGATCAATATTCTTGGCGAGTTTTTTCAGAAACGCTGGGGATAAGAATGATTGCGCATTCTTGGTCATATAAGCGGGATCTGTAACAAATTGGTCTCGAATCTTGAATGCCTGCTTGGTTGCCTCAACGCAGTGATGCACATATTCAGCGCTATCAACCTTGAAACGCTTCAAATTTAATTGGTCCAAAATGCCAACAATCATGAGAGAGACTACGCCCTGTGTTGGCGGAATCATGTTGTAAACATTGCCAATGCTGTGCTTGAGCTCTAGAGGGTCAATCAGCTTTGCATGATGGCGATGAAGATCGGCTAAGCGAAGAGGGCTTCCAATATCAGTCAGTTCTTTGCCGATTAACTCTGCAAGTTCGCCGCGATAGTAATCATCCGTTCCTTTTTCGGCAATCTGTCGCAATGTCTTTGCGAGACGCGCTTGTTTAAATATGCTACCAACCGCCGGCGCTTTGCCATTTACTAAAAATGTTTTAGCAAATCCTGGAATGGATTTCAGTTCTTCACTCTTTTTAGCTGTCAGGCTAGATTGGCTGTGTGTAACAGGCACGCCAGTTTCAGCATAGTGAATGGCATCGGAAAGCAAACGCGATAAGGGTATCTTGCCTCCCAAGCCTTGCTTAGAAAGTTTGTGGGCTGCGCCCCAACCAGAAATAGTTCCCGCAACAGTATTGGCAGCAACTGGACCTCTAAATGGGATCACTTTGGTAATGCCATGCTCTCTGTACCAATCTTTGGTAGCCAAGCCTGCAGCAGCGCCGCATGCATCAATGCCCCCCATGGCTTTGCCTGGTGAGTGAATGACCCAAAAGGAATCGCCGCCGATAGAGTTCATGTGTGGGTAGACGACCGCAATAGTTGCCGCTGCAGCGACCATTGCCTCAAGTGCATTACCACCTTCACGAAGTACGGCTAAAGCAGATTCAGATGCGAGAGAGTGAGGCGCTACTGCCATCCCTCTAATTCCCCATTTTGGTTGCATGGTTATTTGTCCCTAGTTGTATATGTTTATTGATATTAGACATCAGGCGAATGTTTGTTGCTTTAACGCAATTGCTTTTGTACTTTCTCGGGAAAACCCCCACGTCAATTGATGAGGAATTACCCTAACTAGTGAATTTCTTGGTTTTTTTTCACAGCATAATCAATCCGTTGTTTTTTATTTCAATAAAAATAAGTTAGGAGCTACGGATGTCAACAGCGCATAAAGCAGCCCCAATGACCGCTGAAGAACGCAAAGTTATTTTTGCATCTTCTTTAGGAACGGTTTTTGAGTGGTACGACTTTTATTTATACGGTTCACTTGCGGCAATTATTGCTAAGCAATTCTTCTCGGGCTTAGATGCTGGCTCTGCCTTCATTTTCGCCCTCTTGGCATTTGCTGCCGGTTTCATCGTGCGCCCATTTGGTGCATTGGTATTCGGTCGCTTAGGTGATTTGATTGGTCGTAAATATACCTTCTTGGTAACCATCTTATTGATGGGTGGTGCGACTTTCATCGTGGGTATCCTGCCTAACTATGCAACCATTGGTGTTGCTGCTCCAGTCATCTTGATCGCATTACGTATGCTTCAAGGTTTGGCTTTGGGTGGTGAGTACGGTGGTGCTGCAACTTATGTTGCAGAGCATGCTCCTCACGGCCGTCGTGGCGCTTACACAGCTTGGATTCAAACTACAGCTACATTAGGTTTGTTCTTGTCCTTGCTCGTGATTTTGTTCACACGTGAATTCACAGGCCCAGACTTTGATGTTTGGGGTTGGCGCGTTCCTTTCATCGTTTCTATCGCATTGTTGGCGATCTCTGTTTGGATTCGTTTGTCCATGAATGAGTCACCAGCTTTCAAGAAGATGAAAGAAGAAGGCAAATTATCTAAAGCTCCTTTGTCTGAGTCATTCGGTCAATGGAAGAACTTGAAGATCGTTATCTTGGCATTGTTTGGTTTGGTTGCGGGTCAGGCAGTAGTTTGGTACACCGGCCAGTTCTACGCTTTGTTCTACCTCACTCAAGTATTGAAGGTGGATGCAAAAACTGCGAACTTGTTGATTGCTGCTTCATTGGTAATCGGCACACCATTCTTCGTTGTGTTTGGTAGCTTATCAGACAAGATTGGTCGTAAGATCATCATCATGGGCGGTTTGTTGTTGGCTGTTATTACCTACATTCCAAACACCCCAGTTTCTGTCTTTAATGCTTTGACTCACTACGCTAACCCAGCGTTGGAAAAAGCGATGGCAACTGCACCAGCAACAATTACTGCTGATGTGAATGAATGTACATTCCAGTTCAACCCAACAGGTACGGCGAAATTCACCAGTTCTTGCGATATCGCAAAACAGGTGATGGCTTCAAACTCTGCTAGCTACAGCACTGTTCCAGGCCCAGCTGGTTCCACAGCGGTTGTGAAGATTGGCGACATTGAAATTCAGGGCTACACAGCTAAAGGCATTGATCCTGCTGAAGCAAAGGCAAAAGATGCTGAATTCAAGAAAGCTATTCGCGAAGCTTTGAACAAAGAAGGTTATCCAACTAAAGCTGATCCAGCACAAATTAATTATGTTGCCGTATTGCTCCTGTTGGTTTACTTGGTGATTTTGGTGACCATGGTTTATGGCCCAATCGCTGCGATGTTGGTTGAGATGTTCCCAACCCGCATTCGTTACACCTCTATGTCATTGCCATACCACATTGGTAACGGTTGGTTCGGCGGCTTATTGCCAACAATTTCCTTTGCCTTGGTTGCACAGAACGGTAATATTTACTACGGTCTCTGGTATCCAATCATCATTGCCGCTATTACTTTGGTAATCGGTACATTGTTTATCCGTGAAACCAAAGATGTTGATATTTATGCACGTGACTAATGAGAATTATTAAGATTCTTTAGTCTGCAGTAAATTAGAAACCCGATCAGAAATGATCGGGTTTTTTATTTCAATCCCAGAGATCTTTTTGATTGCGCTTAGCTAAAAGATTTCGGTTTTGCTGGGCGATAGACGTATCTCTTGGGCCAGGAATTAGCTGAATCTTCTCTCCCGCCGAGACCATCCCAGTCTTGAGCACCCGTAAGTACCAGCCGCTATAGCCCGATTGCACCATGGCTTTAGCAGCGCCTTTGTAGCCAAGTGCCGCATTGAATTTAAAACATGGCTCGCGTAATTTAGTGACTGCAAATTGCAGTTCACCGATCACCAGTTTGTCGCCAACAAAGACTTCGGTTTCTAGTAGCCCCTCAATAGTGAAATTTTCACCAAGACTGCCATATTGAAGTGCAATTGGTTTTTTGGTTTCGCGAGTGAGTAGTTCATTCCAAAACGCGTAATGTTCTGCCGGGTAAACATAAATAGCTTTTTCAAGACCGCCATGCACGCTGAGATCGGCTTGTTCGTCACCCTGAATGCCTAAGTTACCAATTTGAATTTTTGTAGCATTCTCTAAATTGCTGATACTGGTTTTGCGAATTCCAGATGGAACGGATTTGTAATCTGGATGGTGATTGCCAAATAAAGGCATCACCTTGCCAGAGGAAATTGAAAGTAATTTCATTGCTTGAATTCTAAAACGCTAGTATCAATAGCGGCACCGAGCATCACTCTTGTACTTTGTGTAATAGATGATGAGGTCAGCATCCGATTTATATTTTGTATAAAACCACACACCAGGTTCGTTGTCGCTGGAGTATTGGGTCTCATAAACAATGCAATTGGCCTCTGACGGGTACTTGGTTACGAAAACCTTTGCGTTTGCTTCGGATGGGTAGTTGGTGATAAAGATTTGAGCGGCAAATGCCCCTAGGGGTGCAAAGGCGACCAAGGCAAGCAATGCCAGTATTTTTTGGAAGATCGTTTTCATGTACCTATATTACGGTTTATGGGCTACGCCGTTACAGAATGGGGCGGATTTGCTACAATCACACCTTCGGCGAATTAGCTCAGCTGGTTAGAGCGACGGAATCATAATCCGCAGGTCCGGGGTTCAAATCCCTGATTCGCCACCAAATCTAAAAGCCATTGCCCAGCGGCAGTGGCTTTTTTCTTAAGTTGGCTGGATATTGAGATATGGCTAAATTTTGGAACTTTGTCTTTTTTCAGCTCGGCTGGTTCGCTTGTATCTTGGGCGCAGCAAACCAACAGGTTTTGTTGGCAGTCCTTCTCACCTTAGCTTATATCGCTTTTCATATCTGGTATCTAGATGAGCCCTGGCAATCTCTACATCTTTTAAGTAGGGCATTGGTTTACGGGTTTGTTGCCGATAGCCTCTTGGTGCAGCTCGGTTATTTGAATTTCCAGGATTCTTGGCCCACGGGCCATCTTTCTCCTGTTTGGATGTGGGTTTTATGGGTGTTGGTGGCTACCACTATTAATGGATCGCTTTCTTGGTTGCGAGGCAGACCCATCTTAGGGGCTATTTTGGGTGGTATTTGCGGCCCAATGTCCTACGAGGCTGGCATCCGTATGGGGGCTGGGTCTTGGGGTTCTGGTGGTCAAACAGTCGGCCTAATACTGGTTGGAGTGGTTTGGGCATTGGCTATTCCGCTCTTTTTCTATTGGGATCGAACCCCAATTGAGCATGGATTAGCGGGAAATCCGTAAATTCTTTAAAAAAGTCGCTTGCAAAGGATACTGTTTTTATATACAGTAACTCCTAAGTTGTTGGAAAGTAGATAAAAATTCGGGAAATAGCCCAATACAAAGCGAAAAAGGAATAAAAAATGGCCTTGGATGATAAAAGAAAGTCAGCCTCTTCGGAGTTTGAAGGCATGAGTGGAGACAAGCAAAAGGCGCTAACAGCAGCTTTAGCGCAAATTGAGAAGCAGTTTGGTAAAGGCTCAATCATGAGATTGGGCGATGCTGAAATTAGTCAAGATATTCAGGTGGTATCCAGCGGTTCTCTAGGTTTGGATATCGCACTCGGAGTTGGCGGACTTGCGCGTGGTCGCGTGATTGAAATTTACGGACCTGAGTCATCCGGCAAAACCACTTTAACTTTGCATGCAATCGCAGAAATGCAAAAGCTTGGTGGCACCTGTGCGTTTATTGATGCTGAACATGCGTTAGATGTTCAGTACGCTGGTAAGTTGGGTGTTGATGTAAATAATTTATTAATCTCTCAACCTGATACTGGTGAGCAAGCTTTGGAAATTGCAGACGCATTAGTGCGTTCTGGTTCGATTGATTTAATCGTGGTTGACTCGGTTGCTGCATTGGTTCCGAAAGCCGAGATTGAAGGCGACATGGGCGATTCTTTGCCAGGTTTGCAAGCTCGTTTGATGAGTCAAGCATTGCGCAAATTAACCGGCGCAATTAAGCGTACGAATACAACCGTCATCTTCATTAACCAGATTCGTATGAAGATTGGTGTGATGTTTGGTTCTCCAGAAACGACTACTGGCGGTAACGCCTTGAAGTTCTATGCTTCTATGCGTTTGGATATTCGTCGTATTGGTAGCATCAAGAAAGGCGATGAAGTTGTTGGTAATGAAACTCGCGTGAAAGTCGTGAAGAATAAGGTTTCCCCGCCTTTCCGTGAAGCTATTTTCGACATCATGTATGGCGCCGGTATCTCGAGAGAGGGTGAGATTATTGATATGGGCGTCGAAGCCGATATTGTTGAAAAATCGGGTTCTTGGTATAGCTATAACGGCGATCGTATTGGTCAAGGTAAAGATAATGTGCGCGAGTTCTTGAAAGAGAATCCAGAAATCGCCAAAGACATCGAAGCAAAAATTCGCGAGAAATTAGGCGTTAAAGCTGGATCTGCTGTAGTGACAGATGTTCTAGGCGAGGAAGAGGAAGTCGAATAACTCGATGACAGAAGTCAGCAGTAAAAAACATAAACAAAGCCCGAGTCTCAAAGCTCGGGCTTTGCGCCTTTTGTCCTTGCGAGAATACAGTCGTAAAACTTTAGGAGCAAAGCTTGCTGAATCTGAGGCACGTTGGGCGAAGTTGACTGAAACTGAGTCAACTCCACAAGCAAGCGCTTTGAGTATTGAGGCAGTTCTTGATGATTTTGAAGCTCGCGGCTGGTTATCGGATGAGCGTTTTGCGGAAGCGCTGGCTCGACGCCGCGGTGAGCGTTATGGCACCCGGAAAATTCAGGAAGATCTGCAAAGAGCAGGTGTAGATGCCCAGCACTCAGCCAAACTTCTGGCGAATTTGAGGGAGACGGAGTTTGAGCGTGCTTATGGGCTTTGGTCAAAAAAATATGGGGTAAAAGCGCAAGACCAGAAGGAGCGCGCAAGGCAATATCGCTTCTTGGCTAGCAAGGGATTTGGCCTGGATGTCGTGGCAAAGATTATTGGTGGCCAGACCCCCGATTAGGGCAATTACGGATCTAGAAACCCTATTTGCGGCATTGCAACATGATAGACTTAGAGAGTCGGTCAAGCCGTACGCATTTATTCAAAAATTGGCTAATTTAGTCATTTCTTGGGTAAGTATGGGATTTTGGCGACATTGTTTTTAAATCCTCATCGCTTGCTAAAAAAGATACCGTTTCGGAGTAATTATGAAAATTCATGAGTACCAAGGCAAAGAACTTCTGCGCCAATTTAATGTGCCTGTTCCAAACGGCATTCCTGCATTTAGTGTTGATGAGGCGGTAAAAGCCGCAGAAAAACTAGGCGGTCCAGTGTGGGTTGTAAAAGCCCAGATTCATGCTGGTGGACGCGGTAAAGGTGGTGGCGTGAAGTTGGCTAAGAGTATGGATGAAGTGAAGAAATACGCTTCTGAAATCTTGGGTATGCAACTTAAGACACACCAAACCGGCCCTGAAGGTCAAAAAGTAAATCGCCTCTTAATCGAAGATGGCGCAGATATTAAGAAAGAGTATTACTTCAGTATCGTTACGGACCGTGCGACACAAAAGAATGTGATCATGGCTTCTAGCGAAGGCGGCATGGATATTGAGGAAGTGGCTGAGTCACATCCAGAGAAAATTATTAAAGTGTTTGTTGATCCATTAGTCGGATTGACTAATGCGGATTGCGACATTGTGGCAAAAGGAATTGGTGTTCCTGAGGCCTCTATTCCAATGGCGCGCGATGTGTTCAAGAATTTATACAAGACCTACTGGGATACTGATGCATCTCTGGTAGAGATCAACCCATTGATTCTCGAAGGTAATGGCAAGATCAAAGCTTTGGATGCTAAGTTCAACTTTGATCCAAACGCATTATTCCGTCATCCAGAGATCGTGGCGTATCGCGATATTGATGAAGAAGATGCTGCGGAAATTGAGGCCTCTAAATTCGATCTTGCTTACATCTCATTGGATGGCAATATTGGTTGCTTGGTGAATGGCGCAGGTTTAGCGATGGCAACAATGGACACCATTAAGTTATTTGGTGGTGAGCCAGCAAACTTCTTGGACGTTGGTGGCGGTGCTACTGCAGAGAAAGTAACTGAAGCATTCAAGATCATGTTGAAAAACAAGAGTGTTGAAGCCATTTTGGTCAACATCTTTGGCGGAATTATGCGTTGTGACGTGATCGCTGATGGTGTTGTTACAGCATGTAAAGCGGTAAACCTTACAGTACCTTTAGTAGTGCGCATGAAGGGTACAAACGAAGAGCTCGGTAAGAAGATTCTTGCTGATTCAGGTTTGCCAATTATTAGCGCCGACTCAATGGCCGAAGCTGCTACTAAGGTAGTTGCTGCTGTTGCTAAAAACAAATAATCCAGGAATTTCAATATGTCTATTTTGATTAATAAAAACACCAAAGTCATTACACAAGGTATTACTGGTAAGACCGGTCAGTTTCATACTGAAAAATGTCAGGAATACGCAAACGGCAAAAACTGTTTTGTTGCTGGCGTGAATCCGAAAAAAGCTGGCGAATCTATTTTTGATATTCCAATTTATGCGACAGTAAAAGAGGCTGCACAGCAAACAGGTGCAACAACCTCAGTTATTTATGTTCCGCCTCCTGGCGCAGCTGCCGCAATTTGGGAGGCTGTTGATGCTGACCTTGATTTTGTTATCTGTATTACAGAAGGCATTCCAGTGCGCGACATGCTTGAAGTACGTAACAAAATGAAAGCTAAAGAAGCAAAGGGCGGCAAAAAAACTTTATTGCTTGGCCCTAACTGCCCAGGAATCATTACTCCTGATGAAATCAAAATCGGCATCATGCCTGGCCATATTCACAAGAAAGGCCGCATTGGCGTTGTAAGTCGTTCTGGTACTTTGACATACGAAGCTGTTGGTCAATTAACTGCAATTGGCTTAGGTCAATCTACAGCAGTTGGTATTGGTGGTGATCCAATCAATGGTCTCAAGCATATTGATGTAATGCGCATGTTCAACGAAGATCCAGAAACTGATGCTGTCATCATGATCGGTGAAATCGGTGGTCCAGATGAGGCTGAAGCAGCGCGCTGGTGCAAAGAAAACATGAAGAAGCCAGTAGTTGGCTTTATCGCTGGCGTAACTGCTCCTCCTGGAAAGCGTATGGGTCATGCTGGCGCATTGATTTCTGGTGGTGCTGATACTGCGGATGCCAAGCTCGCTGTAATGGAAGAGTGCGGCTTCAAGGTAACTAAGAACCCATCTGAGATGGCTGCGCTATTAAAGGCAATGTTGTAATTAAAAAAGGGCGCTGCTAACCGGCGCCCTTTTTGTAGTATTTGAAGTGTTGTAGATAAAAAAATAAATACAGTAGGGAGACACAATGGATTTTTCAGCATTTTCAGGCCCAGCGTTTTGGGCTGCACTTTTATCGATTATTGTTGCCAACATCTTGTTATCGGGAGATAACGCGGTGGTGATTGCTTTGGCATCACGTAACTTGCCCGCACATCAGCAAAAGAAGGCGATTTTTTGGGGTAGTGCTGCAGCAATTATCTTGCGCGTCGTGTTGACCGTGACCGCAGTGCAGCTATTGACCTTGCCCTATCTGAAGATCATTGGCGCGATTCTATTGGTGTATATCGGGGTGCAGTTATTGGCTGATAGTGATGATGAAGGGGAGATGGAAGGTAGCTCCAATATTTGGGGCGCTATTCGCACCATTCTGGTTGCTGACTTGGTGATGAGTTTAGATAACGTGCTGGCTGTTGCTGCTGCCGCTCAAAAAGGGCCGGAAGAAACTCGCTTGGCTTTACTCATCATTGGTCTTGGCTTGTCTATTCCATTGATTATTTTTGGCAGCACGATGTTGTTAAAAGTAATGGATCGCTTTCCAATCATTATTACTTTAGGTGCTGGCTTATTGGGTCTTTTGGCTGGCGGTATGTTGGTGGAAGACCCTGCAATTAAAGAGTCAATGCAGGCTGCATTTGAAGATGCTCACATGATCTTTGAGGGTATTGGGGTGGCGATCGTGATTTTGCTGGGTACATATTTGAAGAAAAAAAATGCCAGCAAAGAGGCTAAATAAGAGACTAAATAAAGCGAAATTTATTTCTGAATTCAAAATCAGAATCGGCCGGCTTCTATAGTCGGCTTTTTTTATTTTCTTTTACCTTGTTCAAAGGAGGTATAGACTGGAATATGAGGTATTTGACCTCAGGAGCAGAAGATATGAAAACAAGTTCTCAAGAAATTCAAAAGGCACAAGATCAAGGTGAGGCTGGATTTACGTTGATTGAAGTGATGGTTGTGGTGGCCATTATTGGCATCTTAGTAGCGGTAGCAGTGCCGCAGTATCAAGACTATATTGCTCGAACTCGTGTTGTAGAGGGAATGAATCTATCGTCAAGCGCCAAGCTTGCTGTAACGGAAGCATTTGCTAGTCGCGGAACTGTTCCTATGGATGAGGCTACCCACGGCTCTTTTAGTTTTACCCCAACACGAAGTGTGAAGTTGATTGAGATTACACCATCAGGTGCTATCGCAATTGACTACCAGATCAGCGTAGCGCCAGAAGGGAAAAATACTTTGCACCTGGTGCCCACTAATGAACCTGATGCAAATTCACCGAAACCAATTGATTTATCTATGCCAGAAGGTGCAACCTGGGCAGGCGGCTGGTCTTGTAGATCCACTCAAACCAATTTGATACCGCAGTTATTACCTTCAGAGTGCAGAATCAGTAAGTAACTTATTAGGGCTAAATAAACCACCTAAGTTTGGTGGTTTATTTCAATTGATTTATTACGCCTTCCACTCGCCGGACTTACCGCCGCTCTTTTCTAAAAGCTTTACTTCACCCATCACCATTCCTCTATCAAATGTCTTGCACATATCGTAGATTGTGAGTAGGGCTATTTGAACGGCGGTGAGAGGGAAATTGGAAAAATTAAAGTACCTGTTAAAAAGTGGGTCTAAATATTAGATTTCATAAGGGCCTTTGGGTCATATGGTTTTGACATATTGTTAATTTATTGCACAAAAAAGTAACTGAGACTTACGCCCATGAGCTATTATCTCGCTTCATGTATTCTAGAGTGTACCCAAAGAGTGAAACAAGAATTTTAAGGAATGCAAATGAAGTTTAATATGGGCTGCGGATTAAATAAGTTGCATGATTATGTAAATGTAGATCGATATTCTGAATGCGTTCCAGACCTGCAAATCGACCTAGAGCAATTTCCTTGGCCCATTAATAGCAGTGAGGCTGATGAGGTTGTTTTTAACCACTGCCTTGAACATCTTGGGCAGACACCCGATATCTTTTTGGGGGTAATGAAAGAGCTATATCGAATATCAAAGCCTAATGCAAGGATATTTGTGAATGTTCCACATCCACGGCATGAGCACTTTATAGGCGATCCAACACATGTAAGGGTAATAAATCCTCTAGTACTTAACCTTTTTAGTAAAAAGAACAATCTAATTTGGAAGCAGAATAATATCGCCAATACACCGTTAGCTCTGTACTTAGATGTTGATTTTGAGTTGCTTGAGACAATTCAGGTTCTCGACCCTTACTATCAAGATATGTTTGATAAAAAAGAGCTAAGTATTGCAGATTTGAACCGTATTGCGCTTGATAGAAATAACGTAATACAAGAATATAGGATGATTTTAAAGGTAATTAAATAATTTTTAGCTTGCAGAACATTCGTCTCTTAAATTATTTTAGAGCAACTTCTTTTGCAAAGGATCATTTTATTTTGCCATTTAGGGCTTCACGTCAATAAAAATATGCAAGAGAAATTTTAAAGCTAGCAGCTGGAGCAATATATCTGGGATATCAAAAAGAGAAAAAACAGATGGTATTGCTTAAGCTATTCATAAATTCTTAGCAGGTTGGCTGAATAAAATTAACGCTGGAATGTAAGAATCGGAGTAAGTATTTTTCATGCTACTTGCTAGTGATTGGCCTTTAATTGACCAAAAAATGAAGGGGTTAAATTTATGCAATTGGTATGTTTGCTATAAATATCTTTTTATTGGCATTTGCATTTTTTAAGGCAGGGGATTAGGGTATTGTGAAAATCGGCATCATACAGACTCGTGGCATGGGAGACATTATCATTGCATTGCCTATCGCTAAATTTTTTAGCGATAGCGGCAATGAAGTTTTTTGGCCAATTGATGAGGATTTTATATCCTCTTTTAGAGAGGCAGTTCCTTGGGTAAATTGGATTGCTGTCCCCAAAAATGCTAAAGATTTTTTTTATCAAACACCCTTAGATTTATTGACGGATGTGGGCGTTGAAGACGCTGTAATTCTTTATAGTTATCTGTCCTCTCATTTAGATCTGCCTAACAAACTACTACAGGGAGTCCTAAAATTTGACCAATATAAATATGCAATTAGTAATGTCCCATTTTCCAAAAAGTGGGATTTAGATAATTGCTTGCATAGAAATTTTTCTAGAGAAAATGAATTATTTTCTCATTTAGTTAAGCAAGAAAAATATATGGTTGTTCATCAGGTTGGTTCTGATAAGACTAAAAAATTTACCTTGGATGGAGCCAGGGAAAATGGTTATCAAATTATTGAGATTTCAGAAATTACGGATTCTATTTTTGATTGGTTAAAAATACTTGAGAATGCTAAAGCTCTAGTTCTGGTTGATTCGGTTTTTTCAAATTTGGTTGAGCAATTGGGTATTGGTCGAGAAATACCTAAGTATTTTGGGATTAGATCGAACGTAGCTTTAACGCCTGTTTTGCTTGGTAATTGGCATTATGTTTAGCCATAGTTTTCACCGCCAATTATACAAATCCCTAATCTAGCCAGAGCTGGCGACTTACTGCTATTGCTTGCTGTGAGGTTATCTTAATCATGACTGCCATTAACGTTAAAATGTTATTTTGCATAAGTTATTAAATATTCAATTTATGACTCCCAAAATTATATTTGCTGGGCCAGTTCAAAATAGCGCAAAACATTTACCCGCAGTTTTTCAAAATATTGAAAATATGTCTCACCTGGCTTCTGAGACCGCTTATGTTTTTGTCGAGAATGATTCTACAGATTCGACAAAGATAGATATTCAAAATTTTGGTTTAAATAAACCTAATTTTACTTTTATAAGTTTAGATGGATTAAATCAGATACCAGTTCGCACTCTGAGGCTTGAAATGGTAAGGAATGCGTATTTGGAATTTATAAAGTCTGACCCCAAGCTAAGGGGATTTGATTTTTTAGTGGTGCTGGATATGGATGAGGGGAATACGCATCAAGTGCCTATACTCGCATTTTCTGATGCGTTGGCCTTTTTGAGTGAATTAGACTCAAGAGCTGCGGTCTTTGCAAATCAACAGGGCAGTTATTTTGATATGTGGGCATTAAGAAGCAAAGATTTATGCCCTTGCGATGCTTGGCAGGAGGTTTTTGATTACGCTCATGAAAATAGGGTTTCAGATGAGCAGGCGTTTGCCCAAACGTTTGCCAAGAGGGTCTTATCGATTGAGACCAACAAACCCCCTATTAAAGTTGATTCAGCTTTTGGTGGACTTGGGATTTATAAGTTGAAATTTGTACTGGAAAACTTAAATCCATATCTTGGGTCAAAAATTAAGATTTTGAAAAATGATCAGGGCGGTATGAATGTTCTAAGAACACAAATATGTGAGCATGTTCATTTTCATGAGGGGCTAATAAGCCAAAAAGGGGATCTGTTTATTTTCCCCAGTCTTGTAAATGGAGTCTTGGCTGAGATCCCATTTAACCCATCTTTTTATAGAAGCTTAATTTTTTAGGTGCAGGGTTTGCTTTCAAGTCCTGCTCGGTAAGGCTATCCAGTCTTACTTAGCAGCCTTAATCAAGGCTGCCATAACTTTCTTCACATCTTCGAAGGTCATTATGGTTTTAAAGGCGTAGCTTATTTCATTGGCAGAAACAGCGAGTTAGAGATAAAGAACAAAGGAATAAGAAAAAGCCAAATCTGTTTAGATAAAAATAAAATCATCAAAAACTTATATCAATTAGGCTAAGAGTATTTTTATACTCTCGTTGTTGTTTATTAGGTTAGAGTTTACTTCTCCGCTGCCCAAGGGCCAGACTTACCCCCACTCTTTTCTAAAAGCATTACTTCACCCATCACCATTCCTCTATCAACTGCTTTGCACATGTCATAAATTGTGAGTAAGGCCACTTGGATTGCAGTGAGGGCTTCCATTTCTACGCCAGTTGGCCCAGTTGTTTCTGCTCTAACTTGACAGCCAATGCTATTGGTTTTTGGGTCTAGACGAAACTCTAGGCTGACGTGGGTTAATGCCAGCGGGTGGCATAGCGGAATTAATTCCGAGGTTTTTTTAGATGCCTGGATACCTGCAATTCTGGCAATTCCAAGAACATCACCCTTTTTATGAGTGCCGCCCTCGACCATTTTGAAGGTCTCTGGAAGCATCGTAATTTTGCCTGTCGCAATGGCTATACGATGCGTATGGGGCTTTTCTCCCACATTTACCATATGGGCTTGGCCACTAGCATCAAAATGAGTTAGTTTGTTCATGGGATAAGTTTTACCATATAGGGATGAAGGAATTGAAGTTAGGACAAAATACCGCAATTTGGCGCCGCTTGGTAGCAGGTCAGCTTGTGCTGGCTTTATGGTGCTCTTGCGTGCCTTCTGCTTATTCTGCTGGACCTGCTCCAGTAGGCGATGTTTCCGTAGAAGGTAATTCAGCGGCGATCCAGAACATCAATCGCGCTATGCAGTCTCCCGATGCGCGACCTACGAATGCCCCAACCCGAAATAACCTACAAAGCCAGCCAACGATTGTGTTGCCAGATATGGGTGATCCAGGTGGTGATGCCTTAAGTCGCGTAGACGAGCGGAAGTATGGCGAAATGATCATGCGTCAGATTAGACCTGATGCAGATTATTCAAATGATTTGCCTATTTACGATTACCTCAATCAAATGGAGCGACGTCTATTGCAAGCTGCTAAGAAGCTACAACTTGGCGGAGCGAATGAGCAAGGTAGCAGCGCTTACAACTTCGAATTATTTGCCGTGAAGGACACCAGCATTAATGCGTTTGCATTGCCTGGTGGATTTATTGGTTTTCATACGGGCTTGATTGTGAGTGCAGAGTCAGACTCTGAAGTTGCTTCTGTAATGGGTCATGAAACTGGCCACGTATTGCAGCGCCATTTGGCTAGGCAGATGGATAAACAAACCACCAATACGATGATTGCAATCGCGGGTATGGTGTTGGGTGCCTTGGCAATGTCGCGTAATCCTCAAGCGGCAGCGGGTTTAATGCAAGGTGGACAAGCTGCTGCCATTAATAATCAACTTTCTTACTCAAGGGATGCCGAGCGTGAAGCCGATCGCATTGGCTTTCAGATTTTGGATGCCAGTGGCTATGACGTTAATGGTGCTCCTGGATTTTTTCAACGCTTGCAAAAAGCCACTGGAATCATGGACAAGGGCGTTCCTACTTATGTCCGAACTCATCCTCTTACAACAGATCGCATTGCGGATATGCAAGACCGGGCGCGTACTGTTCCAACGCGCAATGTTCCTACTGTTGTGGAGTTTTATTTTATTAAAGCTCGAGCACGAATGGAGCAAGCGGGTACCTCCAGTGGTCTCTACGACTTAAAAAATACATTTGATAGCCTGAGCAAACAGCCTCAAGTGGGCAAGCAAATGGAAGGTTTTTATGGCTTGGCTTTGATCGCGCAACGACAAGGGAAATGGGATCAAGCTGAGTCTGATTTGCAACAAGCGCGTAATTTAGCTCAAAAGGCAAGTGCACTAGGTTCCCCAATTCAGCGTCAAAGTTTATCGCTTGAAATTACCGCCTCTGAATTGGCATTGGCAAAAGGAAGAAATGAAGAGGCGCTGCAGATCGCGCAGAATGCATTACGCGCCTACCCCCAGTCATATGCTGCTGGTGCCGCAATGGTCAATGCGGAGCTCAAAATGGGACGCACAAACGATGCTATTGCTTGGTTAAAGGCGCGCACACGTGCGCAGCCTAATGAAATCCTTTGGTGGAGCATGCTTTCTAATGCATATGATCAAGCGAAAAATGTTCCCATGCGTCACTTTGCTTTGGGTGAAAAGTATGCTCTAGAGGGGGCTTGGCCTTCCGCTATTGAGCAGCTCAAGATTGCACGAAGTGCGGGGGGTGCCGATTTTTATCAAAGCTCCAGCATTGATGCACGTCTTAGAGAGATGCAGAGGCAATATCGAGACGAGTTAAAGGAGCAGGGAAAACAATTCCCTGGCTAGCCTTGACTAATTAAAGTGGCTTGGGATCCTTGATGAATCCGAAGTACTTACTTAGCTCTTCTGAGAGTATGGGATCAAGTCCTAGTTGTTTGCCTTGCCAATTCCATGAACCCCCAAAACTGCAAGCTTGCTCGCGTAATTTAGCTAGCTCAGAAAATTGATTCAAGTCGTGATCGTGTAGTAGCGCAATCCCGGGGCATTCTGCTGTCTCAAACTGCTGAGCTGTTAGATCTTTGTAAATGCTTTGCTTCATTGAGCCAGCAATATAAATATTGCCGTTCTCATCGCTTAGGGCCGAGCTTGGATTAATCTCAGTCTGACATTGTGTAATTATCTTTAGGGCATCTTCGCCGGGAATGATGCGTGCAATCCATGGGGTGCTGGTTATGGTAATAAATACCCGTTGCGGACCGTTCTGGAAAAAATATCTCCCTGCGTTATCGCAAGCGTAATTGCGGGTAATAAATTCTTTAAGGGCACTGTGTTCAATTACTTGGCCTGGCAATCCATTTTGCTGGGCGAATTCGTCACGCATACGCCATTGGCCTCTCCGATCTAAAGCAAGCCAGCCATAGCAATCTGGCACATTGGGCCATTTGATGAGTGAGCGTAATACTTTCTCATCCATTTATTTAGTGGAAGCCGTGAGGTGTTGATGGTGCGTCGAAGGTATCGTCAGTTGATCGGCTAGCATGTAAGTGAGCAATGCGCCAACCTTGACTATCTTGCAAGAGCACCAAAGTGATGTTTAGAAAAAACTCTGCTTCAATTTGATCTGCTCTGAAATGAACGGCTTCAGTAGTGTCATAAATCGCCGCACCCAAAATAGAGTGGCTAATACAAGCGATAGGCTCCAAGAATAAAGCTTGCTTTGAAAGCAATCTTTCTAGGCCTTCCCGGATTTCAGCATGACCACTGAGTCGATGACCTTCTGGTAGTACACAGGTGATGGAGTCATCATCCATCCAAATTGCTAGAGCGCCTTGGACATCGCGGTGACGCAGAGCATCGCGCCAAGCATCAACCACATCATCGGCATTATCAAAAAGTCTAGCGAGCTTGGTCATGGCTAATGTTCCTGTTGGCTATAGCAATGTATTCAGTGTAGCGAATACTTGTTGCGGGAGGATATCTTTTAGGCACTTTAGATGGCCAAGAGGGCATTCTTTTTTATGACAAGGGCTACACGGTAGGTTTAGCCAAATTACCTTTGCGTTCTCTGACAGAGGAGGGGTGTGCGCTGGGTCACTTGAACCAAAGATAGCCACCTGGGGTATTTTGAGGGCTGCGGCAATATGCATCAATCCGGAATCGTTGCTGACAACCGCTTTAGCTGCGCCAATTAATGCGATGGCCTCATCTAGAGATGTGTTGCCGCACCAGTTATGAATATTTGTTCGATTCTGGGATTGCTGAAGAATTTCTTCGGCTAGTTGATGATCGCTCTTGCCGCCCAGAAGAATGATGTTTGCATTCGAATGAGTTTGGATAAGATTGTTTGCTAATGCTGCGAAGTGAGCAGCGGGCCAGCGTTTTGTTGGGCCATATTCAGCGCCTGGACAAAAGACAAATACTGAATTGGGATCAAGATTTGCATCCGACAATTTTTTGTTGATAGATTGGTTAGCGGTTGAGGCTACATTGAGCTTGGGCGTCAGCGATCCTGCTGCGATTGACTCTCCATCCGAAAGTAGTTGACTCAGTGCTAGGTAATGTTCCACCATTGGCGGGCGATTTACTTTGCTTGGATTATCGAGCGCTACGTTAATTAATCCAAAGCGTAATTCACCGCGGTAGCCAATGCGAAAAGGAATATTTGCTAGCCAGGGGATGAGTGCTGACTTTAGGCTATTGGGAAGCACAAAACAAGCTTGATAGTTTTTCGATTGCAGATCTTTTGCTAATTGCTTACGTAAGCTCCACTGCAATTGTTTATGCTGAAAATCAGCTTCGATTACATCGCTGACTTCAGTGCATGCGCGATAAATAGGTGCTACCCAATTGCTAGCAAGCACATCAATTTTGGAGTCTGGATATTGATTCTTTAGAGCAGCTAATAATGGTTGCGTCATGACGGCATCCCCAATCCAGTTTGGGGCGATGATCAGAATACCTTGCATGAGATGTATCCCGACTCAGCACCCCTTAATGAATGGGGTGCTGATGTGACTTAATGCCCGTGAGGCTCGGTGCCAGGGATCAGCTTGTACTCTGTGCCACAGTATGGGCACTTCGCTCCCCCAGTCTTTGTGATATCTAAAAAGACGCGTGGATGAGAGTTCCATGCAGGCGTTTTATTTGTGGGGCAGTGCAAAGGAAGATCTTTGCCATCGACCATCACAGCTTGAGATTGAGTCATCACTTACTTTCTAGGGGCTAAATATTATTAATTTATTTAACGAAGGTGAGCCAAGATTTGTACTTATCATTTCTGCCGTAAACAGCATCGAAGTAAGCCTTCTGAATTTTTTCAGTAATCGGGCCGCGTTTGCCATCACCAATCGTGCGATCATCAAGTTCGCGAATTGGCGTTACTTCGGCAGCAGTACCAGTAAAGAATGCTTCGTCAGCTGAATACACTTCATCACGAGTTAAGCGTTTCTCACGTACTTCATAGCCAAGATCTTTGGCAATCTGAATGACGGAGTCACGTGTGATGCCATCCAGGCAAGAAGCTAGGTCTGGTGTGTAAACAATTCCGTTGCGAACCATAAAGAGGTTTTCGCCTGAACCTTCAGAAACATAGCCTTCTGTGTCGAGCAATAAGGCTTCGTCATATCCATTGGCAGTTACTTCTTGGTTAGCCAAAATGGAGTTGATGTAGTAACCCGAAGCTTTGGCACGAACCAAAGATGAGTTTACAAAGTGACGTGTAAAAGAAGATGTTTTAACGCGAATGCCTTTGTTAATGCCGTCTTCACCTAGGTAAGCACCCCATTCCCAAGCGGCGATTGCCGTATGAATGCTGTTCCCTTTAGGGGAGATGCCTAACTTTTGTGAGCCGATGAAGATAATTGGGCGAATGTAGCAGGCTTCGAGCTTATTGCTATTAATGACGTCAATAATGCCCTTGCTGATCTCTTCAGGGCTATACGGCATGCTCATTTGGAAGATTTTGGTGCCATTGAATAAGCGTTTTACGTGCTCTGGCAGGCGAAAAATGGCAGTGCCTTGGGCTGTTTTATAGGCGCGAATACCCTCAAATACGCCCATTCCGTAATGAAGGCTGTGGGTTAATACGTGAACATTAGCTTCACGCCAAGGAATCAGCTTCCCATCGGACCAAATAAAACCATCGCGGTCGGACATCGACATTTTTTCTACCTTTTGTGTCTATAGGCTATTTGTAAATAGCGGATTAATCGGGGCGCCAGGCCAGGCGGTCTATGACCATTTGGCTCGGGGTGCGTCCAAGCCTCTATTGTAGAGCAGGCAACCCCATTTGTAGGTAAGGACCTAGGGGGTTATGGGGCGGGACGATTTAGAATGGAGTATTCCCCAAAAAACCACCATATTTAGCCTATCTCATGCCTGAATCCTTATTTAAAGTGAAGCGTTTAAGCGAATTAGCCCAATCGGGACAATTAAAGGGTAAGCGTGTGCTGATTCGCGCCGACCTCAACGTTCCTCAAGATGATGCTGGAAATATTACTGAGGACACCCGTATTCGTGCATCAATGCCTGCTGTGCAGATGTGTTTAGATGCGGGCGCTGCCGTGATGGTGACATCCCATTTGGGTCGCCCTACTGAAGGTCAATTTAAGCCCGAAGATAGTTTGGCACCAGTTGCGGATCGAATTGCATCATTGCTTAATCGCAAGGTGCCTTTGATTAGCGATTGGGTAGAAGGTGGGTTTGAAGTGAGCCCAGGTGAAGTGGTGCTTCTAGAAAACTGTCGCTTAAATGTCGGTGAGAAAAAGAATAGCGATGAGTTGGCAAAGAAAATTGCCGCACTCTGCGATGTTTATGTAAATGATGCTTTTGGCACTGCGCATCGTGCTGAGGCTACTACAAACGGTGTTGCTAAATTTGCACCAGTCGCTTGCGCTGGTCCGTTGATGGCTGCTGAATTGGATGCATTGAGTCGTGCGCTCGCAAGCCCTAAGCGTCCTTTGGTGGCAATTGTTGCTGGCTCAAAAGTGTCTTCTAAGTTAACTATCTTGAAAGCACTCTCTGAGAAAGTTGATGAGCTGATTGTTGGTGGTGGCATTGCCAATACATTCATGCTGGCTAAAGGTCTGCCTATTGGAAAGTCATTGGCAGAGCCTGATTTGGTGAATGAAGCCAAAGAGATTATGGATCTTATGGAAAAGCGTGGAGCTCATGTACCCATTCCAGAAGATGTGGTGGTTGCGAATGAACTCTCACCATTAGCGCGCGCAAACCGGGTTCCAGCCGATCAAGTTGCTGATGATGACATGATTTTGGACATTGGGCCAAAAACCGCTGCACGACTTTCTATCATGCTGGCTCATGCGGGAACGATTGTTTGGAATGGCCCCCTCGGCGTATTTGAGATTGACCAGTTTGGCGGCGGCACAAAAATGTTGGCAGCTGCAATTGCGCATTCTCCGGCGTTTTCAATTGCTGGCGGTGGTGATACTTTGGCGGCGATCGCTAAATATGGCATTGAAAATCAGGTGGATTACATCTCCACTGGTGGTGGCGCATTCTTAGAGTTTTTAGAGGGCAAAACATTACCCGCCTTTGCGGTACTGGCTGAGAGAGCGAAAGATTAAATATGCTTAGAGCAACCAAAATCATTGCGACTTTAGGACCAGCTTCTGAAAAGCCGGAAGTGTTACGTGACATGATTCGTGTGGGCGTGGATGTAGTGCGCATGAACTTTTCTCATGGCACTGTTGCTGATCACAAAGCGCGTCATGATTTAGTGCGCAGCATTTCTGCTGAAGTGGGAAAAGAAGTCGGCATCATGGCCGATCTGCAGGGACCGAAGATTCGCGTAGGCAAATTTGCCGACACCAAAATATTGCTCAAAGAAGGCGATAAATTTACCTTGGACGTGGATTGCGAATTAGGTAATCAAGATTGTGTTGGCTTGGATTACAAAGAGCTTCCGAATGATGTGAAGCAGGGCGATCGCTTGCTATTAAACGATGGCTTGGTGGTATTGCGTGTTGAAAGCGTTCAGGGCGGAAAAATATTGACGCTAGTTGAGCAGGGTGGACCGCTTTCTAACAACAAGGGCATTAACCGTGCAGGTGGTGGCTTGACCGCGCCTGCACTCACCGAAAAAGATATTGCTGATTTAGATGCAGCGATTGCAATGGGCGTCGACTTTTTGGCAATTAGCTTCCCCAAAGACGGTGCTGACATGGCTTATGCCCGTAAGCTTGCGGATGCAGCCAGTAAAAAGTATGGTGTTGGTAAGGTCAGAACAATTGCCAAGGTAGAGCGTGCTGAGGCGATCGAATCAGAGGCTTTGAAAAGCATTATTGCTGAGAGTGACGGCATCATGGTGGCGCGCGGTGATCTTGCAATTGAAGTGGGTAACGCCGCAGTACCAGCATTGCAAAAGCGCATGATTGCTTGGGCGCGAGATGCTGATAAGTTCACTATCACAGCAACCCAAATGATGGAATCCATGATTAATGCTCCAGTACCAACTCGTGCTGAAGTAAGTGACGTGGCTAATGCGGTGCTTGATGGTACTGATGCAGTCATGCTCTCAGCAGAGTCTGCAGCGGGTATGTACCCTGTGCAAACCATTAAAGCAATGGCGGAAATTTGTGTAGAGGCTGAAAAGTCTGATCGCGTTCAATTGGATACAGACTTTTTGGATCAAACATTTACACGCATTGATCAGACAATTGCCTTGGGCGCTTTATTTACTGCCCACCATCTCAATGCTGATGCGATCGCTGCTTTAACAGACTCAGGATCAACTGCGATTTGGATGAGTCGCCATAATATTCATGTGCCAATCTTTGCATTGACTTCGAAGATTGCAACACAACGCGCGTTGAGTACCTACCGTAATGTCACCCCCATTGGATTGGATTACACCAAGGATAGAGATACCGCCTTGCAAGAGGTTGAAGCGTGCTTAAAGGGCTTAGGCGCTGTTAAGAAAGGCGATACCGTAGTACTTACCTCAGGCGAGCCAATGGGCGAACCAGGCGGCACCAATACGCTGAAAATCATTCATGTGAAGTAAACCAACATCATCAATATTTAATCAACCTTAAACCTATTTCAAATTAAGAGATCATCATGGCTTTAGTATCTTTACGACAACTTTTGGATCATGCTGCTGAAAACGGCTATGGCTTGCCAGCATTTAACGTTAACAACTTAGAGCAAGTGACTGCAATTATGGAAGCTGCTAACGAAGCAGATTCTCCAGTCATCATGCAGGCATCTGCAGGTGCCCGTAAATATGCTGGTGAGGCATTCTTGCGTCATTTGATTTCAGCGGCGGTTGAGGCCTATCCACATATCCCTGTCGTAATGCATCAAGATCATGGCCAAAGTCCAGCAGTTTGTATGGCAGCGATTAAGAGTGGCTTTACTAGTGTGATGATGGATGGGTCGCTAGAGGCTGATGGAAAGTCAGTGGCTAGCTATGAATACAACGTGGATGTTTCTAAAGAAGTTGTTAAGTTTTCTCACTCCATTGGCGTGACGGTTGAAGCAGAGCTCGGAGTCTTGGGCTCATTGGAGACTATGAAGGGGGATAAAGAAGATGGTCATGGTGCTGATGGGGTTATGACGCGAGAGCAGTTGCTTACGGATGTTGAGCAGGCTGCTGACTTTGTTAAGGCTACTCAGTGCGATGCTTTAGCAATCGCTATCGGCACTAGCCATGGCGCATACAAGTTCACCAAAAAACCTACTGGCGATATTTTGGCAATTGACCGTATTAAAGAAATTCATGCTCGTATACCGAATACACATTTGGTGATGCATGGTTCTTCTAGCGTTCCTCAAGAGCTGCTCGCAGAGATTCGTGAGTTTGGCGGTGATATGAAGGAAACCTATGGCGTGCCAGTTGAAGAGATTCAAGAGGGCATTAAAAATGGCGTTCGCAAAATTAATATTGATACCGATATTCGTTTGGCAATGACTGGCGCGATTCGTCGTTACCTATTTGAGAACCCAAGCAAGTTTGACCCACGTGATTATTTGAAGCCAGCCCGCGAAGCTGCTAAGAAAGTATGCATCGCTCGCTTCCAAGCTTTTGGTTCTGCCGGCCAAGCATCTAAGATTAAGCCTATTCCATTGGAAAAGATGGCCGAGTTATACAAGAGTGGTAAGTTAGCTCAGATTGTGAAGTGATTTCTATGCCTGCTCTCTACGCTACTTCTATCAAGTCCTTGCCTCTCCTCTCCAAGGGAAAGGTGCGTGATGTATATGCGCTCGGCGACGATAAATTATTAATGATTACTACTGATCGCTTATCGGCATTTGATGTGGTCATGGGCGAGCCCATTCCTGAGAAGGGTATTGTCCTGAATCAGATGGCCAATTTCTGGTTTGATAAGTTGGGCAAGGTAATTCCCAATCATTTAACCGGAATCGATCCTGAAACTGTTGTTACGCCTGACGAAGCAGATCAAGTTAAGGGTCGTGCTGTTGTTGCTAAGCGCTTAAAGCCAATTTTAGTTGAAGCGGTTGTGCGTGGATATCTTGCCGGTAGTGGCTGGAAGGATTACAAAGAGACTGGCAAGGTGTGCGGAATTGCATTACCTGCTGGTTTGGAAAATGCTCAAAAATTGCCAGAACCAATCTTCACTCCTGCCGCAAAAGCAGAGGTGGGTGAGCATGATGAAAATATTTCATTTGAAAAAGTGGTTGAGCTGATTGGCGAAAAATTAGCAAACCAAATTCGCGATATCAGTATTCGTTTGTATAAAGAAGCTTCTGAATATGCAGCAACACGTGGCATCATCATTGCAGATACCAAGTTTGAGTTTGGTCTAGATGATGCAGGGCAATTGGTCCTGATGGATGAGATTCTGACTGCAGACTCTTCTCGTTTTTGGCCTGCTGAAACCTATTATGTAGGTTCAAACCCACCGTCTTATGACAAGCAATTTGTACGCGATTGGTTAGAAACTGCCCAAGTAAACGGTAAGTTATGGCCAAAGACAGCGCCCGCTCCTCAGCTACCTGCTGATGTGATTGAAAAGACCGCTGAAAAGTATCGTGAAGCGCTTACTCGCTTAACCCAAGGATCTTAGGGATAATAGAGCCCCCAAGGTCTTAAACGGCCCTAAAGGCATGTAAGTTATTTGGAGAGCTAGATGAGTAAGAAGCCAGTTGTCGGAATCGTGATGGGGTCCAATTCAGATTGGGATACTATGCAGCACGCCGCTCAAATGCTTGAGCAGTTTGGTGTAGTTCACGAAGCTAAGGTGTTGTCAGCCCATCGCATGCCAGATGATATGTTTCAGTATGCAGAGAACGCCCAGAAGAATGGTTTGCAAGCCATTATTGCTGGTGCAGGTGGCGCTGCTCACTTACCAGGTATGTTGGCATCCAAGACGATTGTTCCTGTGTATGGCGTTCCTGTTGCTAGTAAGTATTTGCGCGGCGAAGATTCTTTATATTCAATTGTGCAAATGCCTAAAGGGATTCCTGTTGCCACCTTTGCCATTGGCGAGGCTGGCGCTGCAAATGCAGCTTTGCATGTGATTGCAGGTTTGGCTTTGCATGATGCCAACTTGGCAAAACGCCTGGAAGAGTTTCGCGTTAAACAATCCGATGCAGCACGCTCAATGAATTTGCCAGGGTATAACTAGATGGCAAATTGTATGGAACCCATTTTGCCGGGTTCGTATTTAGGGATACTCGGTGGTGGTCAGTTAGGGCGTATGTTTACGCAAGCTGCCCAAGCTATGGGTTACAAAGTTTGTGTACTCGATCCTGGGTCTGATAGCCCCGCTGGTTCAATCGCAGAGAAATTCATTCAAGCTGATTACACAGACTCTAGCGCCTTAAAAGAGATGGCGGCTTTGTGCGCGGCTGTCAGTACTGAATTTGAAAATGTTCCTGCTCAAGCACTTGATGAGCTAGAGTCTTTAGGGGTCTTTGTAGCACCACGCAGCAGTTGTGTTTCATTGGCGCAAAATCGCATTGCCGAAAAGAATTTCTTGGCTACCTGGAAATCTGAGACCAATATTGGCCCGGCACCTCATTTTGTAATTGAGCATGATGCTGATATTGCTCATGTACCCAAAGATTTATTCCCTGGAATTCTGAAAACGGCACGCATGGGTTATGACGGCAAAGGTCAAATCACCGTTCATACCTCAGAACAATTAACGGATGCTTGGGCAGAGTTAGGTAAAGTTCCTTGCGTGTTAGAAAAGCGCATGGAATTGGATTTCGAGGTCTCCGCTTTGGTGGTGCGAGGCTATGATGATTCAGTAGTCGCTTATCCAGTTTCACAAAACGTCCATCGTGATGGAATTTTGCATACATCAACAGTGCCTGCGCCTTCTTTAAAGCCGGCGCAAGAGAAAAAAATTATTGATGCCGCCAAAGCGCTGATACGCAAGATTGATTACGTTGGCGTGTTGTGCGTCGAATTCTTTGTTTTAAAGAATGGTGATATTGTTGCCAACGAAATTGCTCCTAGACCACATAACTCGGGGCACTACACCATGGATGCTTGTGTGAGCAGTCAGTTTGAGCAGCAGGTTAGAGCAATGGCAAGGCTGCCATTGGGTGATACTCGACAGTTAGCCCCAGTCTCAATGCTAAATCTCTTAGGCGATCTTTGGTTTAACGGCAATGAAGATCAAGCAAAAGAGCCGGCATGGAATAAAGTGCTTGCACATCCTGATGCGAAGTTGCATCTCTATGGAAAATCTGCTCCCCGCATGGGCAGAAAAATGGGACACATCAATTGTTTGGGCGAAGCATTAAACGAGGCTCGTCAAAATTGTGGTGCTGTAGCTACTGAGCTAGGAATAGAACCCTAGAAATGTTTGGGGTTACATCTGGTGATTCATCGCCACAATCGTTAGTGATCAATGAAGCTGCTCAGGCCTTGCGTGATGGGCGCTTGGTTGCCTTTCCAACTGAAACAGTATATGGCTTAGGTGCTGATGCCAGCAATCCCAGTTCGGTTCAAAAAGTATTTACGACAAAAGGTCGGCCATCCAATCACCCTTTGATAGTTCATGTTGCCGCCCCTGAACGGTTGGGACATGAGCAACTTGATTGGGTGTCAGTTTTAGCGCCGTGGGCAAGAGATATCCCCGAGGATGCTCTCAAGCTGATGAATGCCTTTTGGCCTGGCCCATTAACCTTGGTCTTTAAAAAAGATAAGCATGTGCTCAATGAAATTACTGGCGGCCAAGATACGGTTGCCATTCGATCTCCCGCGCATCCAATCGCTCAAGAGCTATTACGCCAATTCCAAGGGGGGGTTGTTGCTCCTTCGGCTAATCGATTTGGCAAAGTTTCCCCAACAAGCGCTGCAGACGTTCGGAATGAATTTGAAGGCGATACAGATTTATTGGTAATTGATGGCGGTGATTGCGAAGTTGGTATTGAGTCAACGATTGTGGATGTATCAAGTGGTGATCGCGTAGCGCTTCTGCGTCCGGGCGTGATTACCCCGAAAGAAATGCTGGCTAAAACAGGCGTGCGAGTTTATAGGCTTGGAGAGGCAATCGATCCAAATGCCCACTTCGAATCTTTGCCAAGAGTTTCTGGTGGCTTAAAAGCCCATTACGCACCTACAACCCCATTGCGCTTGTATGCTCCTGGCCGCGTACTCGATGCCTTAACTGAATTCCCGGACACGAAGTCTCGCGTTGCTGTTGCGGTTTGGGATTCCGAATCTTCCTTAGGAGATGATGGACATCCATCAGCGCAGTTTGAGGAGGTTGAGGTTCCCAGTGATAGCGCTGCTTTTGCAAGTCGTCTATATCGTACGCTTAGAGATTTGGATGAGCAGGGGTGGGACCTTATATTATTTCCAGAACCCCCTGCAGGTGAAGAATGGGATGGGGTGAGAGATCGCCTTCAGCGTGCGTGCTTTGGTTCAGGGCCATCATCAAGTAGCCACGATAGCAACTGATCGTGGGCTTCTAGCCCTTTCCAAGCGTTTGGGTGATTGATAAACGAGCTAACGGCATACATTTTTCCGGATTTGCTCACCACATACCCTGAGATAGCTCGAACATCTGCTAGTGAACCTGTCTTCATTCTGACTTCAGGTTTTTTCTTTAGATGTAAAAATTTTCGTAGTTGAATCATTAAACGATTGCGCATTGTTCCATCGGTGCCAGCAATGGGAAGGCTGTTGTAGAACACTTCGCCAACAGGTAGGTTTCGCGCTTTCAGTAAGAGCTGATTCATTTGCTCAGTAGAAATTGCTTCATTTCGAGAAAGACCTGATCCATTCTCGATCACGAGTCCATTGAATAGAAGACCATTTTGTTTAAGCCAGCTTTGAATAACTAACTCTCCATTAGTAGTAGTGGCAGGTTTACCCATTTTTTCTAATGCCAAAGTTAATAGCAATTGGCGCGCCATGACATTATTAGAGTACTTGTTAATATCTTGAACATCATCAGCAAGAGGGATTCCTTCAAACTGCAATAAGAGTCTAGCTGCCAGAGGAACGGCGCCATCTTTGCCAACAGGGGGTTTTACCCAAGCACCACCAGCAAGCTCCCAGGCCGCAGCAAAACCTTGCGTCAAGAAGGTGTTGGGGTCTAGCGCTACAACATTGAAATTAACGCCCTTACATGCATTTGGAAAAGATCCTGAAAATTGTGCGGTGATGGCTTGATCGGTACTGGATTTAGTTTCTGGGTCTAGGTTAAAGCGAATATTGCTTCTCCAGTTATCGCAGGACCGATCAACCAGTTGCATTTGATTGGTAACTTTAAGTTGAGAAAGGGTCGGCGTGTAGCTAATGTCAATAAAGTCAGCCGTGCGCGATTTGCTAATCTGAAAAGACAGAGTTCTAAATGCATATAGCAATGGATCTGGGGGAACGTTGTAGGCCCTTAAGGATTCGCCATCGATCGTATCGTGTTCCATCACACTTGGTGCATAAGCGCTACGATCAAAAAATAAATTACCATCAATTTTCTGAATACCAAGGGCTTGTAAATCCTTCATCAGCCTGGAAAACTCTTCTGGGATTAGTTTCGGATCTCCACTGCCTTGTAAATAGAGATTGCCTTGAAGGGTACCCTGTCGAATCACGCCATCCGTAAATATTTTTGTACGCCAGCGATACTGTGGACCGAGAATATCTAAACCCGCTAAAGTGGTTAACACCTTCATGGTTGAGGCAGGGTTCATAGGTTCGGATTCGCGCCAACCAAAAATAGCTTTACCCTGATGCTTTCCAGGTTTTCCTGGTTCAATTTTTGTAACGGAGATGCTTATTGCACTCAGAGGAATTTGATTACGCTCTAGACTATTAACAATAGCGCGAGGAATTCTGCTGTCGGTATTATCTTGAGCGTTTGCAGGTGAGCCATAAATACATCCACCAAAAACTAGGATGGCTAATACATATTGCGCTATTGAACGAGATGCGGTTTTCATTGAGCATAGGATAAACCGATACGGCTGGAAGTTAAATCATTCTCGCTCGCTTATCTATGACTAAATGTGTATTTGATTTTGTTGATAGCGCTGAATAAGCCGATTTTGCTTCAGTAGAAGATCTTTAAAAGTACTCAGTCGCTTCACAAAATTGGCTTCTTTTTCGAGGACTTCGCAGTTTTTAACAAAATGAGTCGCTTGTAGTAAAAGGGCTCCGCCCTTTACCTTATGAATAAGGCTAGCAAGTTCGTCTTCATCGATTGATGGATTGCTTAATTTCAAAAGCGCTTCATCGTGTACTTTTTTAATTTCATCTAGGATGATTGATATCTGTTTTGGATCATTGGCAATCAGGCTAGCGAATGCATCAAATGATAAGCTTTCTTCTTCATTGTTTTGGGGTGGTGGCGTTGTAGTGGTTATAGAAAAATAGCGCGCTAATTCATTTTCAAGGCCTAGTAGGCTGAGCGGTTTGATCAGAACCCCATTCATTCCGGCCGATAAAAAGTGATGACGAGAATCCAGCGCGTAAATATCCGCAGTGACACCAATAATCACTAGATCGTTGTATCCCATCTCTCGTATACGTTTAGCCAATTCAGACCCTTGCATGCCAGGAATAGACTGATCTGTAATCAGCAAATCAAAAGTATTTTGATAAATCTCATCTAAAGCTATATCCGCGTTGTCACAAACAGATACTTGAATTCCTAAAGCTTTAAGTTGAAGGGAAATGATCTGTCTGCTGGCAGGATGATCTTCCACGACCAAGGCTTTAAGGGGTTGCTCGGGGTGATTTCTGGAGATGAATTTCTTAGCATTTTCTACCAGAGCTTCTTTATATGAAGTATGTGAGGCTGCAATGCTGGTGCGTGGGAAGGCAATTGAAAAGTGAATATTGCTACCTAAGCCTGGCGCGCTCTCAAAATACAGCTGGCTGTTCATTGAACTCACTAAGTGATTGGTAATAGTGAGGCCCAGGCCGGTTCCGCTCTCGTTACTGCTTTTGCCTGGTATTTGTTCAAAGGGTTGTAAGGCTAACGCAATTTCTTCCTTTCCCATGCCAATGCCAGTATCAATAATGCGGAACTCAATTAATTGGCCTGCATGGTCATCCGCTAGCACGCTAATGGAGAAATAGATTTCACCTTGATTGGTAAATTTAATGGCGTTGCTCAGAAGGTTTTGTAAGGCTTGACGAAGACGAAGGGCATCCATCATGAGTGCCTCAGCGATTCTGGGGTCCTTGGAAGTGTGAAGAATTAAATTGTGCTTAGTGGCAACCGCTGAAAAGGCATGATCAAGGTTGTCGATGATGCTATTTAAGCAACAAGGTTCTAAGTTCAGAGTGAGTTTGCCAGCCTCAATCTTTGCGAGGTCAAGAACCTGGTTAAGAATTCCGAGCAAAGACTCTGCAGAGGCATGTGCACTCTTTAATAATGATTTCTCATGCGTAGGAAATTGCTTGCTACTGAGCAACAGTTCTTGTACACCTAAGATTGCATTCATTGGCGTCCGAATCTCATGGCTCATCGTTGCCAAAAAAGAAGTTTTGGCGGCATTTGCTTTTTCTGCGATCTCTTTCGAGGTGTTGAGACTTGCCAAAGCTTGCTCTTGGGATAATCGCTTTTTATATAGACCCCATATTAGAGTGCCGCCAATCATGAGAATCACTAGGCTGGTAAACCAGCCTAGTGTGCTAGCTGGATCCGCAATATTTTCGCTGGGGTATATTTCAAGTGCGAAAAGATGTCGAGATTCAATAGGATCAAGACGAGTTAGAAAACGATCTAGGAGTTGATGAAAGGGTTTGTCTTCATGAGAAATAAGCCAGCGATAGGCAAATGGCTCTCGCTGGTAAATTCCATCTAATTGAAGCTCTTGATTGGTTCGGTATTTGAGTAAATGTTGAGCTAAACGGATTGGAAGCACTAAGGCTTCTATGTCATTAGCTAGTAAGCTCAACAATAATTTCTCTGGATTATTTGATGGGCTGGTTTGTGGGTCCGTAATGACGGGAGGATTCTCATAGCCACGATCAAGATAGCCAAGTTTTGCTTGTGAGCTGATTCCATCTCCATTATTTCTTTTGGTGAGAATGGCGTCTTGACCCCAGAAGATAGCTTCTGACAAAGAGCCAAAGCGAAGGTATTCATCATTCAGGGGCGGTGGATCAATCATGAAATCCACCTCTCCATTGGCTAATTGTTTTAAGCCTTCTTGTTCTGTTTTTCGCCACTTTGGACGAAATTCTTGTTGGGTGTGTTCGCTGAGTTTTTGGAGGATTTTATGAAAGACGCCATGAGAGCCAATATCTTCGCCCCCTAAAAGGTAGGGCGCATATTTCTCATGAATACTGAAATGAACAATTGGGTGTGCATCGATCCAACGCTGCTCGGCCGAACTGATTGAAGTGGCGTGTGCAACTCCGCTAAGAAGAAGTCCGCAAGAGAAAACTGCCTTAACAAAGAATCGATGCATAACGCGATTAGCTTTCGATGATGTTATTCATTCTGCAGAACAGAATTAAATCGGCAATATTGTTAATGCCGAGTTTGTCAAAGACGCGCGTTTTGTATGTGGCTACAGTCTTATTGCTGATATGTAGTAAATCCGAGATCTGCTGATTGGTATTTCCTTTGCCAAGATATTTCATGACTTGTAGTTCTCGATCTGAGATCATCGCCAGTTTTTCACTGTCGGTTAACGAGCTATTCCCATTTTTTCCATATGTGAAAAATGTATAGCCTTGGGAAATCGCGACGCAGGCTGCCAGAATCACATCTGCCCCGGCGGTTTTGTTAACGAAGCCATGCCCGCCTAGCGATCGAACGCGCCCGCCATAGACCGCTTCATCCATGCTGGACAAAATCAACATACGAATATCGGGATACATGATTCCTATGCGGCGAATAACATCAAAGCCATCCGTCTTTGGCATGTCCAGATCTAAAATCACCATGTCGGGATTGATATCTTTAATAGATCGAAGGCATTCCTCGCCATTCTGCGATTGCCCAACGACTTCAAATACTAACTGGTCTTGCAACATACTTTTTAGAGCCATCAGCATTGCAGGATGGTCATCTACCAACATCACGCGTTTTCTCATTACTTGTCTCCATTTCGGTTTAGGTGTTGATGAGGGTGCAGCGAAAAAATGGCTTTAGCGATTCGACTATCGTTAATCTGTAACATCTGATGCCTGCTGATGGGAGGCATCATGAGGCCGCCATAGCAATGGTCTATTTGCCAGGCAGTCGCATTTTCTAAATCCTTCACAAGCGTCATATTGCTGGCATAGATCTGGGTTGATGAATATGGTCCTCGTCTGATGCTGGACAGGACATCTGGCGCAAGAGCTTGCTCGCGAAGTGCATTCATATTGAGATGAATTCCTTCCATTTTTAATTCATCTACCCACTGAAGCTCTTGGAGAGTGCCGGTGAAATGAATGAAGTGAAGTAATACGCCAAGGCGACGCATGCGCAGTAAGCCCTCTGTGCAAGCATCGGCAAAATTAGGTTCGGGAAGTGATTGAATGCCTAGTGCAACCAATCCAACTGGTAGTCGAGAATTCAGTATTAAGTCGCTTAATGCATCAACATATTCGCTGTTGGCAATTGCATGTATTGGAATGGGCAAAATTCCAGGAATGAAACGACCGCTACGGTGCCAGTAGGAGATCGTATCCAGGCCCTCCATGAATAAACGGAGCAATTGCATGTCGGGGGCCTGTAGTAGCGGTCTAAATAATGATCCTGTCAGTTTTGTGCCTTTGTTATTAAAAATAGGTTCATGACTAATCGCTTGTCGCTTGGACCAGGATTGATGTTCTTCAAGAGCCTGGCTATTTAGGCCAAGCCAGGGTGCGCCACAGGCGTCTCGTACTTCCTGGAAGGGCTTGTTCTTCCATGCTTTTACAAGCGTGTACAGCCGGGATTTCGGGCTCATCAGCATTCTCCAATCAGTGACTGTTCAGTCTAGGCAGGTCAGATTGGAGCGGTAAGGGCTTTGGGTTGATTTATCTGTAGGAATCTTCCTACTACCCTGTCCAAAGTATAGATAGGGGCTAAATCCTTAAATAATTTGTGGGGATCAACCCTTGAAATCCTGGGAAGCAGACCTATATAATCAGCACTCCCTCCGTGCGAGTGCTAAAGCCGAGAATTTTCGGTTTTTAGACCCTAGTTATCGTATGGGAGATTATAAATCATTGATTTATATAGATATTTAATTAGTTAACACTTACTAACATAGGAGAAGAGATGAATTTGCGTCCTTTACATGATCGCGTAATCATCAAGCGTTTGGATCAAGAATCAAAAACAGCCTCTGGAATCATCATCCCGGATGCGGCTGCAGAAAAGCCTGATCAAGGTGAAGTATTGGCAGTTGGTCCAGGCAAGCGCGATGACAGTGGCAAATTAAATGCACCAGACGTCAAAGTTGGCGATCGCGTGTTGTTTGGTAAGTATGCTGGCCAAACTGTAAAAGTTGATAACGAAGAGCTCATCGTGATGCGTGAAGACGACATCATGGCTGTTGTTCAGAAGTAATTTCGGTATTTAAGAGAGGAAACTAATCATGGCAGCAAAAGACGTTGTATTTGGAGATAGCGCTCGTACCAAGATGGTCGAGGGTGTCAATATTCTTGCGAACGCAGTAAAAACAACTCTCGGACCAAAAGGTCGTAACGTTGTTATCGAGCGTTCATTTGGTGGCCCAACCGTTACTAAAGACGGTGTGTCTGTAGCAAAAGAAATCGAACTTAAAGATAAGTTGCAAAACATGGGCGCACAGATGGTTAAGGAAGTTGCTTCCAAGACTGCTGATATCGCCGGTGACGGTACAACAACCGCTACAGTTTTGGCGCAATCTATTGTTCGCGAAGGCATGAAGTATGTTGTATCAGGCCATAACCCAATGGACCTCAAGCGTGGTATCGATAAGGCTGTAACTGCTGCTATCGGCGAACTTGCCAAGATCAGCAAGCCTTGCACAACTACTAAAGAAATTGCTCAAGTAGGCTCTATCTCTGCAAATAGCGACCATAGCATTGGTCAGCGCATTGCAGAGGCGATGGAAAAAGTAGGTAAAGAAGGTGTAATCACCGTTGAAGACGGCAAGTCTTTGGATGATGAGTTAGAAGTAGTAGAAGGTATGCAGTTTGATCGTGGCTACCTCTCTCCATATTTCATTAACCAGCCTGAGAAACAAGTTGCTGTATTGGATAACCCATATGTGCTCTTGTTTGACAAAAAGATCGCTAACATCCGTGATTTGCTCCCAGTTCTTGAGCAAGTTGCAAAATCTGGTCGTCCATTGCTAATCATTGCTGAGGATGTTGAAGGTGAAGCCTTGGCAACTTTGGTTGTAAACAATATCCGCGGCATTATCAAAACTTGTGCTGTTAAGGCCCCAGGTTTTGGTGACCGTCGTAAGGCGATGCTCGAAGATATCGCAATCTTGACTGGCGGTACTGTTATCGCTGAAGAAATTGGCCTCACACTCGAGAAAACTACTCTTGAGCACCTCGGTCAAGCGAAGCGTATCGAAGTAGGTAAAGAGAACACCATCATCATTGATGGCGCTGGCGATGCTAAAGCAATCGAAGCACGCGTTAAGAACATTCGTGTACAGATTGAAGAAGCTACTAGCGACTACGACAAAGAAAAATTGCAAGAGCGTGTTGCCAAGTTGGCAGGCGGTGTTGCGGTGATTCGTGTTGGCGCTGCTACTGAAGTTGAGATGAAAGAGAAGAAAGCTCGTGTTGATGACGCATTGCATGCAACTCGCGCGGCTGTGGAAGAAGGCATTGTTCCTGGTGGTGGCGTAGCATTGATTCGTGCAATGCAAGGTATCAAAGGTTTGAAGGGCGATAACGCTGATCAAGACGCCGGTATCAGTATCGTATTGCGTGCTATGCAAGAGCCACTACGTACTATCGTGAGCAACGCTGGTGAAGATGCTGGTGTGGTTGTTAATGCTGTGCAAGAAAGCAAAGGCAATAACGGTTACAACGCAGCTTCTGGTGAGTACGGTGATCTCGTAGCACAGGGTGTTATTGACCCAACTAAGGTTACAAAAACTGCATTAGTGAATGCTGCGTCCGTTGCTGGCCTGTTGTTGACAACCGATTGCGCAATCTCCGAAGCACCAAAAGAAGAATCTGCTGGTGGCGGTATGCCTGATATGGGTGGTATGGGCGGCATGGGTGGTATGGGCGGCATGATGTAATTGCTTTACCATTCTGCAACTTATCCGCAGAAGTAGAAACGCCTGGTGATGAACCAGGCGTTTTTTTTATTTCTTTTTGATTGCGCACTAACTAGATACCCGTATGATTCGAAAAGAAGCATGTTGCACCGTAGTGGATCATTTAGTTTTAAATATCCGTGGTTGATCTTTTAATAATAAGTAAGTCAATGAGTTGATTTATATAAATAGGAGATAGGCAATGAGCGAAGGCACAAGCATCTTAAAGTCAAAGTGGGTTCAACTTGCTTTAGGCGTGATTTGTATGATGTCGATTTCAAGTCCACAGTATGTCTGGGCTTTATTTACAAAACCCATCATGGGTCAGTTGGGCGTAACGCTTACTGAGCTTCAAGTTACATTTTCCATTTTGATTGTTTTACAAACTTTCTTCTCTCCGTTTCAGGGGTATTTAGTTGATAAGTTTGGACCTCGTTTGTTATTGTCTATCGGTACGATATTGACGGGATTGAGTTGGGTGCTATCAGCTAACTTAACTACTGTTTCCAATCTTTACATTACCTATGGCGTGCTTGGTGGTCTCGGTACGGGCATTGTCTACATTGGTGTAGTTGGTTTGATGGTACGTTGGTTCCCCAATAATCGCGGCTTTGCAGTTGGTATGGTTGCAGCTGGATATGGAATTGGGGCATTGTTGACTACATTCCCAATCTCCAACAGTCTTGCTGAATCAGGCTTACAGGGTACCTTAACCTTCTTTGGTTATTTGATTGGCGTAGTGGGCTTATTGGCTGCTCAAGGAATTCGGGTGCCACATGCCGATCGTGTTCAGACTGCTGGCCAAATTGAAGCGGCAGCTTCTGGCGTGGCTCCCAAAACAATGTTGAAGACACCGGTTTTCTGGCTCATGTTTTTGATGATGTCTATGATGTCAACTTCAGGTTTGATGGTGATTTCACAAATGGGGGCATTCGCAAAAGATTTCGGCATTACTTCTGCAACCGTATTTGGTATGGCCGCACTACCATTAGCCCTTACTATTGACCGTGTCACTAACGGACTAACAAGACCATTTTTTGGCTGGGTTTCTGATAAGTTGGGCCGTGAATACACCATGACGATTGCATTTGGTCTAGAGGCTATTGCAATGTTCTTATGGGTAATGACTCGTTCGGATCCTTTGATGTTTGTATTGTTGTCTGGCATTGTGTTCTTTGGATGGGGCGAGATTTTCTCTTTATTCCCATCCACTTTGACTGATACTTTTGGTCAAAAGCATGCCACTACAAACTATGGATTTTTGTACATGGCGCAAGGTGTCGGCTCTATTATTGGCGGCCCAATTGCTGCTTATATACATGGTGTAGCGGATAGTTGGATCCCAGTATTTGCCATCATGATTGCCCTGGATGCAACGGCAGCAATATTGGCGTTCTTTGTATTGCGCCCTATGCGTGCCAAGTACATGCAGGCACGTGCTGCTTAATGATTAACCTATAAAGGTTGAAAGAAAAAGGCTAGCAAATGCTAGCCTTTTTTGTTGCTTCATCTAAAAAGTATTAATCAGGTTGAATGCCACCATCTTTGATAACTTTTTTCATCTTCACCAAACCTTGCGCAATCATTTCTTTTAAGTGATCTGGACCAAGCGGAACAAATTCAAAGCCTTGCTGAATTAATTGTTCACGTAGCTTGGGATCTTTCAAGGTGTTTGCTAATGCGTCATTGAGCTTCTCAATAATGACTGGCGATGTTCCCTTTGGTGCGAGTAAAGCACCCCAGGTTGAAAACTCATATCCCTTGATGCTTTCGTTAATTGTTGGAACGTTTGGCAGCAAAGGGGATCTAGTCTTGCTGGCTACGCCAAGTACTTTGAGTTTGCCTGCACGAATATGTGGAAGTACTACAGATAAAGCACTAATCATTACGGGTACTTGGCCAGCCATGACATCGGTCACTGCCGCTGCCGCTCCGCGATAGGGGATGTGCACAATAGGAGCGCTAGTGTATTGACGGAATATTTCCATGCCAATGTGTTGTGGCGATCCATTACCACCAGATGCGTAATCAATCTTTCCAGGTTTTTCTTTGGCAATGCGTACAAGATCTGCTGCGGTATTGCCAGGGAAAGAAGGGTTAGCAACCATGACAAATGTAATTGCTGCAACTTCAGAAATAGGCGCGAAGCTCTGAATAGGATCGTAATCAATTTTTTTATAGAGATTAGGCAGCATTGTCAGGATGCTGTCATTAAAAGCACCCAAAACATAGCCGTCAGCAGGACTCTGCGCTACCTTTACCGTTCCAATGAGTCCTGCACCACCAGGTATATTTTCGATCGTGATGGCTTGTCCAAGGCTTTCACCCATTTTCTGGGCAATTGGGCGCATCAGAATATCGACGCCACTACCTGCTTGGAGTGGCATGATTGTTTGGATTGTGCGGTTAGGGTAGTTGGCTTGTGCCTTTGCTAGTCCGCAAAAAAGTAATTCAATAAAAGCGGCGCTTAGTAATATAAAAGTCTTGATTTTCATTTTGTCTCAATCTATTTGTTATTTTCCATTCTGCGATGCAGAAAGTTTTTAGTATCTTAGCGCAATAAAAAACCGCCCGTAGGCGGTTTCTATAAAAGCCTGGTCAGGGGCTATTACTCAACCGCCTTGACCATATCCTCCACGACCTTCTTCGCATCACCAAAGACCATCATGGTTTTATCCATGTAGAAGAGCTCGTTATCTAGGCCGGCATAACCTGCTGCCATTGAGCGCTTATTAACGATGATGGTTTTAGCTTTAAATGCTTCCAAAATTGGCATGCCAAAGATTGGGCTTCCAGGAGTGCGAGCTGCCGGGTTCACCACGTCGTTAGCACCAAGTACTAAAACCACATCTGCTTGACCGAAATCACTGTTGATATCTTCCATTTCAAACACTTGATCGTATGGTACTTCTGCTTCAGCCAATAGTACGTTCATGTGTCCAGGCATACGACCAGCAACTGGGTGAATTGCGTATTTAACAGTTACACCGTGGTGAGTCAGTTTTTCCGTTAACTCTTTTAAGGCATGCTGAGCGCGAGCAACGGCAAGACCATAACCAGGAACAATAATGACTGTGTCAGCATTTTCCATCAGGAATGCTGCATCTTCAGGTGAGCCTGTTTTGTAGTTCTTTGGACCACCATCATCAGCGCCACCAGCTGCTGCTTCAGCACCAAAGCCGCCAAGCAATACAGCAAGGATCGAGCGGTTCATTGCCTTACACATGATGTAAGAAAGAATCGCGCCTGAAGAGCCTACACATGCGCCAGCAATAATTAGTACTGGATTATTAAGGGTGAAACCAATACCAGCTGCTGCCCAACCAGAATAGCTGTTCAGCATGGATACCACCACAGGCATATCCGCGCCGCCAATGGGAATGATCAAGGTGATGCCGAGTACTAATGCAATAGCACACATGGCCATAAAGGCTGCATGACTATCTACCATGTAGTAAGCAATACCAGCTCCAACCATAGAGATTGCAAGAATTAAGTTGAGCAGATGTTGGCCAGTAAAGCTGACTGGCTTACCACTTACTTTTCCAGAAAGCTTGCCAAATGCAATTACGGAGGCTGTGAAAGTAATCGCGCCAATAAATGCGCCAATAAAGAGCTCAATCTTTTGTGCGCCAGTGTGTTCGTGCGCAGTATTGAATACCGCAGCAATCGCAATTAACACTGCGGACAAGCCTACAAATGAGTGCATCAATGCCACTAGCTCTGGCATTTTGGTCATTTGCACGCGTTTCGCTGCAAGCGTGCCAATGATGGCGCCGCCTACAACAGCTGCAGCAATGAGTGAGACGGCAGGCTTGAAGTCAGGGATAAAGAAGGTGGTAATTACAGCCAACAACATACCAATCATTCCAAAGGTATTGCCTTGGCGTGAGGTAGTTGGTGAGGACAAACCGCGCAACGCGAGAATGAACAATACCGATGAAATGAGATAAGAAATTGCAGTTATGTTTGACATTATTTTGGTCTCTGTAGATCTTGTTCTATTTATTTAGCTGCATCAGCTGCATTTGCTTTAGGCGCTTTTTTCTTGAACATTTCAAGCATGCGACGAGTCACCATGAAGCCGCCAAAAATGTTGATCGACGCTAGAAATACCGCAACTGCGCCAATAACGCTGGTGAGGGTGATTTCATCGCCACCAATCACTTCGGTTTGCAAGAGTGCACCAACAATGATGATTCCAGAAATAGCATTGGTAACCGCCATCAACGGGGTATGTAGCGCAGGAGTAACGTTCCAAACAACGTGGTAGCCCACAAAAATAGCCAAAACAAACACGGTGATGTTTTGGACTGTGAGGATGCTTTGAAAAGCAGCGAGATCCATGATAGTTCCTTCGTATGAATTTTTATGAGTTTTTGCGGATGGCTTGACCATCACGACACATCAAGCAGGCGGTCACGATATCGTCGTCGCTTGGGATAACTAGCTTAGCTTCTTTGTCGACAATCAATTTCATGAAGTCGAGCAAGTTACGGGCATAAAGTGCAGAAGCATCCGCAGCAACCATACTGGCTAAATTTGTATAACCCACAATCTTCACGCCATTAGCATTCACTACTTTATCGGCTTGAGTTAATGGGCAGTTACCAGAGCCATTGTCACCTTTGCCTGCAGCCAAGTCGATCACTACAGAACCAGGCTTCATATTAGCAACAGTGTCGCTATGCAAAAGAACTGGCGGCTTGCGACCTGGAATCAATGCGGTAGTAATGACGATGTCTGCTTGTTGGGCGCGCTCAGCAACCAAGGCGGCTTGACGCTTCATCCATGCTTCTGGCATAGGGCGGGCATAGCCACCAACACCTTGAGCAATTTCGCGTTCTTCATCGGTCTCATAAGGCACGTCAACAAACTTCGCACCTAAAGATTCAATTTGTTCTTTAGCGGCAGGACGTACATCGGACGCTTCAATCACTGCGCCAAGACGTTTTGCGGTTGCAATTGCTTGTAAGCCAGCAACACCGGCACCAAGAATTAATACGCGCGCTGCTTTAACGGTACCAGCGGCAGTCATCAACATCGGCATAAAGCGTTGGTATTCGTTGGCAGCAACCATTACCGCTTTGTATCCAGCAATGTTGGCTTGAGAAGAAAGAACGTCCATGCTTTGTGCGCGTGTAGTGCGTGGTGCGGCTTCTAGTGAGAAGCTGGTAATTCCTTGCGCAGCCATCGCGGCGATATTGTCGTTATCAAATGGATCAAGCATGCCAATAAGTACGCTACCAGCTTTGATCTGTTTGAGTTCCGCAGCTTCAGGGGCGCGTACTTTTAGAACAATCTCAGCGCCAAAGGCATCTGCTGCAGATCCAATAGATGCGCCTACAGCTTCATAGGCAGAATCTGGCTGGCTGGCTTGAACGCCTGCATCCTTTTGGATGACAACGGTATGGCCTTGGCCAATGAGTTTTTTAACGGTTTCTGGTGTTGCGGCAACCCGCGTTTCGCCAGTTCTTGTTTCCAGCGGCACTCCTATGCGCATGGCATGTCTCCAAAAGCAAAATTTTCAAAAAAACTATTTTAGTTAAGTGGCTTAAAAATCACCCACTCATTTTCCCCTACAAGCACATATGGCCTTTTTGCCCAAATTTCTGTCAATCTAGGCTAAGACTTCTACAATAAGGCTTGTCAGCTTATATTGAATTCTCGCATTTTTTGATGATCCAGCTCAATTCCTCGGCAATCCCGCCCACAAACCCCAAGAAAGTCGTTATTGGCATGTCTGGAGGGGTAGATTCGTCTGTTGCGGCTTGGATGCTCAAAGAGCAGGGCTATGAGGTTGTAGGCCTTTTCATGAAAAATTGGGAGGATGACGACAACGATGAATATTGCTCCGCCCGCCAAGATTGGCTGGATGTCGTCTCGGTTGCAGATTTGATCGGAATTGATGTCGAGGCGGTTAATTTTGCTGCTGAATATCGTGAGCGAGTATTTGCGGATTTTTTACGTGAATACGCTGCCGGACGCACCCCAAATCCAGATGTCTTATGTAATGCCGAAATTAAGTTCAAGGCGTTTTTAGACCATGCCATGAGTTTGGGTGCTGATGCGATTGCTACCGGCCATTACGCTAGAGTGCGACATGAAGGTGGCAGGGTGCAGCTTTTGAAAGCTTTAGATGCCACTAAAGATCAAAGTTATTTTTTGCACCGCTTGACACAACAGCAATTAGCAAACGTTTTATTTCCATTGGGCGAAATTCCTAAAACGGAAGTACGTACTATCGCTGAAAAAATTGGCTTGCATAACGCCAAGAAAAAAGATTCCACTGGCATTTGTTTTATTGGTGAGAGACCGTTTAGAGAATTTTTAAATCGTTATTTGCCACGCATACCTGGACCAATTAAAACCCCTGAAGGCAAGGTTGTTGGTGAGCACATGGGCTTAGCTTTTTTCACCTTGGGGCAGCGCAAGGGAATTGGCTTGGGTGGAAGTCAGGATGGCAATGGTGATGCGTGGTACGTTGCTCGTAAGGACGTGGCAAACAACACTTTATATGTGGTGCAGGGCCACGAACACCCATGGCTATTGGCGGAGCGGCTTGAAGCGATGGATGCTAGTTGGATTTCTGGAAGCGCACCCGCATCTGGTTCTTACTCGGCTAAAACACGATATCGACAAGCTGACTCTGCTTGTGTTCTAAATGCAGGCAATTCATCACAAGACTTCAGTTTAGATTTTCCTGAGCCTCAATGGGCAGTAACCCCTGGGCAATCCGCCGTTTTGTATGACGGTGATATTTGTTTGGGTGGCGGAATTATTTCCGCCTAACTCCAAACATCAATTCCAAAATTAAGTTGTTGGCGGCTCAGTTTCTTTAAACGAAGGACGCTGTAATAATTTTTGGTACAAACGATCTAAGTTTGGATACTGGCTTTGCCATTGAATTTCTGGAAAGCGAAACGCTAAATAACCAAGGGCACAACCCACTGCAATATCAGCTAGGGTTATTTGATTTCCAAAGCACCAGGCATTCTCACCAAGTTGTTCTGACATTTGGCGAAGTGCGGCATTCACTTTTCCAATTTGACGATCAACCCAAGCTTGGCTTTGCTCATTTGCTGGGCGCCAAGTTTTTTCCAGGCGCGCCAAAATGCTGGCATCCACTAATCCATCGGCCAATGCTTCCCAAGTTTTCACGGTAGCGCGCTCACGATGATCGGCTGGAATGAGTTTGCTCACAGGGCTCAAAGCATCCGCATATTCAGCAATTACGCGAGAGTCCTGAATGGCTTCCCCGTCATCCAAAACGAGGCATGGAACCTTACCTAGGGGGTTGTAGGTGGCGATATTGGTGTCTGCGGCCCAAACACTGTTAGTTTCAAGGTCAATATCGACCTTTTTCTCCAGGAATACGATCCTGACTTTACGAACATAGGGGCTGGTAGGGGAGTAAATGAGTTTCATAGGGCTCAGTATAGCCATCTCAACCTTGGATTGCTCGAGGGCGGAACGCATTAAAATTAGGTTTTATTGACATATTCCCAGCAAAGGCAATGCCCGTGAGTCAGCCGCTTTCAACCTTAAATGCCCTTTCCCCCTTAGATGGTCGTTATGCCGGAAAACTGGACGCATTGCGCCCATGGTTATCCGAGGCAGCTTTTATGCGCCAGCGCGTTTTTGTGGAAATTCATTGGTTACTCGCTTTGGCTGCTGCTGGTCTGCCTGATGTGCCAAAAATCAATGCTGCCGATGAAGCTTTTTTGCTGTCGCTGCCCGAGAATTTTTCTGATGCAGATGCGCAACGTATTAAAGATATTGAAGCGGTCACCAATCATGATGTGAAGGCTGTGGAATATTTCTTAAAAGAAAAAGTTGCTAATCGACCTGATTTATTAAAAGCCAGCGAGTTCATCCATTTCGCTTGTACATCTGAAGACATCAACAATACTTCCCACGGATTGATGTTACGTGGCGCACGCGATGAAGTATTGTTGCCGCAACTTCGCAAAGTACTCTCTGTTTTAACGGACTTGGCTATTGAGCATGCAAAAGTGCCTTTGCTTTCACGCACCCATGGTCAACCTGCTTCACCTAGCACTCTCGGTAAAGAGATTGCGAACATTGCAAAGCGTCTAGAGCGCGCTATTGAATCAATCGCCACCGTGCCATTGCTTGGAAAGATGAATGGTGCGGTTGGTAACTACAACGCCCACTTATCTGCATATCCTGATTTTGATTGGGAGAGCTTTTCGAAGAATGTGGTGGAAAAGCGCTTAGGTCTAACTTTTAATCCATATACCATTCAAATTGAACCTCACGATGGCATGGCGCAATTGTTTGATGCTATTGCTAGAGCCAATACGATTTTATTGGATATGGATCGTGATTTCTGGGCATACATCTCTGTGGGCTACTTTAAGCAGCGCACCAAAGCGGGCGAGATTGGTTCATCTACGATGCCTCATAAAGTAAACCCGATTGACTTTGAAAACTCCGAAGGAAATTTAGGTGTCGCTAATGCCTTGTTGCGCCATCTCGCTGAAAAGTTGCCTGTCTCTCGTTGGCAGCGTGACTTAACCGACTCTACTGTTTTGCGTAATTTGGGGCCAGCCTTTGGTCACAGCGTATTGGCGTATGACAGCGCTTTACGCGGTCTTGGCAAACTAGAAGTAAATCATGCTGCTATTGCTGCTGACCTCGATGAGTGCTGGGAAGTTTTGGCGGAGCCAGTGCAAACAGTGATGCGTCGATATGGTATTGAAAATCCCTATGAGCAATTGAAAGAACTTACCCGCGGTAAAGGCATCAATCAAGCTGATTTGCAAAACTTTGTTCGTGGATTGAAGATTCCGGAAGATGCTAAAGCACGCTTGCTAGAAATGACTCCATCTACGTATTTAGGTAAGGCGGTCGAGTTGACCGAACGTCTCAAAAAGTGAGTGTGAACTCGAGCTCAGAATACGGGGCGCGTCCTCGGTTCTGGTTTGCTGTATATCAACTGCTGTGGCATTTACTTTTGCCGCTAGCATTTGTGCGTTTAGCCTGGCGCGCGAGGCACTCCTTTGCGTACTTACACCACATTCCTGAACGTCTTGGTTTTGGGTATGAGAAACCTATTTCAAAAGGCTATATTTGGATACACGCAGTATCTGTTGGCGAAACGCGCGCAGCCCAGCCTCTCATCGAAGCCTATTTGGCGCGTGGCGAGTCTATATTGCTAACGCATATGACTCTTAATGGTCGCAGAACAGGTAAGCAGCTTTTTGCCAATGCGATTGCTAGTGGGCAGATTCGTCAGGTGTATTTGCCTTATGACTTGTGTTGGTCTGTCGGACATTTTTTGAAGACCTTCAAGCCAAAGTTTGGTCTTTTCATGGAAACTGAAGCTTGGCCTACGATTGTGTTTCGTTGTAAAGAAATTGGATTGCCTTTGTTTTTAATTAATGCCCGACTATCTGAAAGAAGTGCGCGTCGGGTTAATCGTTTCGGCAATGCTGGTCGAGCATTATTTCAGGCCTTTGCAGGTATTTTGGCGCAAACCGAATTTGATGCGCAGCGTTATCGTAGTCTTGGCGTGAATAAGGTTCAGATTACGGGTAATCTCAAGTTTGATGTCCCTTTAGATTTCAAGTTGGTAGCCCAAGGTAAGCAATGGCAGCAAGATTTACAGGTAGGTGGACGATTGATGGTTTGCGCTGCGAGTACGCGCGATGGTGAAGAAGAAATTATTCTCAAGGCCTGGAAAGATTTGCTACTCGATCATGCCTTTCAAAAGACATTACAAAACTCGCCACTACTGTGCATAGTCCCAAGACATCCTGAGCGTTTTACAGAAGTGGCGAATCACATTCGCAATGCCGGCTTGAAGTTTCAGGCTCGCTCTAAGTTTGCGAATGCTTTGGGCGATTTTGCTGGGATCGATGTAGTTTTGGGTGATTCAATGGGCGAGATGCCTATGTATTACAGCGCATCAGATCTCGTGGTGATGGGCGGTAGCCTATTGCCTTTTGGGGGGCAGAATTTAATTGAGGCCTGTGCCGCAGGTTGCCCCGTCTTGCTTGGTGAACATACTTACAATTTTCAGCAAGCAGCTCTTGATGCGATTGCGATTGGGGCGGCGAAACGAGTTAGCGGCGAATTACTGTTTGGGCAGACTATGGCTTTAACGGAGTCGTTAAAAGAATTGCTTTTGCATTCTGCTGAGCTCGCTAAGATGGCAGTAGCAGCTAAAGCATATGCTGTTGAACATCAAGGGGCAACTAAAAATATCTTAGCTGCCCTTGATCGGCAAATTACCAGTTAGTTAAATCTGTCTGTTTAACCTTTTGGTTAAACACGAGCCCCGTAGTTTGGATCTTCATTGCGAGCATTATCGTCAGGCTTCTTGTCGCCCTTAACCAGATCTTCGCGAGTTACACCTAGCCACATCGCTAATGCGGCCGCCACGAAAACAGAAGAGTAAATACCAAACAAAATACCGATGGTGAGTGCCAAGGCAAAATAAAACAGGGTTGGACCACCAAAGATCAGCATTGCTAGAACCATCATTTCAGTACTGCCGTGGGTGATTACGGTACGGCTAATGGTGCTGGTAATCGCGTTATCAATAATCTCGCGAGTATTCATCTTGCGGTACTTGCGGAAGTTTTCGCGAATACGGTCAAAGATCACCACGGATTCGTTTACAGAGTAGCCAAGGACTGCTAATACCGCTGCCAATACTGAAAGCGAGAATTCCCAGTGGAAAAAAGCAAAGAAGCCAAGAATGATGACAACGTCATGCAAGTTCGCAATGATGCCGGCGAGAGCAAATTTCCACTCAAAGCGGAAGGAGAGGTAAAGCACAATGCCGATAATCACAAATACCAAGGCTTTTAAACCATCAATCGCTAGCTCTTGACCAACTTGCGGACCAACGAACTCAACGCGCTGTAGCTTGACGCCTGAGCTAGCAGGATCAAGCGCTTGCATTACTGCATTGCTTTGATCCGCAGAAGAAATGAGCTTACCTTCAGCGTCTTTTTGCAAAGGCAGGCGAATCATTACATCGCGTGAGCTACCAAAGTTCTGAATTTGTGTATCCGCATAGCCAAGCTTTTCTACTTTGGCGCGAATGGAGTCAAGTGGGGCAGTCTGGGGGTACGTAACCTCCATGACGGTACCGCCAGTAAATTCAATCGAGAGGTGTAGGCCGTTATGCCACAGGAAAAAAACTGCCGCTAAAAAAGTAATTAAAGAAATCGCATTGAGCACCAATGCATGGCGCATGAATGGAATATCTTTTTTTATGCGAAAAAATTCCATGGCTTATTTCTCCTGTGGGCGCCAAACTTGGCCAATAGCGAGCTTCTGAATTTTCTTATGTCTGCCGTACCAGAGATTAACCAGACCACGTGAGAAGAAGACTGCAGAGAACATCGAAGTCAAAATACCAAGACAGTGCACAACGGCAAAGCCTTTAATCGGACCAGATCCAAAAGCTAACAGAGCAAGGCCGGCGATTAAGGTGGTGACGTTAGAGTCCAAGATGGTTGCCCAAGCTTTATCGAAACCAATTGCAATCGCAGTTTGAGGTGAGGAGCCATTGCGTAGCTCTTCGCGAATACGTTCATTAATCAAAACATTGGAGTCAATCGCCATACCAAGTGCTAAAGCCATAGCGGCAATGCCTGGAAGGGTGAGTGTTGCCTGCAACATGGACAACACTGAAATTAATAAGAGCAGGTTAACCGCTAGAGCTACAACGGAGAAAGTTCCAAATAGCATGTAGTAAGCCATCATGAAAATCGCAATTGCAGAAAAGCCAATTAATAGAGATTTAAACCCTTTTTCAATATTTTCTGCGCCCAAGCTAGGTCCAATCGTGCGCTCTTCAATAATTTCCATTGGTGCCGCAAGGGATCCGGCACGCAATAAGAGGGCTAAGTCATTGGCGCTCTCGGTAGTTGGTTGACCGGTAATCTGAAACTTAGAGCCGAATTCGCCTTGAATCGTGGCAATCGTGAGAACTTCGCCCTTACCTTTTTCAAACAAAATCATGCCCATTGGCTTACCAATATTTTCGCGGGTTACTTCTTGCATGACACGACCACCAGCGGCATCCAAAGAAATGTTTACTGCAGGTCGTTGGTTTTGATCAAAGCCAGCACTTGCATCGGTAATGCGATCACCGCTAAAAATGACTGATTTTTTAAATACGCCTAAACGGTTTTCACCAAAGCGGAAAGTATCCATACTGGGAGGTGGTGTTTCGCCAACCCCAATGGTGGATACCAATGGATCCGCTAGGCGTGATTCCAAGGTTGCAGTGCGACCAATGATGTCTTTGGCACGCGCAGTGTCTTGCACGCCTGGAAGTTGAACCACAATGCGCTCAGCGCCTTGCTGTTGGATTACTGGTTCTTTAACTGCTAATTCATTTACACGCTTATTCAGGGTGATGATGTTTTGTTTTACCGCATTGTCCTGAATGTCTTTCAATGCTTTTGGTTTGAATTCACCCAATAGTTTTGAAGTGCTACTATTTGCTTTAACCAACCAAGTGAGATCAGGTTGGGAAGTATTGAGAAGTGAGCGCGCAGTTTCAGCTTCATCGCTACTACCAAAATTGATTGCGATTGAATCTGTTCCACGATCAATACCTTGATGGCGAATATTTTTATCACGCAATTGGCTGCGAATATCTGTAGCCAATGAGGTTACTTTCTTCTGTACTGCACCCTTCATGTCTACTTGCAAAAGGAAGTAGACGCCACCGCGTAAATCTAGGCCTAATGGCATTGGCAGGGCATTAATTGCATTGAGCCAGCCAGGCGTATTGGATAGTAGATTAAGGGCTACAGTGTAGTTAGGATCATTTTGATCGGTGTTCAGTTTTTGCTGCAAGAGATCGCGAGCGCGTAACTGAATGTCGGTATTGTTAAAGCGAATTTTGATAGAGCCAACATTGCCGGCTGCCTCAAAAAATACTCCAGTGTTGTCAATGCTGGCATCAGCCAGAATTTTCTCAACACGAGATTGCGTTGCTAAATTAACTTTAATGGTTGGTTTAGCAGATGAGACTTGAACCGCTGGAGCCTCTCCATAGAAATTGGGTAAGGAATACAGTCCGCCAATTAGTAAAGCAATGGCAATGACTAAATATTTCCAGAGAGGATAGCGATTCATGTCGAGATACTTTTAATAAAAAATTAAGCGGACTTCAATGTGCCTTTTGGCAATACAGTGGTGATAGCGCCTTTTTGCAATTGCACTTCTGTCCCAGCAGAAATTTCAACAGTAACCACTTGATCTTTCAATGCGGTTACTTTGCCCATAATGCCGCCAACAGTAACCACTTCATCGCCTACTGCAAGCGCTTCGAGCATCGCTTTAGTTTCTTTTTGACGCTTCATTTGTGGACGAATCATGATGAAGTACAAAACTGCGAACATCAAGATTAAGGGGAGGAAGCTCATCAAGCCACCTGCATCTGCGCCCGCGGCTGGAGCCTGGGCAAAAGCGTTACTAATCCACATATCAAACCTCCGTTAATGGCCAATTGGAAACTGCTTTATTTTTCAGCTTTTAAGAAAAAGCCGTAACCCGCAATTCTAAACTGTATGGGGCTTTGGAGGTGATTTGAAGGGGTTTATTGCCCCCGGAGGGGATTAATTCTGCCCTGGCTCTACGCCCCGCTGGCGATTGGCATGGAATTCCTCGCGATAGGCGCTAAAACGATCCTTGCTTAAGGCCTCCCTAACCTCGGTCATTAGCTGCAAGTAGTAAGAGAGGTTATGGATGGTATTCAGTTGAGAGCCAAGAATTTCGTTGGCTTTTTGGAGGTGGTTTAAGTATGACCTTGTGAAATTTTGACAGGTATAGCAAGCGCAAGTTGGGTCCAATGGACGGTCATCATCTTTGTAGCCAGAATTACGCAGTTTCAAATCACCAAAGCGAGTAAAGAGCCAACCATTGCGCGCATTTCGAGTTGGCATGACGCAGTCGAACATGTCGATTCCTAGACTTACTCCCAGAATGAGATCCTCCGGAGTACCTACACCCATGAGGTAATGTGGCATGTGCTCAGGTAATTTTGGCGCCGTGAAATTCAAAATACGCTCAAACTCCGGCTTTGGCTCCCCAACGGATAAGCCGCCAATGGCAATGCCATCAAAGCCTTGTTGACTCACTGCATCCAAGGAAAACTCGCGAAGGTTTTCAAACATGCCGCCCTGAACAATGCCGAAGAGTCCATTGCCAGTATTGAGTTCGCGAAAGCGTTTTAATGAGCGATCCCCCCAACGTAAAGACATTTCGAGCGAGGCGCGCGCAGTTTTTTCACTGGTAGCTTGACCCTTGGTTTCATAAGGGGTGCACTCGTCGAATTGCATCGCAATGTCGCTATTGAGTACCGCCTGGATTTCCATTGAAACCTCGGGCGACATAAAGAGTTTGTCGCCATTAATGGGTGAGGCAAAAGTAACGCCTTCTTCAGAAATTTTTCGTAGCGCCCCCAAACTAAAAACCTGAAAGCCACCTGAATCCGTGAGGATAGGTTTATCCCAGCCCATAAAGCGATGTAAGCCACCATGTTTTTTGATGACATCTAAACCTGGTCTAAGCCAAAGGTGAAAAGTGTTACCCAAGATGATTTGTGCTTTTGCTTCATTGAGGTCGCGCGGTGTCATTGCCTTCACCGTGCCGTAGGTTCCCACTGGCATAAAGATAGGTGTTTGCACGCTACCATGCGGAAGATCGAGTTGACCAAGGCGCGCTGGACTTTCAGAGTCTTTCGCCAAAATAGAAAAATTTACGGGTTTGGTCATGATGGGTTTCCGAGTCGGCTTAAAAACATCGCGTCTCCATAACTAAAGAAGCGATATTTTTGATCAATAGCATGTTGATAAGCAGCATGAATATTATCCATGCCTGCAAAAGCGCTCACCAACATCAATAAGGTAGATTTTGGCAGATGAAAGTTGGTTAACAAACAATCTACCGTTTTAAATTGAAATCCAGGCGTAATAAAAAGATTGGTCTCGCCGCTACTTTTCTGGCTAATGGCTTGACTCTCCAAGGCGCGCAAGCTGGTAGTGCCAACAGCAATGACCCGCTTTCCTGCTTGGTGCGTTTTATGAATTGCCTCCAGCGTTGAGTCTGGAATAGAGAACCACTCATAATGCATTTGATGCTTAGATAAGTCTTCTTCGCGTACGGGTGTAAAGGTGCCTGCACCAACATGCAGAGTAACGGGAGCCTGATTAACGCCTAACTCACCGAGTTGTTTCAATATAGCTTCATCAAAGTGAAGACCGGCAGTAGGCGCCGCTACTGCGCCCGGATTTTTAGCAACTACTGTTTGATAGCGCTGCGCATCGTTACCATCGGGTTGGTGCTCAATGTAGGGCGGTAAAGGCAATTCACCAAAGCGCTCAAGCAAAGAGAAAATATTTTCTGGGAAGCGAACTTCGTAGAATCGCCCATCGTGACCAATCATTTCTGCTGGAAAAGATTCGCCGGCAGCGTTGTGAATATGAATAATTCCACCGGTCTTGGGCACTCTTGATGCCCTGATTTGGACCCAAGCTTGTTGATCACCGCTAATGCGTTCGATCAGCAGTTCAATATTCCCACCAGTGTCCTTTTTGCCATGCAGTCTGGCCGGAATAACTTTAGTGTCATTAAAGACTAATAAGTCCCCTGGGCTGACAAGGCTAAGGATGTCCTTAAACTGTCGATCTATGAATTGAGCACGCTCACCCCCATTTGCCTTAAGCTCCAGGAGACGGCTATCGGTTCTATTCGCCAATGGATGCTGGGCGATTAGTTCGGGTGGGAGTTCGTAATTAAAGTCGGAGAGTTGCATAGCATTACCATCAGGTATTAGATTTTAACGATGACTACCAAACAAGCGCCAAACACACTCCAAAAAATGGGTTTAGATAGCCCAATGGCCCTTGCTTTGCATCTTCCTTCTCGTTACGAAGATGAGACGGAATTACTTTCGATTGGTGAGGCTCTGGTTCAGGGGCGATTTAAATCAGTTCAGACTCAGGGCGTAGTAATTCGGAACCAGGTTTTGTTTAGGCCGAGAAGGCAGATGGTTGTCACCATTGAAGATCAAATAGAAACCCTGAATTTGCGTTTTCTGAATTTCTATCCAAGTCAGCAAAAGCAAATGACTGTTGGTGCTCACATTCGAGTACGCGGAGAAGTGCGTGAAGGGTTTCAGGGCTCGGAAATGGTTCACCCAACCGTGCGCGCTGTTACGCCTGATGCACCCTTGCCAACTAGCTTGACCCCAGTCTATCCAGCAAGTGCAGGCGTTTCTCAGGCGGCAATTCGTAAGGCAGTGACTCAGGCATTACGAGACCCAAGCCTGAAAGATAGCTTGGCAGAGTTTTTACCAAGCTCATTGATGAATCAGTTATTGCCAAGCAATGAATGGCCTAGTTTGCAATCTGCCATTACCTATCTTCATCAACCACCAGCTGACGCAGACACGCAAGCATTGTTAGACCGCACGCATCCTGCATGGCGTCGTGTTCAGTTTGAGGAATTGCTAGCGCAACAGATTTCATTAAAACGCGCGCATGCGATTCGTCGAGAGCGACATGCGCCAAGCTTCAACAAAAATGATGAACTCACTGCAAGCCTTGAAGAAGGCTTAGTAAAAGCCCTGCCATTCCAATTAACTGATGCACAGTCTCGCGTTTGGGATGAAATTGGAGAAGACTTATCGCATTCATTCCCAATGAATCGCTTATTGCAGGGAGATGTAGGTAGTGGTAAGACCGTGATTGCGGCTTTAGCGGCAGCGCGGGTAATAGATCATGGTTATCAGGCGGCAATCATGGCGCCTACTGAGATATTGGCTGAGCAACATTACCTCAAAATGAAGGAATGGTTTGAGCCTCTAGGGGTGCAAATTGCATGGCTATCTGGAAGCTTGAAAGCTAAAGAAAAGAAATTAGCGCAAGAGTTAATTGAAAGTGGTGTTGCTCAACTTGTCGTTGGCACTCACGCCTTGATTCAAGAGAATGTGCACTTTGCTAAATTGGGTTTGGCCGTAATTGATGAGCAACATCGATTCGGTGTTCGTCAACGTTTGGAGATTCAGCAGAGAGTTGGCTCAGAATTGTTTTACTGCCATCAACTCATGATGTCGGCAACGCCAATTCCACGAACTTTGGCGATGACGTATTACGCTGATTTAGATGTTTCAGTAATTGATGAATTACCCCCAGGGCGTAAGCCAATTGCCACTAAGGTGGTGAAAGCAAGCCGAAGGGAAGAGGTAGTTCATGGTTTGCAAAGCTGGCTTTCAAAAGGCTTGCAAGCTTATTGGGTATGTCCTCTGATTGAGGAATCTGAAGCGCTACAGTTGCAGACTGCTGTTGAGAGCTTCGAAGAGCTTACTAAGGCCTTACCGGAATTTAAGGTGGGCCTAGTTCATGGGCGCCTAAAAGCTGATGAGAAGGCTGCGGTGATGGCAGCATTTAAGGCTAATGAAATTCAGTTATTAGTTGCAACCACAGTGATCGAAGTGGGTGTTGATGTGCCTAATGCGGCATTAATGGTGATTGAACATGCTGAACGATTTGGATACGCTCAAATTCATCAGCTAAGAGGTCGCGTTGGTCGTGGGTCAGCCGATTCGGTATGCATTTTGATGTACGCAGAACCATTATCAATGGCTGCCAAAGAGCGTTTGCAGACTTTGCGCGAAACATCTGATGGGTTCGTGATTGCGGAGCGCGATTTATCTTTGCGCGGCCCCGGAGAGCTCCTAGGTGCCAAGCAATCAGGAGATGCCATGTTGCGCTTTGTTGACCTGCAGCGGGATGCTTGGTTAATTGAGTTGGCGCAAAAGGCAGCAGAACGTTTGTTAGCAGACCATGCCGATATTGTTGAGCGTCACTTGGAGCGTTGGCTTGGTTCTCGAGCTGAATTTCTGAAGGCATAATTCTGGATATGTCTTTTCTTGAACGACTACAAGCCTATGCCTATCTAATCCGCTTGGATAAGCCAATTGGCACCCTTTTGTTATTGTGGCCAACCCTTTGGGCTCTATGGCTAGCTAGCTCAGGAATACCTGACCTCAATATCCTGTTTATTTTTGTAGTCGGTACTTTTTTGATGCGTAGCGCTGGTTGCGCTATGAATGATTATGCAGATCGTGACTTTGATCGCCACGTGCAAAGAACCAAAGATCGCCCAGTAACGAGTGGAAAGATTTCAGGAAAAGAAGCTGTGGCCGTTGCCCTTGCCTTGGCATTGATTGCATTTTTATTAATTCAACCCCTCAATGCTTTTACTAAGCAACTCTCTGTACTTGCGTTGCTGGTTGCTTTTATTTACCCATTTACGAAACGCTTTTTTGCAATGCCCCAAGCGGTTCTTGGTATTGCTTTTGGATTTGGCATCCCTATGGCGTATGCCGCCGTCTTGGACTTTATTCCTTTAGAAGCATGGGTTTTGTTTGTGGGGAATATTTTTTGGGCGATTGCCTATGACACCGCCTATGCCATGGTGGACCGAGAAGATGATCTCCGTCTAGGATTGCGCACTTCAGCGATTACATTTGGAAAGCACGATGTTGCCGCAATCGGTATTTGTTATGGCATCTTGTTAATTACCCAGTTGTGGGTTGCGCAATTAGCAGATTTGAGTAATTACTTTTTAGTGGGTTGGTTTATGGCTCTAGCTTGCGCCATTTATCACATGCAACTGGTTTCAACCCGAAAGCGCGAGGAGTGTTTCCTCGCTTTTCGTCATAACAATTGGTTGGGCGGATTTTTATTTCTGGGCATTGTGCTCGGCTTGAGCATCAATTAGTGCTGCCCTAGTTCATCACCCATCGTTTTGCCGCGTTGACTAGCCGCATCAATCGCTTTTTCTAAGATTTCATGCCAGCCATGTTGTTTCATAACATCTAGAGCTGCAGCGGTAGTGCCGCCTTTGGAAGTAACGCGCTCGCGTAAAACCCCTGCATGTTCATCAGAGTTATGAGCTAGCTGAGTAGCTCCTTCTAGCGTGGCATAGGCTAATTGACGAGCCGTCTTAGCATCCAAGCCTAACTTTTCACCAGCAGATTGCATTGCTTCTAAGAAAGCGAAAACATAAGCAGGGCCGCTGCCAGAGACTGCAGTTACGGCATCCATCAGTTTTTCATCGGATACCCAAACCGTTTGACCTACTGCTGTACAAATGGTTTGCGCAAGAGTGCGATCTGATGCATTGACGGCTACATCAGCGAATAATCCAGTAATGCCTTTGCCGATCAAGGCAGGTGTATTTGGCATGGCTCGCACGCAACGTGTGTGATCTAGCCAGCGACTCATATCCTTGAGTCGAATGCCAGCAGCGATACTTAAGATCAATGGACCTGGCGCACTAGCGTGTTTGAGTTTGGATGCAAGTTCTTTAGCAACAACATTAAAGTCTTGCGGTTTGATTGCCATTACCACTACGTTATTCTTGGTGAAGTCAAACGCAATTTGCTCGAGTGCGCCAATGCCTTGAACACCAAAATCTTCATAAAGCTTGAGGGCGGTAGTTGCATTCGCTTCCACTACAGAAATTTGATTGGGTTCAAATCCATTCGCCAATAAGCCGCTAATTAAGGCACGACCCATATTCCCGCCACCAATAAAGGTGATGTGTGCGTTGTTGTTGTTTTGATTGGTATTTTGTTGACTCATTTTGTAATCTTATCGCGCTTCCCAAAAATAGCGGTTCCTATTCGAACCATCGTACTTCCTTCCGCAATGGCGGCCTCAAGGTCGTCTGACATGCCCATGGATAGGGTGTCGAAGAATTGGTAATCTGGATCGACTAATCGACTTGATTGAATTTGCTTAAAGCAGTCACGCACTGCCGCAAACGCTTGGCGCTGCTTTAGTGGGTCTGAAGTTGGCTCCGGAATCGCCATAAGACCACGAAGAACGATATTCGGAAGTTTGCTCACGGCATCACAGAGCTCTAAAGCATTTGAGAGCGATACGCCACTTTTGCTTTCTTCTTCGCTAACGTTGACTTGTATGCAGACTTGTAGTTCTGGCAAGCTTGGAAACTCACCTCGCTGAGTCGAGAGGCGCTCAGCAATCTTCAGTCGGTCAACGCTATGAATCCAGTCGAAATGCTCGGCAACATCACGGGTTTTATTGCTTTGAAGTGGGCCGATGAAGTGCCACACCAACCAAGGGCGTAGTTTTTCAAGCTGAGTAATCTTTTCAACTGCTTCTTGTACGTAGTTTTCACCGAAAGCCGATTGGCCTGCGTGCATAGCTTCCTCAATCGCGCTAGCAGGAAATGTCTTGCTGACCGCTAGCAGCTCAATCTCTTCGGGTTCGCGTTTTGCTGCTAAAGCTGCAAGCTCAATGCGCTCCTTAACCTGAGTCAGATTGACAACGATTGAGTTCATTTGCTCCGTGCTTGCTGGCTAATGAGTTGATCAACGATCTCGATCCAATGCAAAACAGGCTTTTCGTCCTGCTGTAGATGGGTGATGCAGCCAATGTTTCCGGAAACAATGACATCTGCACCGGACTCTTCGCAGGCGACCGTCAAATTCTTTAATTTATTTTTGCGCAATTGTTCAGAAAGTTCAGGCTGAGTCACTGAGTAAGTGCCAGCAGAGCCACAGCAGAGATGACTGTCATTGCATAGGCGAACGCCAATGCCTAAGCTACCAAGCAGGCCTTCAACCTTGCCTCGAATTTGTTGGCCATGCTGCAAGGTGCAAGGTGGGTGATACACCACTCCTGGCTTTTGATCGGTGCCGATTAATGCGACAAGTTCATTTTGTAAGCTCGCCATGACTTCGGAAATATCTTTTGTGATCTCTGAAATTTTCTTGGCCTTAGCGGCATAAGCAGGGTCATTGGCCAATAAATGTCCGTAGTCTTTTACCATGACGCCACAACCAGAGGCTGTCATGATGATGGCCTCAACGCCACTTTCCACCATCGGCCACCAAGCATCAATATTTTGTTTAACGTTATCTAGACCACCCGCTTGATCATTAAGGTGATAACGAAGTGCGCCACAGCAGGTAGCACTCGGGGCGCTGACAAGTTGGATTTTGAGTGCGTCTAGCACTCTCGCGGCAGCAGAATTGATATTGGGAAGCATGCCAGGCTGAACGCAACCCTCAAGAATGAGCATCTTACGAGTATGGTGTGCATTAGGTCTGGCGAAAGGGTTGATCTGCGGATCCAGCGCCTTATTTTTAACCAGCGGAATCTTACGTTTAATGCCGCTTGGCATAAATGGTCGAACCAAGCGACCTAAAGTCATCGCTGAATTAAATAAAGTTGGTTTTGTAAGACCCTCTTTGAGAGCCCAGCGAGTAAGGCGTTCGCCAATTGGGCGTGCAGGCGTGTTTTCTTCTGCCCACTTGCGTCCGATATCAACTAGATTGCCGTATTGAACTCCGCTTGGGCAAGTGCTTTCGCAATTGCGGCAAGTTAAGCAGCGGTCTAAGTGCAAGCGTGTCTTTTCAGTTGGCGCCTGTCCTTCTGCAATCTGTTTAATTAAGTAGATGCGGCCACGTGGGCCATCTAATTCATCGCCGAGCAACTGATAAGTTGGGCAGGTGGCGGTACAAAAGCCGCAATGAACACATTTGCCTAAGATGCGCGCGGCTTCAATACCTTCGGGTGTATTGGCAAATTGGGGGGCTAGTTGAGTTTGCATATGAAAACGAAAGAGGTGCGCTTATGGAAGGCGTTTAGTCGCGAATACGCCGGCAGGATCGAATGCAGATCTTAGGCGCGCTTGAACTGCTTCAAGGGCTTTGGAGTGGGCTTGCTCGCTTAATAGGGTAAAGCGCTCAAATGCAGGATTGATATTGGAGCCTTGCTTAAAGCGGGTCGCATGCCCACCATGACTATTTGCTAATTTTTTGATGGAGTCAAAAGTCGCTTGATCGCCAGGGGCTTTGATCCAGCGTTGTTGCCCATGCCATTCCAGAACAACATCATTTTCTGCTCCAGGAATGTTTAACGGACCACAGGCGGATGGTAGAGCTAAGCGATATAGAGTTTGATCAGCGCCGAGGCTAGTGAAAGGTGAGAGGCTCTGTTCGCGTAACTGATCCCAAAAGTCTTCAGCCTCATCTGGTGAAACGATTTGCGCATTAACCTGAGCACTCATGAGGGGGGTAGCCGACTTAACTGCCGCTGCCGCACCTGCTAAGCGAATTGTTAACTCACCATCGCCATTAGCATTTCCAATCCAGCAGCTTGCAGAGAGTGGAAGTGGTTGACCTGCCCATTCATTCAGAATTTTTAGCGCTTTGTCTTGGCTAATGCGACAGCGTAGCGTTGCTGTTGCAGCTGGCTTTGGCAACACTTTGACTGATGCCTCAAGTAATAATGAGAGTGTTCCCATGGAGCCAGGTAGCAGACGAGAGACATCATACCCAGCCACGTTTTTCATGACCTTTCCGCCAAAGGATAAGTCCTGTCCTTTGCCATCGAGAATGCGTGCGCCTAAAACAAAGTCACGAAAATTGCCTACGCTGATGCGTCCTGGACCAGCAAGTCCTGCAGCGATTGCGCCACCAAAAGTTGCCTGTTCGCCAAAATGAGGTGGTTCAAAAGCAAGCACTTGATTTTTTTCTTTTAGGGCCGCTTCAATTTCTTTGAGTGGGGTGCCGGCGCAGGCGGTAATAACTAATTCTTCTGGTTGGTATTCCAAAACTCCAGAGTAGGTGCCTGTATTTAATTTCGCGTATTGATTTGGATTGCCATACCAAGATTTGGTGCCACCGCCCTCGATGGAGAGAGGTGTCTTGCTCTTGGCGGCATTCAGAATCTGTTCGCGAAATGCGTCAATCGCTACCTTATGTGCATTGGAGTTAGTCATTAGAAGCGCTCCAATTCTGGATGGGGTAATTTGCCATTGCTAATATGCATACGTCCATACTCAGCGCAGCGGTTGAGAGTGGGGATGGCTTTATCGGGGTTCAGTAATTTCTCTGGGTCAAAAGCGGCCTTTACACCCCAGAAGGATTCGCGTTCTCCTTCACCAAATTGAACGCACATGGAATTAATTTTTTCAATTCCAACACCATGTTCGCCAGTAATGGTTCCGCCAAGTTCAACGCAGGCTTCAAGAATCTCTGTACCGAACTCTTCCGCGCGATGCCATTCATCCTGGTCGGCGCCGTTAAACAAAATAAGTGGATGCATATTGCCATCACCCGCATGAAATACGTTCAAGCAGCCAAGACCATACTTGGTTTCCATGCCCTGAATGCGTTTGAGCAGAGTAGCAATGTGACGACGAGGAATAGTCCCATCCATGCAGTAGTAATCAGGCGCTAAACGACCTGCAGCAGGGAACGCATTTTTACGACCACTCCAAAACTTGAGACGCTCAGCTTCATCTTTAGAGATCTGAATACCACTTGCGCCAGACTTTTCTAGAACTTGAGTCATGCGTTCAATTTCTTCGGCGACTTCTTCGGGTGTGCCGTCAGACTCACACAGCAAAATCGCTTCCGCATCCAAGTCATAGCCCGCATGTACGAACTCTTCTACGGCGCGGGTTGTGGCTTTATCCATCATTTCTAGGCCGGCAGGAATAATGCCCGCAGCGATGATGGCTGCAACTGCATTGCCGCCTTTTTCAATGTCATCAAAGCTCGCCATGATCACTCTTGCTAATTTAGGTTTAGCAACGAGCTTTACGGTGACTTCGGTAACTACTGCGAGCATGCCTTCGCTACCCATCATGATGGCAAGCAAATCAAGGCCTGGAGAATCTGGCGCCAGACTTCCAAATTCGACAATCTCACCATTCATAAGAACACCACGAATGCGTAAGACGTTATGTAGTGTGAGGCCATACTTGAGGCAATGAACACCACCAGAATTTTCATTCACATTGCCGCCAATGGAACATGCAATTTGTGATGATGGATCTGGTGCGTAGTACAAACCTAGATGACTTACTGCTTCAGAAATAGCAAGATTGCGTACGCCTGGTTGGACAACCGCAGTGCGAGTGAATGGATCAATGCTTAAAATTTTCTTCAGCTTGGCTAGTGATAGAACCAAGCCTTGGGAGAGTGGCATGGCGCCACCAGAAAGTCCTGTGCCAGATCCGCGCGGTACAACTGGAATTTCCATGGCAAAGCAAATCTTTAAAATTTGAGCTACTTGCTCTTCGGTCTCAGGAAGGGCAACCGCTAATGGCATGCGGCGATAGGCTGCCAAACCATCGCATTCATAGGGAATTGTGTCTTCGGGCTCCCAAAGTAGGGCATGTTCGGGAAGAACAGGGCGCAAGGCCGAAACCAGTTTGGATTGAAGGGCGCTAATTGCGGCCAAATCGGGGGGCGGGGTCACCATATTCATGACATTCATTTTAGCCATTTACCTATAATTAAGCTTATGGGAAATCGACTATCAAAAATCGCTACTAGAACCGGTGATGCAGGTATGACCGGCCTCGGGGATGGTAGTCGCGTTGAAAAGGATCATTTGCGCATCTGCGCGATGGGTGACGTTGACGAGCTTAACTCCGAAATCGGCGTTTTGATGACAGAGGAACTTCCTGCAAGCATTGCAGAAGAGTTAAAAACCCTGTTTTTGCAGATTCAGCATGATTTGTTTGACTTGGGTGGCGAACTTTGCATTCCGAATTACAAATTACTCAATCCAGAACATGTGGCTCAATTGGACCTGTGGCTGGAAAAATACAATCAGCAGTTGCCACCCTTAACAGAATTTATTTTGCCTGGCGGTACGCGTGCCGCTGCGCAAGCTCATGTATGTAGAACAGTATGTAGAAGGGCAGAGCGATCAATCGTACGTTTAGGTTGGGATGAGCCTTTGTATGACGCTCCACGACAGTATGTCAATCGATTGTCTGATCTCTTGTTCGTTTTGGCGCGAGTTCTCAATCGTGCCGCAGGCGGATCTGATGTGCTCTGGAAGCATGAAAAAAAAGAGACTAAATAAATCAGTCTCTTTTCGTTTTTAATAGAACTTCAAGCTTTTATTTTTTCTTAGCTCTACGCTTTTTAACAGCGGCTGCAAGTCGTTCCAGTACTTGCACTGAATCATCCCAGTTAATACACGCATCCGTAATACTTCTGCCGTATTCCAGTTTGCTTGGATCGTCTTTACCTGGTGTGAACTTTTGAGCCCCATCATTGAGATGACTTTCAACCATGACACCAAATATCTGATGTGAGCCGGATTCAATTTGCTTGGCAATGTCATCAGCTACAACGATTTGACGTTCATGTTTCTTGCTGGAATTGGCATGAGATAAGTCAACCATCAAGCTAGCTGGAAGCTTGGCAGCCTCGAGTTCAGTGCAGGCTGCTTGAACAAATTTGGCTTCATAGTTAGGTTCTTTGCCGCCGCGCAAAATTACGTGGCAATCCTTATTACCCTTAGTTTCTACAACGGATACCTGACCGTTTTTGTGAACCGATAAGAAGTGATGTGGACGTCCCGCAGCTTGGATAGCATCGGTAGCAATTTTGATATTGCCATCAGTGCCATTCTTAAACCCGATTGGTGCAGATAGTCCAGAAGCGAGTTCGCGATGAACTTGGCTTTCTGTTGTGCGCGCTCCGATTGCACCCCATGAGATGAGGTCAGCAATGTACTGCGGAGAGATAACATCCAAGAATTCGCTGCCCGCTGGCATGCCGACGCGGTTAATTTCCATCAGCACTTGACGCGCTAGGCGCAGGCCTTCTTCAATGCGATATGACTCATCAAGGTATGGGTCATTAATCAAGCCCTTCCAGCCAACAGTAGTGCGAGGCTTTTCAAAGTACACTCGCATTACAATTTCCAGCTCGCCGGAGAATCGAGCGCGTTCCGCTAAAAGGCGATGGCAATATTCCAATGCTGCGCGAGGATCATGAATAGAGCAAGGACCAATGATCACCAATAAGCGATCGTCCTTGCCGTGAATAATGTCGCGAATTTTTTTACGTGTTTTGCTGATCAACGCTTCTGTCGGTGTTCCCGAGATTGGGAAAAAGCGAATCAAATGCTCTGGTGGTGGCAGAACAGAGATTGTGGCAATGCGTTGGTCGTCGGTATCTGACGTTTTATCAACGGCAGAGTACCAATTAGTAGGGTTTGTATTTTGTTGGCTCATACGGCTATTTTAAGCCGTATTTAGAACAAAATCAGGCCGTTCCGCCCACGGTAAGGCTATCAATCCGCAAAGTTGGCTGTCCAACCCCAACCGGAACGCTTTGTCCCTCCTTGCCGCATACCCCAATTCCGCCGTCAAGTTTGAGGTCGTTTCCGATCATCGATACCTGCTTTAAGGACTCTGGGCCGCTACCAATAATGGTAGCGCCTTTGACGGGATATTGAATTTTTCCATTCTCCACCCAGTAGGCTTCTGACGCCGAGAAAACAAATTTTCCACTAGTGATGTCGACCTGGCCTCCGCCAAAATTGACTGCATATAGCCCGCGCTTGATGCTCGCCACTATTTCTTCGGGATCATCTTTTCCGGCCAGCATGTAGGTATTTGTCATGCGCGGCATTGGGAGCGATGCAAAACTTTCGCGACGACCATTGCCGGTGAGTGGCATTTTCATGAGGCGTGCATTCAAGCTATCTTGAATGTATCCCTTCAAGATGCCATCTTCAATTAAGGTAGTGCATTGTGTAGGCGTTCCTTCGTCATCAATATTGAGTGACCCTCTGCGCCCAGATAGGGTGCCGTCATCAACAACCGTCACGCCTTTAGCTGCTACTCGTTGCCCGATACATCCTGCAAAAGCGGATGAGCCTTTGCGATTGAAGTCGCCCTCAAGTCCATGTCCAACCGCTTCATGCAAAAGTACGCCAGGCCAACCAGGTCCCATTACGACTGTCATAGGGCCGGCAGGCGCAGGGCGCGATTCTAAATTGATTAATGCGCCATCCACTGCTTCATCAACATAGCGGTTGATGAGATCTGCATCAAAGTAAAGGTAGTCGTGACGTGCGCCACCACCGGATGATCCGGATTCACGACGACCGTTTTGTTCGGCGATAACATGAACTGAAATACGCACCAGTGGGCGAATATCGGCCGCTAATAAGCCATCAGCTCTTGCTACGAGTACCACATCAAATTCACCTGCAAGACTGGCCATTACTTGAATGATGCGTGGATCGCGCGCCTTTGCACGACGCTCTATGCTTTCCAATAATGCAATTTTTTCTTGAGGCTTTAATGAATCCAGCGGATTTAAGTCTGCATATAACTTATTGGATAGCGGATTAAAGACTTTGCTAGCGATAGCCTGCTTGCCGCCAGTGGGTCCAATAACCCGCGTTGCCTTCGCTGCTTTATTCAGTGCCTCTAGATTAATTTCATCGGAATAGGCAAAGGCAGTTTTATCGCCGTAGATGGATCGAACACCAACGCCTTGATCAATATTAAAGCTGCCTGATTTAACAATGCCTTCTTCAAGGCTCCAGCTTTCGCTACGAGTATGTTGGAAATATAGATCTGCATCATCCAAATGATGGGTAAACATATTGCCAAATGTGCGATGCAAGTCTTGTTCAGATAATCCTGTTGGTTCAAGTAAGATGGATTTTGCGAGTTTGACAAGATCTGCTTGGCTTTTAGCCTTGGTCCAATTGGCGGGGAATAATGCTTGAGGCGCGTTCATGTTTTGTGTTGTCAGTTAAAGCTTGCGATGCGCAAGTGCTGGTAACTGAGAGCGTACCTCGTTTAGTTTTTCTTTGCTTAAGACGCCCGTGATAAAGCCTTCGCCCTCAGGAAGGTCTGCTAATACTGTGCCCCATGGATCAATTAGCATGCTATGCCCCCAGGTTTTACGTTGATTCAGGTGGGTGCCACCTTGGGCTGAGGCAATGACATAGGCTTGGTTTTCAATAGCGCGGGCCCGTAATAGGATTTCCCAGTGCGCTTTACCTGTGGTGTAGGTAAATGCGGCTGGAATAATGTGGCAATCAACAGTGCCCATGGCTCGATACAGTTCAGGAAAGCGAATGTCATAACAAATACTAAGTCCAAATACCCACTCTTGATCATTTACATGAATTTTCAAGAGTCCAGGCGTATCACCAGCCTCAATAGTTTCAGATTCTTGATAACGTTCTTTTGGGGTTTGAAAACCAAATAAATGAATCTTGTCATAACGACTAATTTGTTTGCCATTCGGACCAAAAGCAAGAGTCGTATTTAAAACTTTGTTTGAATCTTTAGCCTCTAGTGGAATGGTGCCGGCGACCAAATGAATTTGATTCTCCTGAGCAATGCGAGCAAGCTTATCTTGAATGGGGCCGCTATTCAGTGGTTCGCGGATACGAACCTTGTCAGTATCTTTTAAGCCCATCATGCAGAAATATTCTGGCAACACTACCAGCTGAGCGCCTTCGTTAGCAGCTTCTTTTGTTAGTCTAGTGGCGGTGCTTAAGTTCTGTTCAAGATCTGGTGTAGAAACCATTTGTACAGATGCGATTTTTAAGTTGGCTGTTGTGCTCATCAGAAACGAAAGTTCTACTTAGTGGAAGTATTTTTTTGAATGGGCGTTGGAGTTGAGCTAGCAGCGCCATTGGCGTTAGGCTTGCTCTGTTCAATGAGCAAATTTTTACTCCGAATCGTATTTAAAGTATTGGAGTCAACGGGCTGACCTTTTTGATCAAGCGGAATCACTTCTGGGTCATCCCATGAGCCCTGAATTAAATAGTCGGATTGCAAGCTGCGATTAATCTGACTCGTTAAGAGATATTGGCCAACCAGTGCGCCCAATCCAACAATTGGGTTGATTGCAAAAGCGGCTAGCGATCCAGCGGTAGCATCGATTGTTGGGAAGATCGTGATACGAAGATCCTGTGTTTGCTTTGGAATATTAATTTGACCGCTCATCACGACATTGGCTTGGTCTAAATTCATATTAAATTGCTGAGTCTGTGCGATGCCATTATTGATGTCAAAGTTACTGCTAATGCTATTAAAAGGCGTTCCTTTGGTAACGATATTTCCAAGACTTCCTTTGAGATCAAGCGTAGCAAATCGAAATAAGCTTTGAAGACTAAGCACATCTAATAGCTTAGCTCCGCTAGTATTCACTTCCAAGAGACGACCTTTTTCAAGGTTCAAGCTGACTTTACCCACCAGTGTTTCATACTTAGGATCGAGTGGCGAGCCATCCCACTGAGCATTTGCACTAACCTTGCCTTGCCCACCCTCAATAGATTTTTGGGGTGTCCAATGAGCAATGATTTGACCAGCATCTTTTATAGACATCTCAATATTGAGAGTGCTATGGTCCGGAGTATTTTTTGTTGCCCCAGCCCATTGCCCGCTAATGGTTGAGCTTCCTTGAGGATTATTCGTCTGAATTGAATCAATTTTTAAGACGTTACCCACTGTATTTGACTTGATCTTCAATTGACCCAGATGCGCTTTTTCCCAAGAAAAATCATCGATCACGATATCTAAACTAGGGATCGCTTCAGGCCTTAATGTTTTCTTGGCTGGTGAGGCTTGTTTTGTTGCTGATTCCGGAGGTGTTGATATATCTGTAATTTTTAATTTGGCGAACTGGCCACTAATGAGTCCATTTGTATCTGATTTCTGAGCCTCTTGATATTGAATTTGTCCAGATGCCTGAGGTGAACTGATACGCAAGTCCCAGAAATTCCTTTTATTGTTTGCCGATAAGTTGACATCTTGCCAAGGGCGATCAAAGAGTGTTAGTTTTTTAACTTGCGCTGTGATTTGGGTGTTGATTGTGCTGGAGCTGGCTTTGTCACCAGATGCGCGATTTGATTTATTTGCTTGCAAGAATCGCTGCCACTCATCCAGATTCAGTTGATTGCTTCCAATGTTCAGATGAAAGCCTGGTTGAGAAGAATTTGCTGAAGCACCAATGCCAAGCCCAAAGCGCAATTGAGCGTCACGACTCACGGCACCCTCAAGCGCATAAAGGTCACCAATCTTCCCAGACCAACTGATGCGATTTGCATTATTGACATCGTTTGAGGTTTTGATGTTGACCTGACCTGACATTGCCGAGCCGTTTGTTTTCTTCAGAGGTGCTGGAGCATTCATGGACCAGTTACGAAGATCAAATTGCACATTAGAATCGCTGCCTACTTTGTTAAATCCAATGAGCCCATCATATTTAATGGAGCCGCTCATGCTGTTCAAAAATGCTTGCGTCTCTGAAGAAGAGTTTGCAAAATAGTCTTGAATAAATTTAGATTGGATATCGCCGGTAATTTTGAAGCGCTGCTTATCTTTGATATCTTCAGTACTTGTGATATTGATTGCTCCCCCCAAGAAGTTTGCTGAAACATTCTCAAACTCGGGATGAACTTCGGTAATCCGAATAACGCCCTTTAGGTTTTCAAATGGAGGAAGATCCGCCCATTGGGCACGATTGCCTGGCAGGCTTAATTTCAAGTCTACATTGGTGTCGGCAGAGCCTGATAGAGGTATTTTTAGGCCAAGATTTAAATTGACTGGTCCGGTGACACGCAAGTTTTGTTCTAGACTGCTTTGTTTTTTGCCGGAGGGGGATTGGTAAAAGTATTCAAGCAGTTGAGGTGCATCTCCACTTGCATTCCCATTAGCAGCTAGTGTTAATTGGTTTGCGCTGACATTCGGAATCTCAGCATGGAAAGTGTCCAAGCCAACTTGTTTGTAGTTCGCTTTTGTAATATCTACCGCGAAGTAGGCATTGTTCATTGTGATACTGCCATTAACGCCTGTGAATGTTGACCATGTTCCTTGGTTACTAGGCAAGAATGGTGCCGGACTAAAAGATGCGCCAATGATCGGAAGATTTAAGGTCAGTTCGCCTTGTTGTTTGTCTGAGAAAGGGGCTTGATTAGGATCGCCTTTGATATGTAATTGCCCTTTTCGAATCAGACCAACATTAAAAGCTTTGCTGAGATAGGTTCTTACATCTTTTCCCATTCCCACAGGTAGATAGCGATACGCTGTTTTGAGATTAGCTTGATCAAAGCCCATATCCATGGTCATGTAGTCTGGTTCTTTGCCATTACCAATCTTGTAGTTAATGCTGAGGTTGGTGCTAATTTCTGGATTGCTTAATGCGAGCTTTTTGGTACTAATGACCCAATTTCCTCTTTGCTTAGACCAACCGATTTGACCAACTGCTCGGTCTAGTTGAATTTTGGGGTCATCCAATAAGTCATATACCTCCAAACCAAGATTTCGAGAGTCGACAGAAAAGCTTCCCTCTTTTTGATTGCTGGAAACAAAGCCAGATAAATTTGAAACAGAAGGTATCGATTTATTGATGCCGACAAAACTGAGATTGATCAGTTTTGCGCTAATGTTGAAATCTAACTTGTTCGATTTAAACCAGCCGCCTGGAATATTGAGGGCAGAGAGGGGCGACTTACTTTCCGCCCATTGAATATCAACATCTTCTAGCTCACCCTCAGCTTGCGAGGCTTTGATCCACTGATGTACTTTTTTGGAAAGCGGTAGGTTAAGCGCAAATAAGGCAACATCTTCTACGGAAATCTTGGGCGATGAAAAACCAAACTCCTTAATTTCTCCGTCAGCGCCAGGTGGCTTCCAGCGGAACGTCATTGGGCTAAGATTTTCAAGTGGTGCAGATGTTGAGCTACCCATTTCGCGCCAAGCAAATGTTTTGGTGGTAATCGCAATCAAGCCATCAGAGGTTTCTTGAGCTAGGTTTGCTTCTAAACGACCTAGCGCGATGGCATCCTCGCTTTTAGAGGATTGCACCACCAAATTATCAACAGCAACAAAAAATTCTCCGCCATCGGGATGGGCGTTATCAATCTTCAAATTTCCCTTTGAGGTCAATATACCTTCTAGAGCGCTTAATTTGAGTTGGAGTTCATTGGCGATTTTTTTGAGATCGAGATTAGTGATGCTCCAGGAAACATTTCCGATCCAGTCGTGCCAATTGCCCGTCTCTCCGCCAAGATGATGCGCAAAATTCACTTTGACTTCTGCGGGCCCTTGATTCCACGGCGTTGTAACTATGAGGGAGCCAGCGTGTTGTCGGATGCCATTTGTCAAGGAGAGTTCTTGAACCTCAATCAGGGTTGGGGTTTTTTGATTGAGCTTATCGTCCCAATTGAGTTTGACTTGTTTTGCCTCAATCAGATCTTGCGAGAATAACCAGTTCTGGGCTGTGTAGTCACTTGGACTGCTATCTATCGGAATGCCTGCAATCGTAATGATGCCCTTGGCACTTCTTTGAAAATCAATTTCAGCGCCTTCAAAATGAATTTCATGAAAGTAAGGCAGCAAATGGTAGAACGACTTCCAACTCAGCTGACCATAAATTTTTTCGATTGAGAGAGAAGGCTTTATTCGCTCGGGGACGGTAAAACGTAGCCCGTCAATTTCAAAAGCAGGTCTGATGCCTGTCCATGAAACACGTAAATCATCGATGGATACATTAACGCCAACTCGAGCGCCGATCAGCTTTTCAACAGAGGATTTTGATTTTTCGATCTGTGGCCAAACCACAAATCTAACCGCAAGATGTCCAAGCACAAATAGAGCGGCTAGCGAAGCGGCCAATATAAGGGCGCGTTTGTGCCAATTTTTACCCAAATTCTGAAGACCTTTTGCTAATAGGTCTTTTAAGCGGGGTGGGAAAAAGTTTTGCGGCATGGGCTCTATTATCCGTCAGCCTTTGCTTCATCGCCAAGCTTCTGTGGTGTACTTGCTCGTCAGGATTAAGATGGCGGAATGGATGCTTTTTTAAAACAAATCGCGTTTTTAGAGCAACACTCAAATTACGCCCGCCGCTGGCTTAGTGCCAAGCCTGAATGGCACGACTGGTTGCAGTCCATTGGGTCTCGGGAAATCACTTTAGAAGGAATTCAGGACCTCTTAGAGTCATGCAAAGCTGATGGTCTAGAGGTCGAGCAAGATGAGGCGAAATTTATGGCGGACTTGCGTTTGGCTCGCCAGCAATTAATGTTGTGGCTTGCTTTTCGCGATCTAAATGGATTGGCTGACTTAAAAGAAGTAACTCATAGCCTGAGCCATTTTGCTGAATTAGCGGTTGCGCGCGCATTGGCATTTATTCGTCAGGATTTGCAGGCACGCTTCGGGGTGCCTTGGAGCGACTCTACCAACTCTGAAATGCCGATGATGGTCGTGGGTATGGGCAAACTTGGAGGCCTTGAGTTAAATCTTTCATCCGATATCGACTTGATATTTTTGTATGAGCATGAAGGTGAGACAAGGGATGGCCCAAAAAGTCTCTCCAATCATGAGTGGTTCACCCGCATGGGAAAGCGTTTGATCAAGTTCTTATCTGAACATGATGCAAATGGCTTTGTATTTCGGGTGGATATGCGTCTGCGACCCAATGGTGATTCGGGGTCGCTAGTTTGTAGTCTCGATATGCTGGAAGAGTATTTATTAGTTCAAGGTAGGGAGTGGGAGCGTTACGCTTGGATTAAAGGAAGATTGATCGCGCCATTGGCTGGAACTAAAGACTATGCTCATTGTGAAAAAAGTCTTGAGCAATTAATTCGTCCGTTTGTGTATCGCAGGCATTTGGATTACGGAGTAATTGCATCGATTCGTGATTTACATGCGCAAATTCAGCGAGAGGCAGAGAAGCGCTCAACGGGGCATCAAGGACGCTCGCACGACATTAAATTAGGTCGTGGTGGAATTCGTGAGATTGAGTTCTTAGCGCAGATGTTTCAGTTGATGCGGGGTGGCACAGATCCTCGGTTTAGAGTGCGTCCAACCTTACGGGTTTTGGATTTAATTCGCCAACAGGGCATCTTGCCGGTAGAGGATGTATTGCAACTTGAGCGTGCTTACGTATTTTTAAGGCGCTTAGAACATCGTATTCAGGTTTGGGATGACCAGCAAACGCATTACTTGCCAGATGAGGTTGATATTCGTGCTCGCCTAGCTGCCTCCATGGGTTTTGAAGATGAGGTCAGCTTCCTAAGTGAGTTACAAAAGCATCAGAACAATGTGGCACGCTTATTTGAAAAAGCGTTTTTATTGGATGATGAGACGCGGCTTGACCTAGCACCTCTTGAAGAAAGCTGGTTACCGGATGCTCGGTTGTTCCCGCAATCATTAGCTCGTTGGAATGCTTGGATCGTCAGTGCCAAAGCAAAGCAGTTGCCTGAGAAAAGCCGTTTGATTTTTGATAACTTGGTGCGCAATGCTGCCAATATGCTCGAGAGCCAAGGAGGCAACTCAGAAGATGCTGATCGGACTTTGTCACGCTTCTTTGATTTGCTTGAAGCGATTGCTCGAAGAAGTGCTTATTTATCGATATTGGCCGAGTACCCCGGTGCGTTATCGAACGTTTTGGCTTTGTTGCAATCTTCTCAATGGGGTGCGCAGTATCTCATCTCTCACCCACATCTTCTCGATTATCTGCTTGATTCGCATCTTGAAAGAGCGTTGATTGATCACCCTGAAGATTATTGGAAGGAAGTCAAAGCCAATCTGGATATGCGCCTAGACGATGTGATGGCCGAGGGTGATGGATCAGAGCAGGCAATGGACATTTTGCGTGTAACTCATCACACCGAAACATTCATTACGCTTTTGGCAGATTTGGGTATTGGTGTTGATCGAGCTCTTTCAGTAGAAAAGGTGAGCGATCATTTATCGGCACTTGCTGATTTAATTCTGCAGGCTACTTTCGAGCGCGTCTGGTCAATAGTCGCTAAAAAGTTTGGTCTACCTGAAAATTTAGTCCCAAGCTTCGCAATCATTGCTTACGGAAAATTGGGCGGTAAGGAGCTTGGATATGCCTCAGATCTAGATTTGGTCTTTTTATATCAAGCCGCAGAAAATGACTATGACGCTCAAGAAATGTATGCCTTGCTCGCCAAGCGCATGATCAATTGGTTAACCGCATTCACATCTACTGGCAGCTTATTTGAAATCGATACCCGTCTACGTCCAAATGGCTCCGCAGGTTTCTTGGTGACGAATGTAGATGCCTTTAAAAAGTATCAAATGCGTGAAGGTGATAACGCAGCATGGGTTTGGGAGCATCAGGCGCTCACTCGCGCCCGTTTTGCCGCAGGCAATACCTCAGTGGGCAGCGAGTTTGATGTCGTTCGTAGTGAGGTTTTGAGTCAACAGCGTAACGTTGATCATCTTCGCAAAGAAATCGTCGGCATGAGGCGAAAGGTTCATGAAGGACATCCCAATCCAACGTCTGACTTTGATTTGAAGCATGACGCTGGAGGCATGGTTGATATCGAATTTATCGTACAGTTTTTAGTGCTGGCGTATTCACATCAATATCCACAGCTAATTGGCAACTTAGGCAATATTGCCTTATTGCGAATTGCTGCAGAGGTAGGGTTGATTCAAGCGGGTATTGCCAAAGCAGTTGGCGATGCATATCGTTTGTTAAGAGCAAGACAGCATCGTTTACGCTTAGATGGTGCCGATAAAACGCGCATTCAATTAAGTGATGAGCCAGATTTAGTTGAAGCGCGCGACAGTGTCACATTGCTCTGGAAAGAAACCTTTAAAACTTCTTCCAATATAGAGACAGCTTAAAGACAACTTAATGTTGCTCTAGTAGCTCACGTGCATGACGGCGGGTAGTATCAGTAATTGTTGCGCCGCCAAGCATTCTGGCGATTTCTTCGACTCGCTCAGATCTTCCAAGAGCTTGAACTTGTGAAACTGTTTTATCTCCAGCCTGAGATTTGCTAACTTTCAGGTGATGGTTGCCTTGTGCTGCCACTTGAGGCAAATGGGTGACGCACAAGATTTGATGCGATTGCCCCAATTGATGTAATAGTTTGCCGACGGTTTCGGCTACTGCACCGCCAATGCCGGCATCAACCTCATCGAATATGAGCGTTGGAGTAAACGAGGCTTTGCTAGTAATGACACTGATCGCAAGGCTGATTCGAGCAAGCTCACCACCTGAGGCTACTTTGGCTAATGATCTAGGAGTACTACCTGCATGACCAGCTACCAAGAATTCAACTTGTTCTAGCCCATGTGAGCCACCCTCCTGAAGAGGGCTTAAAGCAATTTCTAGACGCCCACCTGCCATAGATAAATCCTGCATAGCATGCGTTACTTGATTACCAAGATCGATAGAGGCTTTCTTGCGTTTCTCAGAGAGTTGGTTTGCCAGTTTGAGATAAGCCACTTCTTCTTGTTTTACTTTCTCTCTTAGGGCTTCTATATTTTGTGAGGCTGTAAGCGTATCTAGGCGATCCGCGGTTTCTAGAAGTAGTTGAGGTAAAGCATCTACGTCGGTCCGATATTTTTTAGCGGCACCATGCAATGCCTGCATCCGTTCTTCTACTTGCTCAAGTCGGGCGGGATCCAAATCAATTTTTTGTAAATATCGATTTAAGCCATGAATCGCTTCATCTAGTTGAATGTGCGCGCTTTCTAGGGATTCGCTGACATCTTTTAGTGCGGCATCATGTTCTGCAAGTGCGCTGATATTGCCGCACACCTTAGACAGGGAAGATTCGAGGGAGTTATCGGCCTCACTCAAGATTTGTATCGCTTCTTGGCAGCCCCCGATTAATTTAGCCCCGTTAGCTAATCGGGCATGCTCTGATTGAATGAGCATCCACTCACCTTCTTGTGGAGAAAGCTCAGTGAGCTCTTCAAGCTGCCATTCGAGTCTTTCACGTTCGCGCTCGATGTCTTGTCCTGCGTTCTCAGCTTGCGCTAAACGCCGACGAGAATCACTAAGTGTTTTGTAGGTTTGCGCAACATCGGAAGCTAAAGGCAATAAGCCAGCATGGCGGTCAAGTAGCTCTCTTTGAGCACCACTCTTGAGAAGTAACTGATGTGCGTGTTGCCCATGTATATCAACTAATTGATCGCCAGCTTCGCGTAATTGCGTCAATGTGGCAACACTGCCATTAATAAAAGCACGGCTGCGCCCATTGGCTTCTACGGTTCTTTTGAGTAAAAGAGTCTGACCCTCATCCTCACTCGGAAATCCTTGCTCATCGAGCCATTGCCCAAATGATTTAACTAATTCAGGCTCTATTCTGAAGGTGGCGGAAATTTCTGCGCGGTTGCTACCTTCCCGAATTTGGCTGCTATCGGCTCGTTCACCAAGAACAAGGCCTAAGGCGTCTAGCAAAATAGATTTGCCAGCACCAGTTTCACCGGTTAGTACGGTGAAGCCGCTGACAAAGTCGAGTTCAAGTTGATCAACAATGACAAAGTCACGAAGGGAGATGGTTTGAAGCATGTATTAGCGTAGCAAGATACCCAACATTAAAAAGTCGATGGGTATTCATTCCAGTGAAGTTTCTCGCGCAATGTTTTGTAGTCGCTATGACTGCGAGGGTGTAAGAAGGTAATCGTCTTTTTAGACTGACGCACTTCAATCTTGTCGCCACTTTGTAAATTAGTTTGTGATTGCATGTCGAAATTGACAATCACGTCAAGCCCGTTGATTACTTCAATAATGGTTATGCTATCTTGTGGCAAAACAATTGGACGATTCGATAGTGAATGTGGCGCAATCGGGGCAAGCAATATACCTGCAACATGGGGGTGTAATATCGGCCCTCCAGCAGAGAGGGCATAAGCGGTTGAGCCAGTTGGAGTAGAAACAATGAGACCATCGGATCGTTGGTTGTACATGAAGGATCCATTAACGTGGACCGCTAATTCCACCATGCCAGAGATACCAGAGCGATTCACAACAACATCATTGAGTGCTAATGCGTGATTAATTTCTTTATTGGCGCGAATCACAGCAGCATCAAGTAAGGTGCGTGTATCCGCTTCATAATCACCAGCAATAATTTTGGGTAAGGTGTCTTGAACCGATTGAAATGGGATATCGGTCATGTAACCCAAGCGACCCATATTGATTCCCACCAGAGGTACTTGGCTGCCAGCTATTTGGCGGGCAATTCCTAGCATCGTGCCGTCGCCACCCAAAACAACTACTAAGTCTATGGCCCCCGCAAAATCTTCAGCAGCCTTAATCGGGTAATCTTTTATGTTCAATTGCGTGGCTGTAGAAGCTTCTATAAAGACCTCGCAGCCCAGTCTGCTGACCAGTTTGGCTAATTCCCGCAGGTGCTCATCAATGCCGTCCGCCTGAAATTTGCCCACGAGGGCAACTCGGCTGAAGGCCTTCTTGGAAGAATTTGGGGATGGGCTTAACATATGATGATTAAACCATAGGCATAAAATCCCTTCCACCATGGATGAACGTTCCCGCGCCTTACTAAAAACCCTCATCGAGCGCTATATCGAGGAGGGTCAGCCCATTGGTTCCCGTACGCTATCCCGATTCTCGGGTTTAGACCTCTCGGCAGCGACTATTCGCAATGTCATGGCTGATTTGGAGGATATGGGCTTGGTGACTAGTCCACATACTTCCGCAGGCAGAATCCCTACCCCTAGAGGGTACAGACTCTTCGTAGATACGATGGTTACAGTACGCCCATTGGAAGAGATAGCGGCAAAAGAGGTAGAGAAGGGTCTCCTGCCGGATTCCCCGCAGCGTGTACTGAATTCAGCTGCGCAAATATTATCGAATCTCACCCATTTTGCTGGAGTGGTGATGACCCCAAAGCGAGCCCAAGTGTTCAAGCACATCGAGTTCTTGCGTTTGGGCGAAGGCAAAATTTTGCTCATTATGGTGACGCCAGAAGGTGATGTGCAGAACCGCATTCTGCCAACGAATCAAGATTACACGCCAAGCCAACTTGTAGAGGCGAGTAATTACATTAATACACAGTTTGCTGGCAAGAGCTTTGAGCAAGTGCGTCAACACTTGCGATCCGACTTGGATAGCTTGAGGGCTGATATTTCTGGGTTGATGGCGCTGGCCTTGCAAAGTGGAGTGGCGGACTACGATATGAGCCGAGGCGATATGTTGCTATCAGGTGAGCGTCGCTTATTAAATGTTGGCGACTTAAGTTCTAATTTGGACAAGCTGCGCAAGATGTTTGATATGTTGGAGCAAAAGTCTGTACTCATGCAATTGTTAGATGTATCAAGTCACGCTGATGGTATTCAGATTTTTATTGGCGGTGAAAGCGACTTATTGCCTTATGAAGATCTAGCGGTGATTAGTGCGCCGTATAGCGTTGATGGTCAAGTCGTAGGCACATTGGGTGTCATAGGCCCCACTCGTATGGCTTATGACAGGGTGATTCCGATTGTCGATATCACATCTAAATTATTATCAGGCGCTTTGAGCTCTTGAGCTGCAAGCTCTGTCAATAGTTCATGTTAAATAGTTAATAGAGAAATTTATCTTGAATCAAAATCCTCATTTGCGTCCGAGTAAGACAGCAGTATTGCTCTTGAATTTAGGGACACCTTCTGCCCCAACACCAAAAGCAGTTAGAGCGTACTTAAAAGAATTTCTCTCTGATCCTCGCGTTGTTGAAATTCCACGTTTCATTTGGTGGTTCATTTTGAATGGCATTATTTTGCCTATTCGTAGTAGTGCATCCGCTAAGAAATACGCATCGATTTGGTTGCCTCAATTAGGCTCCCCATTAATGCATTACTCACGTTTGCAAGCAAAAGAACTTCAAGAGAAATTTGCTAATGAAGGTCACACTGTTTTAGTAGATTTGGCAATGCGCTATGGCAAGCCCTCAACCCAGGAGGTGCTCGAGAACCTGAAGGCAGAAGGCATGGAGCGTTTATTGCTATTGCCTTTGTACCCTCAGTACTCTGCCACCACGACCGCATCTAGCTTTGATGAAGTATTTCAGGTGCTTAGGACTTGGCGCAATCAACCGGAGTTACGTTTGGTTAAACATTATCACGACAATCCTGCTTATATCGCCGCATTGCGCGATCAAGTATTAAGCAGTTGGGACAAAGATGGACGTCCAGATTTTGCAGGAGGCGATCGATTGGTGATGTCTTTTCACGGATTACCAAAACGAAATCTAATGAAAGGCGATCCCTATCATTGTGAATGTCTCAAGACCGGTCGATTGCTTGGAGAAGCTTTGGGGTTGGATTCGAATCAATGCATTGTGACGTTCCAATCGCGCTTTGGTAAAGCGGAGTGGTTAAAGCCTTATACCGCTCCCACATTGGAAAAATTGGCGAAAGAAGGCTGTCAACGTGTCGATGTATTTTGCCCCGGCTTCCCAGCTGACTGCCTAGAGACTTTAGAAGAAATCGCCATGGAAGCGAGAGAATCGTTCTTAGAGCGTGGCGGTAAAGACTATCGTTATATTCCTTGCTTGAACAGCAACCCCAAGTGGATTGAAGCTTTGAGCGATATTGCGTATACGCATTTACTAGGGTGGCCATTGGGTTCTGAATCTCCAGAGGAGCTAGCAAAGCGCCATGAGAGAGCGGAGTTCGTCAAGAATCAGTCTTGAAATTGAATAAACTGACCCCACATATCAAAGCAATTGCATTCAATATAGAAAAGTGAATTTCCGTCCATGACACAAGAAAACCCAAATCCCTCTCCAGAGCAAGAAAATTCAGTCGCTCCATCTAGCGCTGAAAATGCAGCGACTACCGATGCGCCAGTAGTCAAAACTCCCGAGCAAGAAATTGCAGAGCTAAATCAAAAGATTGCGGATTTACAAGATAACTTTTTGCGTGCTAAAGCTGAAGGTGAGAATATTCGTCGCCGCGCTGTTGAGGATGTGGCAAAAGCGCATAAATTCGCGATTGAGAGTTTTGCGGAACATTTAGTCCCAGTTACCGACAGCTTGTATGCGGCCCTAAATACGGATGCGGTTGATGCAAAAGCATTTAAAGAAGGTTTGGAGATTACGCTCAAGCAACTCCTGTCAGCCTTTGAAAAAGGCAAAATGACTGAAATTAATCCTGCGGTGGGAGATAAGTTCGACCCTCATCATCATCAGGCAATCGCTTCAGTTCCTTCGGAGCAGGAGCCCAATACCGTGGTTTCTGTATTGCAGCGGGGCTATACCGTAGCTGACCGGGTTTTGAGGCCAGCATTGGTGACAGTGAGCGCCCCAAAATAAGGAAAAAACCTTAAAAATTACCTAAAAAAGGCAGATTTCTGCCTTTTTTGCTATTTCAGCCCTTGAATTCATATGTATCGCCCCCATCTATGGAGTATTGGAATATTCGCGGCGATTCAGGGCAATTCACTGAGTTGCTACTGAAATTGAAACAAGCCAGAAGTACAACAAAACAATTTTATTTTTTGGAGCCATTATGGGAAAGATTATCGGAATCGACTTAGGAACCACAAACTCATGCGTTTCAGTCGTTGAAAACAATGCACCTAAAGTTGTAGAGAATGCAGAAGGTGCTCGCACCACACCATCCATCATCGCTTACGTTGAGGATGGCGAAGTATTGGTTGGTGCTCCAGCAAAGCGTCAATCAGTAACTAATCCTAAAAACACTATTTACGCTGTTAAGCGTTTAATGGGTCGTAAATTTACAGATCCTGAAGTGCAGAAAGACATCGGCTTGATGCCTTACTCCATCGTTCAAGCAGACAACGGTGATGCTTGGGTTGAAGCACGCGATAAGAAAATGGCGCCACAACAAGTGTCCGCAGAAATCTTGCGCAAGATGAAAAAGACTGCTGAAGATTACCTTGGCGAAGAAGTGACCGAGGCGGTGATTACAGTGCCTGCTTACTTTAATGATAGCCAGCGTCAAGCAACTAAAGATGCTGGTCGTATTGCTGGTTTAGATGTGAAGCGCATCATTAACGAGCCTACCGCAGCCGCGTTGGCATTTGGCCTGGACAAACAAGACAAGGCTGATCGTAAGATCGCCGTTTATGACTTGGGTGGCGGTACATTCGACGTATCCATCATTGAAATCGCTAACGTTGATGGTGAGAAGCAATTTGAAGTTCTCTCCACAAACGGTGATACTTTCTTGGGTGGTGAAGACTTTGACCAACGCATTATCGATTGGATCATTGCTGAGTTCAAGAAAGAGCAAGGCGTAGATCTGAGTAAAGACGTATTGGCATTGCAACGTTTAAAAGATGCTGCTGAAAAAGCCAAGATCGAATTGTCTTCTGCTCAACAAACTGAAATCAATTTGCCATACGTGACAGCTGATGCTAGCGGTCCTAAGCACTTGAACTTGAAATTGACTCGTGCAAAGTTGGAGTCTTTGGTTGAGGAATTAATTAACCGTACAGCAGGTCCTTGCTTGACTGCGATTAAAGATGCTGGCGTTAGCGTTTCTGATATCGACGACGTGATTTTGGTTGGTGGTCAGACACGTATGCCTGCGGTTCAAGACAAAGTAAAAGAAATCTTTGGTAAAGAGCCACGTAAAGACGTTAACCCTGATGAGGCGGTAGCTGTTGGTGCTGCGATCCAGGGCTCAGTATTGTCCGGCGATCGTAAGGACGTATTGCTCTTGGACGTTACCCCATTGTCATTGGGTATTGAAACTCTTGGTGGCGTGATGACCAAGATGATCCCAAAGAACACTACCATTCCTACCAAGCATTCACAGGTGTACTCAACTGCTGAAGACAATCAGCCTGCTGTAACGATTAAGTGCTACCAAGGTGAGCGTGAGATGGCTTCTGCCAACAAATTGCTCGGTGAATTTAATTTGGAAGGTATTGCTCCTGCGCAACGCGGTATGCCACAAATTGAAGTGACCTTTGACATCGATGCCAACGGTATTTTGCATGTAACCGCAAAAGACAAAAACACTGGCAAAGAGAACAAAATCACCATCAAGGCCAATTCTGGTTTGACAGAAGAAGAGATCCAGCGCATGGTTAAGGATGCTGAAGCAAATGCTGCGGAAGATAAGAAGGCGCTCGAGTTGGTAACTGCGCGCAATACAGCGGATGCATTGGCTCACTCAACCAAGAAAGCTTTAGAAGAGCATGGCGCTAGCCTAGAAGCTTCTGAGAAAGAGGCAATTGAGGCTGCACTCAAAGAATTGGATGAAGCCATCAAAGGTAGCGACAAGGCAATCATTGAGGCGAAAACCGAAGCATTGGGTAAAGTAAGCCAGAAGCTTGGTGAGAAGGTAATGGCGGCAGAACAGGCTAAAGCTGGTGCTGGTGCTGCAGGCGCGGCTCCTGGTGGCGCAGCCCCTGGTGCGGCACCGGATGCCGATGTTGTCGATGCTGACTTTAAAGAGGTTGATGACAAGAAATAATTGAGTCAAAAGCTATTTTTAACGAAATTTTGAAGTGCTTAAATAACAAGTCGGCCTCGCGCCGACTTGTGCCATTCGGGTTGTTGGGAAGTTGAGAGGAATAGGCCGTGCCTAAAAGTAAACGCGATTTTTATGAAGTGCTTGGTGTAGCGAAGGGTGCTAGTGATGATGAGTTGAAAAAAGCTTATCGCAAACTGGCAATGAAATACCACCCCGATCGCAATCCCGACAGCAAAACTGCCGAAGCGCAATTTAAAGAAGCGAAAGAGGCCTACGAGACTCTATCCGATCCCAACAAGCGCGCTGCTTATGATCAGTATGGCCATGCTGGTGTAGACCCATCAATGGGTGGTGGATTTGGCGGCGGTGGATTTGCTGATGCCTTTGGCGACATCTTTGGCGATATTTTTGGTCAAGGCGGTGGCCGCCATTCTGGACCACAGGTTTATAAAGGCGCAGATTTACGTTACAACATGGACATTACTCTTGAGCAAGCGGCTGAAGGGTATACGACACAGATTCGCGTACCAAGTTGGAGCGATTGCAAGCCCTGTCATGGAACGGGTGCTGAGCCTGGTACTAAAGCGGAAAAATGCTCTACTTGTGATGGCCATGGCCAAGTGCGTGTGCAGCAGGGATTTTTCTCAATGCAACAAACTTGCCCCAAGTGTCGCGGTACTGGTGAGTATATTCCGAAGCCTTGCAAAACCTGTCATGGCTCAGGTAAACACAAAGAACAAAAAACACTCGAGATCAAAATCCCAGCAGGTATCGATGATGGAATGCGCGTACGCTCCGTAGGCAATGGTGAGCCTGGAATTAATGGCGGCCCAGCTGGTGATTTATATGTAGAAGTACGCGTTAAGCCGCATAAAGTATTTGAGCGTGATGGCAGTGATTTGCATGTGCAGATGCCGATTTCTTTTGCTACAGCAACGATCGGTGGTGAAATTGAAGTGCCAACACTCTCAGGTCGCGTTGAGTTTCCCATACCAGAAGGAACGCAAACTGGAAAGACATTCCGTTTGCGTAACAAAGGCATTAAGGGCTTACGTTCGACCCTAGTGGGTGATTTATTTGTTCACGTAGTCGTTGAAACCCCTGTCAAATTGACTGACGACCAAAAGAAACTGCTCAAACAGTTTGATGAGAGTCTGAAATCAGCTGGTGATAAACATAGCCCGCAGCAAAAGGGCTGGTTTGATGGCGTAAAGAGTTTCTTTAGCTAATTCTTAAGTTAACCAGCAAAGCCATGTTCAGGTCCGGGAAACTTTCCGGACTTGACTTCGCGGACATAGGCTTTTACAGCCGCTTCAATCGAATGGTGACCTTCCATAAAGTTCTTCACGAACTTGGGAGGCTTTCCGGGGCTAATGCCCAGCATATCCTGCAGCACCAATACTTGACCTGAACAATCTGGTCCAGCACCAATACCAATCGTTGGAATGGATAGTGCCTCAGTAATTTTTTCACCAAGTGAAGATGGAATGGCTTCGAGCACGATCATTTGTGCACCAGCTTGTTCGCATGCGATTGCTTGTTCGAGCATGAGGCTCGCAGCATCCTTGGATTTCCCTTGAACTTTATAACCACCTAATACATGCACGGATTGTGGGAGCAGTCCGAGATGTGCACACACAGGCACGCTACGTTCAACCAAGTATTGAATGATATCGATTTGCCAATCGCCGCCTTCTAGTTTGACCATATCTGCGCCAGCGCGCATTAAGGTTGCTGCAGAATCTAAGGCCTGCAATGGATCACCGTAGCTAGCAAAGGGTAGATCAGCGATAACAAACGCATGAGTATTGGCGCGGGCTACACATTCCGTGTGATAGGCAACTTGTTCTACCGTTACTGGGGTTGTACTGGTGTGTCCTTGAATCACATTACCAAGAGAATCGCCAATCAAAATGGTCTCAACACCGCAGCGATTGAGAAGCGCAGACATGGTTGAGTCATATGCTGTCAGCATAGAAATCTTCTCACCCTCAGCGTGCATCGCGAGGAGCTTGGTAATTGTGATTGGCTTATCGCCCTGTAAGTAACCCATGGCGAGAGTTTAATGAATTAATGCGCCGTTTGGCTATAAACGTCTTTTTCTCCGCAATTGCAGTTGCGGCAAGGGAGTTTTTCAATACGCTGGTGAGCTACTTTGGGTAGATAGGCCTTTAATTCACCCAGATTTGGTAGAAAGAAATCAGGGGCAATTTCAAGTAATGGCAACAAAACAAATGAGCGTTCAATGATTTTAGGGTGGGGCAACATCAACTCGGTTTCGTTCTGAGTGACGCCCTCAAAAGACAAAATATCCAAATCTAAAGTTCGAGGGGCGTTCGCGTAAGGGCGCTCTCTGCCAAACTCTTGTTCAATGGCTTGGCAGACGTGCAGTAATCCATATGGACTAAGCTCTGTCTCAATTTCAATTACGGCATTAATGTAATCGCCACCAGTTGCTTCAACAGGCGCGCTTTGATAGAAACAACTTTTAGCAAGTATATGGAGTTCGGCGCGCTGCGCTAAGCAAATGATGGCATCAGTAATCAGCTGACGCGTGTCGCCGATGTTGCCACCAAATCCGATAAAAGCTCGTGCCATACGATTCCAAATTCAAGATGGAATTACTTTACCGAAATTTTTATAAGTTTGCTTAGCTCGAAGAAACTTCCACTGGGTTTGTGGCTTTTGGTTTTCTGCGACGACGTCTATTTGTTGGTGAGTTAGTGGTATTACCTAGTTCAGTTTTGGCGCTAGCCATTAATGCTTCTTGCCCTGCCGGATCTGCCGCAATGAAATTAGTCCACCATTCACCAAGCGCTGGGCTTTGTTCTCTGGTAGCGCAGCGCAAGAGCATGAAGTCATAGCCTGCCCTAAAACGGGGCATTTCAATCAAGCGATAAGGGTAACGCCCAACTCGTCTTTCAAAGCGAGGTTGCATTGACCAAATTTCTCGCATGTCACTCTCAAAGCGACGCTGAATAGTCATGCCGCTGCTTTGGGTGGCAATTGTTTCGTCCATGGCATCTTGTAGCGCCGGAATATTGGCCATGCCTTTAGCAAGATTGGCCTTCCAGTTTTTGAGAAGATCTGGCCACAGCAATGTGGCAAATAAAAATCCTGCCGATACGCTTTTCCCTGATTGGATGCGCTGATCTGTATTGGCAAGTGCTAGCTTCACAAATCCATTTGCCCCGATAGCGTTTTCGTTGTCATCCAAGATATGGTCAAGTAGAGGCAATAGCCCATGATGCAAGCCCGCTTCTCGAAGGCCTTGAATCGCTGCCCATGAATATCCGGACATGAGGAGCTTGAGGATTTCATCAAAAAGCCTTGCTGCCGGTACGTCTTGTAAGAGCTTGCCTAATTTAGCAATCGGTGAGCGGGTATTGGAGTCAAGAGTAAATCCAGTTTTAGCGGCAAAGCGAATGGCTCTGAGCATTCGCACAGGATCTTCGCGATAACGTTTGGCCGGGTCGCCAATCATGCGCAAAGTTTTTCTTTGCATATCCGCCATGCCGCCGTGATAGTCAAGAACGGTTTCGGTGGAAGGGTCGTAATACATCGCATTGATCGTAAAGTCACGGCGGGCAGCATCCTCGCCCTGTGAGCCCCAGACGTTGTCACGCAAAATGCGACCGCTTTCTGCCACGTGATCGCCGGCGTTATCAAGTAAGGCTCTAAAGGTTGAGACCTCGATAATTTCAGGGTGACCCTTGCCAAAGAAGGTCACGTGAACAATTTGGAAGCGTCGACCGATGAGGCGTGCTTTGCGAAAAAGTCGCTGCACCTGATCCGGGGTGGCATTCGTTGCCACATCGAAATCTTTTGGCTCAATTCCTAAAACAAGATCACGTACTGCGCCACCCACAATGAATGCTTCGAAGCCTGCTTGTTGCAGAGTTTGGGTAACCTTAACGGCATTTTTGGAGAGCAGGTGTGGATCAATGCGGTGAGATTTTTTGGGAATCCGCTTAGGGGCTCCAGCTTGATTGGCTTGCGTATGCTTGACCATAGGGTCACGACGCAAGATGCGTTTAAAAAACTTAGTAATCATGCAAACAGCTCAAGAATAGGCCAGTTGCGTTTTTGGGCTTCATTACGCAAGCGATCGTCGGGATTGGTGACAACAGGATTGCTGACTTGCTCAAGTAGTGGCAAGTCATTCATGGAGTCGGAATAAAAATAACTACGTGGTAACTCATCAAGCTTGAGTTCTTGTTTTGCTAGCCAGTTGTGTAAATTCAAAATTTTGCCTTCACGAAAGTTTGGGCTTCCTTTAACTTCGCCAGTGAAGTTGGCCAATGGATTATCACCATTGGTTGCTGGTTCGGTTGCAATAAGGTGCTCAATACCAAAGCGCTCAACAATCGGACGTGTCACAAAGCTATTCGTAGCTGTGACGACGCAACAAAGATCGCCAGCATCTTGATGCTTTTTGACTAAATCAATAGCTTTTTGACGAAGCTGTCCGTTGATCACTTCGTGCATAAATTGGTCATGCCATTCTTTGAGTTGTGCGCGTGAGTGCTCGGAAAGCGGTTTGAGGGCAAAGCGCAAAAATTCATGAATATCGAGCCTGCCATCTTTGTAGTCTTGGTAGAAGCGTTCGTTTTGTCGCGCATAGTAATCGCTATCAACCACACCAATACGTGCCAAAAACTGCCCCCATTCGTAGTCGCTGTCGCAGGGAAGTAATGTGTGATCTAAATCGAAAAGGGCTAACTGTGTCACTAATGAAATATTCAGAAAATTATTTGGGTTGCAGAAGCTCGCGCACCAGTGGCAAGGTGACAGCACGTTTTGTCTCTAGCGAGTAAGCGTCTAAAGCATCAATTAAAGCCATTAAGTTGGGCATATCACGGTAGAAACGATTTAATAACCAAGGAGCCACTTCTGGGGATAGTACCAATCCACGAGCTTTCGCTGCTTGCTCTAATGCTTGTATTTTCTCATCATCGTCAAGAAGTTGGGTTTGAAAGATGAGGCCCCACCCTAGGCGTGTCCGTAGATCCTCTCGTAGCCCTAGATTAGCCGGTGCCGCATTGCCAGCCATGAAGATATGAATATTTTTACTGGCTTGTACTGTATTGAGGATGCGAAAAAGTGCTCCCGCTAGCCTGTCATCAAGCCGGTCAACATCATCAACCGTGATCACAGAAGCTTTGTCATTTTCTGCCAATGCGGTAATTTGTTCTTCTAGTCGCACCCAGGTGATGGGTTCTGTAGGCGTTAGTGAAAAAGATTTGAGACCTGCAAATTCAGCCGCATTCGTCATGGCCTGAAGTAAGTGGGTGCGTCCAGATCCCTCCGGACCCGACCAATACATCCAGCGATCATTGAGTGGGTTGTTGATTTCTTTTGGCGGGCTTTTTTTCCAGGAGTCGCAAAGTGTTTGCAGGGTAGAAATGAGTGCGCGATCGCTTCCGGGAAGGTAATTTTCCAGACTGGCTTTTGGGGTATGGCCAATATCTAAAGCAAATTGTTTTGGAAGCGACGGCGTATTCATTAAAACGAAATTATTTTTGATACCAAGTGCTTTGTGTGTAAACGGACCATAAGTATTTAACCAATACCAAACTCACCGCACTGATGGGCAGCGCCAGGAGAACGCCAAAGAAGCCAAAAAGTTTTCCAAATAAAAGCAATGCAAACAATACGGCTACAGGGTGTAGGCCGATGCGCTCACCCACTAGGCGTGGAGTTAGGAAGAATCCTTCGATGAACTGCCCAATGCCGAAAAGAACGAGGACTCCAATGACTTCTGTATGTGGGCCGAACTGCAAAAGCGCGGAGATGATTGTTAGACTTAAACCTAAAGTGATTCCGATATATGGAATCACAATCATGAAGGCTGTGAATACGCCTAATGCGACAGCGCCTTTAACGCCGATCAATGCTAGTCCAGAGCTATAGTAGACCGCCATAATAGAAACCACAATCAACATGCCGCGTAAGTATTGCGATAACAAACCATCGGTATGCATCGCAAGGTGATGAACTGTATCTTGAGCGCGCACTGGAACAATGGTTCTGAGTAAACCAAAGAAATGTGTCCAGTCAATTAACAAGTAAAACATCACAAAGATAATCAGAATTGCATTTACAAATCCAGCAATGACTGAGCTACCTGATAGCAAAACAGTGTCGAGTGCGGAACTCATTAATGTGTCGGCATTGTCATTAATGTGCGTTGTAATTTTTTGAATGGCGTCGACTTTGAGTGATGCCCAATCAAAATTAATATGCAACTCAGTCAGCTTTGGACCAAGCCAAGTTTGGGTGTTATTGATCCAGCTTGGAATCTGGGTGCGAATTAGGGGGATTTCGTATTTAAGGAGTCCAACAAACAGGCTGAGAATGAAAAAAATGAGGCCAAGCCCAAAAAGGACCGCTAAGCCGGCGGCAAGACCACGGGGGAGGCGGTGTTTTTCAAGCCATAGGCAAACGGGTCGCAGGGCATATGCCAGGATGAATGCGGTCAAAAATGGGGTAAAAATTTCAGCCATTACGAGTAATCCTCTAGAATTCAATGATTCTACTGACCCAGTAGCATTTTTTACTAATATTCCAGCCCAGATATGACTTCTTCTACCAATTCTTCTTCAAAAGGCCTTTCCTACCGTGATGCGGGTGTTGATATTGACGCTGGGGATGATTTAGTCGATCGCATTAAGCCTTTGGCTAAGAAAACCATGCGCGAGGGTGTTTTGGCCGGAATTGGTGGCTTTGGTGCTCTTTTTGAGGTTCCGAAGCGCTATAAAGAGCCGGTTTTGGTCTCGGGTACTGACGGAGTAGGCACAAAGCTACGCTTGGCTTTTGAGTGGAATCGTCACGATACCATCGGTCAAGATTTGGTGGCCATGAGCGTGAATGACATTTTGGTTCAAGGTGCCGAGCCATTATTTTTCTTGGATTATTTTGCTTGCGGCAAGCTCTCCGTGGAGACTGCGGCAACAGTAGTTGGCGGTATTGCTAAAGGATGCGAATTATCTGGTTGCGCATTGATTGGTGGTGAAACTGCTGAGATGCCTGGAATGTATCCTCCGGGTGAATATGACCTAGCAGGTTTTGCTGTGGGCGCGGTTGAGAAATCAAAAATCATTACTGGTAACACCATTGTTCCTGGCGACGTAGTACTGGCAATTGGATCTAGTGGCGCTCATTCCAATGGTTACTCATTAGTTCGAAAAATTATTGAACGCGCTGGTGCAAAGCCGACCGATGATTTGGGCGGTCGTTCATTGGGCGATGTAGTGATGGCTCCAACAGAAATTTATGTGAAGCCTCTTCTGAAATTAATTTCTGAAATCGATGTGAAAGGCATGGCACACATTACTGGTGGCGGTTTAGTAGATAACGTGCCACGTGTGTTGCCTGAAAATACCCAAGCAGTATTGCATCGTGATAGCTGGCAGTTACCCGAACTCTTCCGCTGGTTGCAAATGAAGGGTGGCGTTGCTGATGCGGAAATGGTCCGAGTATTTAACTGCGGTATTGGTATGGTGGTGATTGTGTCGCCAACCCAGGCTGATGCAGCAATTAAATCACTGATTGCTCAAGGCTTAAAAGCATGGACTGTAGGTGAAGTTGTGGAGCGCCCAAAGGATGCCCCGCAAACCATTGTTATCTAAGCAATCGTCTTCAAACTGTTTTTGCAATAATCTAGGGCTGCCTTCATCTCAATTGGGTTGAAGGGATCGAATGTATTTCTTCCTGAGATAGCTCTGAGCCAAGTAAGTTGGCGTTTTCCCAATTGCCTTGTTGCAGCCAATGCTTTGTAACGCATTTGCTCTGCATCGATTTCACCATTCAGAAACTCCCAGGCTTGGCGATATCCAACTGATCGTATCGCAGGTAAGTCTGCGTGTAGTTCTGGATTTTTTCGCAAGAGCCTTACTTCTTCCAAAAACCCAGCAGTCAGCATTTCATCAAAACGCTTTTCCAAATTTTGATGCAGTCGCTTACGATCGCTAGGCTCTAGCGAGACCAAGTTGATCCAATCGGGAATGTCGGAACCTTCTCTGCCATCTTCACTGGGCGATTCTGCCAACAAGGTTGACATTGTTTTGCCAGCAATTTCGTAAACCTCGAGTGCGCGTTGTACTCGTTGCGAATCATTTGGCTCTAGACGCATGGCGGTTTCTGGATCGATTGCAGCCAGTTTGGCGTGCATGGCGGGCCAACCGATACGTTTGCCCTCTTTATCTAATCGTTCGCGAATCTCGGGATTTGCAGGTGGCAATGACGATAGACCATATGCCCACGCTCTCCAGTAGAGCATGGTGCCCCCAACAATAACGGGAATATGCCCCCTGCTCTCTATTTCTGAACAAAGTCGCTTTGCATCTTTTGCAAACCGCGCCGCTGAGTAGACTTCAGTCGGTTCAAGAATATCTATTAGGTGATGTGTTACTGCTGCTTGTTCTGCTTTAGTGGGTTTTGCACTGCCAATATCTAAACCGCGATAGACCAATGCCGAATCCATGCTGATGAGTTCTATGGTCAAGCCAATAGATTTGGCATATTCCGCCAGCGACATGGCGAGATGGGTTTTGCCAGCACCAGTCGGACCCACAATACAAAGTATTGGATTACTTACTGATGACTGCATAGGCTGAATGTGTAGTTCAGTTTGCATAAGTCATTATAAGAGCCTGTTAATATGCCCATCAAACCTATTTTTGGAGAGCAAGTTGATTGATGCCCTGTTGCAGTTGAGTGACTTATTGCTGCATATTGATCGCCATTTAGATGTCGTTATTTCTCAATATGGCCCTTGGGCATACGGTTTGCTCTTTGCGATCGTATTTGCGGAAACGGGTTTAGTTGTCGCGCCATTCTTGCCGGGCGATTCTTTGCTCTTTATTGCTGGCGCCTATTGCGCAACAGAGCACTTCAATCTTTGGACTTTATGTTTTGGTTTGTTATTTGCCGCGATTGCGGGCAACACAGTGAACTATTTCATTGGTCGATGGATTGGTAAAAAAGTATTTAGCAGTCAGTCTCGCTGGATTGATCAAGGAGCTTTATTAAAGACCCATGCTTTTTATGAGAAGCATGGCGGCAAGACAATTATTCTTGCGCGTTTTCTGCCGATCATTCGTACCTTTGCGCCATTTATTGCTGGCGTATCTGAAATGAACTTTTCGCGCTTTCAGTTATTCAATATTACGGGCGCAGCTCTTTGGGTGTTTGGTTTGGTCATTGCGGGATATTTCTTTGGCAACATTCCGTTTATTCGCCAAAACCTAAACGTCATTGTTTTGGTAGGTATAGGCGCAGCTGCAGTGCCGGTATTTTTGGCAGCACTCTTTAAGATTTTTCAACCCAAGAAAAACTAGCCAAACAAAATCCCGTTTGGCGTAATGCATCCTTCTTAGTGCAACTTTGTCTGGCTTTCCAATGTTGCGATGTGCTCGCGTATATCGCTAGCATCTTCCGCTTCTGGCACTTCGCTTAGGTAGCGATGCATATCTTCTAAGGCAGGCCTTAGATACTCTAGCTGCGCAAAGATCAGGCCGCGATCTCGAATCTCTTCAATTGAATCGGGTAACAAAATCACAAGGCGTTCTTGAATTCCTAATAAACGCTCCCAGCGCTCATGCTCTGAGTAGATCATTTTGAGGTTTCTCAGGAATCTAGAGAGGATTTCTCTAGGGCTGGAGGCCCGCAAGAAGATGTTTAGTGGGAGGCTGAGCTCACCTCGATAGCCCTTGGCATCAAGATATGGGTCAAGCATTTCTTGCAACTGGTTTTTAGAAAGGGATTCACCAGTAAGGGGGTCCATGATCACTTCACCTTGTTGCAAGGAGATGCGCATCATGAAGTGATTTGGAAAAGAAACGCCACGGATCTTCAAACCAATTTGCTGTCCAAGCTCCATCATCAAAATTGCCAAAGAGATTGGAATGCCACGACGATTTTCAAGCACGTAGTGCAAGTAAGAATTTTCAGGGGCATAAAAATCATTTGGGTTAGGACCAAAGCCTAGCTCGGTATAAAAAAAGTGTTTCAAAATTTGTAGGCGCTGAACAGGCGATGTATCTGGAGTAATCCGCGCTTTTAATTTATTACCCATTTCATCAAGCTGATCAAGCACGCCTTGAACATCAAGATCTGGGTATGCATGTTGTGCCACTGCGATAGCGGCTTCCGTTAGCGGAAAGTGTTCATCTTCAGTAACTAAAGAAGTGAAGTAGTCGAGCTGTTGTGTTGGCATACGTCCTATTTTGCATGACGCAAGAATTTTTGCCAGCGAATTCCTACCAAAGCCAAAGAAACAAAGTAAACCAAGGCCGCAGCCGTTAACCATAATGCCAATAGGCCAATGCGAGTCCAGGGTTGAGCTTGAAGCTCGATCCAGTTATGGGCGGTCGCCGCATAAAAAAGCACTGCTGAAAATGGGATAAGGGCGAGTAATAGTTGCCCTAGATATTTGAGCCATGCAGCATTTGGAAGGGCGCCCCGTTTGCTTAGGCCTATCCACAGTAGTGCTGCATTTAAGCATGCACCAGTACCGACAGATAAAGCGAGACCCGCATGTCCGAGCCAAGGTACAAAAACGAGGTTTGCTAACTGAGTGGCAATTAGAACAACCAAGCCAATTTTGACGGGCGTACGAATATCTTGGCGAGAGTAAAAGCCAGGAGCCAAAATTTTTACCAAAATTAAACCAATTAAGCCAACGCCATATGCTGCTAGAGCGCGTTGTGTCATCAGCACATCGAGAGCATTAAATTTTCCGTAGTGATACAAAACGGCCGCTAAGGGCTCGCCAAAAATGAAAAGCGCGATGGCAGAAGGCGTCGCCAATAAGAGGGTGAGTTGTAGGCCCCATACCAATAGTTCGCCAGCATGTACCAAATCATTTTTGGCATTTGCTTTACTGAGGCTCGGTAACAGAACAGTGCCAAGCGCTACACCAAGTAAGGCAGTTGGAAACTCCATTAAGCGATCAGCGTATGACAGCCATGAAACACTTCCGGCCTGTAAGCGAGATGCAATGTTGGTATTGATGATGAGGGATATTTGTGCAACAGACACGGCAAAGACTGCGGGCCCCATAAGTTTTAAAACGCGTCTTGCATCAGGATTGTTGAATGCGGATTTAATTGCGCCTGGTAGCAAACCAATGCGCGGCAATAAACCCAAGCGTGCAAGAGATGGAGCTTGAATACCTAATTGCAGAACTCCACCTAGTAGTACGCCAATGCTCAGGGCATAAATTGGTTGTTCTAAATGTGGCGCCAAGAAAATGGCGCTGCCTATCAGCGCGAGATTTAAGAGAACGGGTGTAAATGCTGGAATCGCAAAACGATGATAGGTATTTAAGATCCCGGCTGATAGTGACACCATGGAAATGAGCCCAATGTAGGGGAACATGATCCGAGTCATGACAACGCTCGCATCGTAGGCTGGACCGCCACTAAAGCCGGTGGCAATCACCAAAATCAATAATGGGGCGCCAATAACCCCTGCCAATACTGTCAGCAATAAAGCCCAAAATAGGAGGGTGGCAACCGCGTTTATGAGAATTTTGGCCTTATTTTGGTCTTCATTTGTGGAAATTTCGCCCAAAATGGGCACAAAAGCCTGTGAAAAGGCCCCCTCGGCGAATAGTCGTCGGAGCAGGTTAGGTAGCCTAAAAGCCACATTAAAGGCGTCTGTCCACTCTGAAGCCCCGAAGCTACGGGCAATGAGGGTCTCCCGTAGTAGCCCCGTAATACGGGAGAGCATGGTAAGGGAGCTGACCTTGGCGGCAGCGGAAAGCAGGTTCATGAGCCGATTTTCCCCTATTTATGGTTTGACTGGGCTTTTTTGCCCCTTTCAGGTAAAATCTTGGGTTTTGGCGAGCTTGCTTACAAAATTGGCAAGGTCGCAAGATATTTAACTAATCGTATTTAGCAATTTATAGAGGCAAGGTTTAAAGATGGCCAATACAGCACAAGCGCGCAAGCGCGCACGCCAGGCAGTAAAACAGAACGAGCACAATTCCAGCTTGCGTTCAAAGCTCCGTACTTCCATTAAGGCAGTTCGTAAAGCGATCGAATCTGGTGATAAAGCTGCTGCTGCAAAAGTATTCGCAGCATCCCAATCAACAATCGACAAGATTGCTGACAAAAAGATTGCTCACAAAAATACTGCGGCTCGTCAAAAGTCACGTTTGTCTGCAGCTATTAAGGCGATGGCAGCGTAATTTAGTTTTTGTTTTAGGCTGGTCGAAACGTATTTCGACCTAGGCCCGCTCCTCATCAGAGCGGGTTTTTGTTTTTAAGGCTGAGGTGGTGTTGCTGGGTTGAACTCACAAGCCTCTTCGATCGGTAGGTTGTTGTCTTTGGCAAAGTTCATGACAAAGTCTAGCGCTCTAGGGTCGAGGTCACCTAGTCTGGTATCAATAACAACGCATTTCACTTTTGCAATCAGTACTGGTCTTACATAGGGCGAATAAGTGAAGCGAGGGTCTCCCGAATCTCCGGGTGGGCGAAAAGTAGCCATAACCCCGCAAAGACGCTCCGCCCAATCGCTGGGCCGAAACGGTTTGCCAGAAGTTGTAATACCTTGAATGAAAAGCGTTTTGTGGTTCAAGTGGGCGTTTGAATGTTTATAAGAAGTAGTACTAAGCCCTCTAGCTTAACAGCCTGAGGTGGCCGTAAGATGGCTTAATGTTCTATTTTCGTGCAGTTGAATGGTTTAAGAAAAAAATAGCAAGCCAAAACTTTAGTAGAAAGCTCAACTATGACATCTCTGGCAAAGCCTCAAGTGCCTGGTCAGGTCAAGCACTACCTGCAGTTTGCTGACCTCACTCGTGAAGAATATGACTACTTGCTGAAAAGATCGGCATGGTTAAAAGCCAAATTTAAAAGTTATGAGACATGGCATCCGCTGCATGATCGTACTTTGGCAATGATTTTTGAGAAGCATTCAACACGTACGCGTCTCTCATTTGAAGCGGGAATACACCAGCTTGGCGGTCATGCGGTTTATCTGAATACCCGTGATACTCAATTAGGTCGTGGCGAGCCTGTAGAGGACGCTGCGCAGGTTATTTCAAGAATGACCGATATCATCATGATTCGCACATTCGGACAAGAAATTATTGAGCGTTTTGCTTCGAACTCTCGCGTGCCGGTGATTAATGGTCTGACCAATGAGTATCACCCGTGCCAAGTTCTCGCAGATATCTTTACTTATGTTGAAGCGCGTGGACCGATTCAGGGAAAAACGGTTGCTTGGGTTGGCGATGCAAATAACATGGCCTACACCTGGATTCAGGCGGCTGAATGCTTAGATTTTCAATTGCGCTTTTCCGCGCCCGAAGGTTATCAATTAGATCCAGCGCGCCTTAGCAGTAAAGCTACTAAACACCTAACCATTTGCGCTGATCCCAAGGATGCATGCAAAGGCGCTGATTTGGTGACCACGGACGTTTGGACCAGCATGGGCTATGAAGCTGAAAATACTTTACGTATGAATGCTTTTAAAGACTGGATGGTTGATGAGGAGTTAATGGCGCTCGCAAAGCCTAATGCCTTATTTATGCACTGTCTACCTGCGCACCGTGGTGAAGAAGTTTCTGCCGGCGTGATTGATGGTCCGCAAAGTATTGTTTGGGAAGAGGCGGAAAATCGTCTGCATGTTCAAAAGGCTTTGATGGAGTATCTGCTCTGCGGCCGTTTGGATTAAGGAATAAGAGTAGTAAAAAAGTATTGAGTCATTTGTTTGTTAATTTTTATTGAATAAGAAATCATGTCTGATATTAAAAAGGCCGTACTAGCGTATTCCGGTGGACTCGACACCAGTGTGATCTTGAAGTGGCTTCAAGATACTTATGACTGTGAAATCGTTACTTTTACTGCAGATTTGGGTCAGGGCGAAGAGCTTGAGCCAGCGCGCGCCAAAGCACTCCAATTTGGTATCAAGCCAGAAAATATTTTTATTGATGATTTGCGTGAAGAATTTGTGCGCGACTTTGTGTTCCCGATGTTCCGTGCGAATACGATTTATGAGGGTGAGTATTTACTCGGCACTTCGATCGCTCGCCCACTAATCGCAAAACGTCAAATTGAAATTGCCCGTTTAACTGGTGCGGATTCTGTATCGCACGGCGCTACCGGCAAGGGTAATGACCAGGTTCGCTTTGAATTGGGTTACTACGCTTTAGAGCCAGGAATTAAAGTGATTGCTCCATGGCGTGAATGGGATCTCCTCTCTCGTGAGAAGTTGATGGCCTACGCTGAGAAGCATGGCATTCCAGTCGAAATGAAACACAAGCAAGGTGGCTCGCCTTATTCCATGGATGCCAACTTATTGCATATCAGCTATGAAGGCCGTCATTTGGAAGATCCAAATGCCGAAGCTGAGGAATCTATGTGGCGTTGGACGGTGTCTCCTGAAAAAGCTCCAGATGCCCCTGAAATTATTGAAATTGAATTTAAGTCCGGTGATCCTGTCGCGATTAACGGCAAGGCATACAAGCCACATGAATTATTGGCTGAGCTGAATCGCCTTGGTGGCAAACACGGCATTGGCCGTCTCGACTTAGTGGAAAACCGTTTCGTCGGCATGAAGAGCCGTGGTTGCTATGAAACTCCTGGTGGCACGATTTTGCTGAAAGCGCATCGTGGTATTGAAAGTATTACGTTAGATCGCGAAGTAGCGCACTTAAAAGATGATTTGATGCCACGTTATGCAAGCTTGATCTATAACGGTCTGTGGTGGGCTCCAGAGCGCATCGCTTTGCAAGCCTTGATTGACCATACCCAGCAGATGGTAAATGGCGTAGTGCGTTTGAAACTCTACAAGGGTTCTGTTTCTGTGATTTCACGTGATTCAGCAAATACCTTGTTTGATCAAACTATCGCAACTTTTGATGATGACGGCGGCGCCTATAACCAAGCTGATGCTGGCGGCTTCATCAAGCTCAATGCATTGCGTATGCGTATCGCTGAAACCGCAAAACGTAAGCGTACAAAGAAATAACTTCAATTAGAACCAAACAATAAAGAGAGAATTCAAATGCAATTTGATCAAGTTTCTGTTGGCAAGAAGGCTAATGTATTTTTTGATGGCAAGTGTGTGTCACATACCGTGACCCTGCCGAATGGTGTGCGTAAATCTGTTGGCGTTGTATTGCCAAGCACTTTGCGTTTTGATCTCAGCACTAAGGAGGTGATGGAAGTGGTTGATGGCAATGCATTTGTCAGTATCAATGGCGCTCCTGAGCAAGAGTTCAAGGCAGGTCAAAGCTGGGAAGTGGAAAAGGGTGGTTATTTCATCATCCGCGCTGAGCAGCCAGTGCACTATGTTTGCCACTTTGAGTAAGTGGAATAACGTAGAGAAAGCCACCTTCGGGTGGCTTTTTTATACTCATTTAAATATGAAGTATGTAAGAATGGTTTCATGAAATATATTCGCTTATTTCTTTTGGCATGGGTTTTCGTATTCTCTTTTGCGAATGCTCAAGTTCTTGATGTTCCGTATAAGGATGATGCCCCCACGCGGACATTGTTGATGCCAGCCAAAAACGCTAAGGCAGTTGTATTGTTATTTCCTGGCGGCGGCGGTGTTCTGCGCTTGCAGGATGATGGCTCTACTACAAACTTTCATACATTTGTTAGGTCAAAAGATTTATGGGCTCAATATGGGATTGATGCGGTTCTTGTGGATACCCCGTACGATTTGGGCGCAGGCATTAGAAATTCTCGTTCAATTAGAGATCATCAACAGCGAATTTTGAATGTTGTGAACTACTATAAAGATAAATTTAATTTACCCGTATGGATCTTTGGCCACAGTATGGGAACAGTCAGTGTGACTGAGTTTGTTAATGCCGGGAAAGATAAGGAGCGTTTGATTGCCGGAGTAATCGTTGCGGGTACATATAGATCGGCCTCGATTGATTCGGATGTTACGCTTCCTGTAATGGCGATTCACCATGTTGATGATGGCTGTGCTTCCACCCCTTTGGCAACGTCCGAGCGAATCATTGAGGGGCGACCCTCAAAAACTTCTTCTCAGTTTGTTCAGATTGATGGTGGTGTGAGTGAGGGTGATGTCTGCGGCTCGAGGGCCTATCATGGATTTAATCAGAAAGAATCCGATTTCATTAAATCCGCCGCCCAATTCATTCTAAAAAACTAAGAAGCGAATTATTTTCTAGGCAATCCGGTAATGACGCTTCCAGGAACGATCACTCGATCAGAGAACCATTGCTTATTCATCTCCAGGGCATAACGCACAGCAGCTTTAGGGCAATGATTATTGGTGGTCTCGGCTTGCATTTCTTCGATGTTCACAATCTTGCCATCGTCAGCAATAAACGCTATCGATAGGGGGATTTTGGTGTTGTTCATCCAGAAGCAGTGCCCTGCTTTTTGCTCAAAGATAAATAGCATGCCAGAGTTAGTAGCCATACTGGTGCGATTCATAAGGCCAATTTCTCTGCTCTTGGGTGTATCAGCAAGTTCTGCCTGAATGCGATAGATGCCCGTTTTAAGTTCAGCAGTTGGCAGTCCTACATTGAGCTGTGCCCAAGCACTTGCTGAGCAAAACAGAATGCTGGAAATAAAAAGTTTTTGAATGAGTTTTACTTTTGTATGCATGCTTGCATTTTAAGTGAGTCAATCTATAGGCGAAAAAAAACCCAGGAACAAATCCTGGGTTTTTCATAATGATCTAAGGACTATTAAGCCGCTTGGATATTTGTAGCTTGTTTGCCTTTAGGGCCTTGGGTAATATCAAAAGTTACCTTTTGGTTTTCCTTGAGGGTCTTGAACCCGGGCATAGTAATTGCGCTGAAATGCGCGAACAACTCTTCTTCACCATCATCAGGTTTGATAAAGCCAAAACCTTTTGCATCATTGAACCACTTAACAATTCCGGTCGCCATGCGAACTCCATTACATAAACTTAAAACAACCGTGATGAGGGCAAATACTTTTTAATCAGTCTCAATCCACAACACGCCTAAATAGAACCCTTTTATAGGCCTACCCCCCGATTGTTTGCCCTTTTTGTAGGGGTGTCAAGGAGTTAAATAGCCTTATTACCCAGTATTTACCCCTTTTTTTATCGAAAAATGCCCCAATATGGGATAAATCAGGGTTTTTTAGGGGTTTTCACAACAAGGGCCCCCTGAAATCCAGTTTAGATATCTGTGTTTAGAATGTTTCTCATGAGTCGCGCACCAAAGAATCCCACTACAGGCATTCCCGCCAATCCCAATGTTGAGGACACCCTTTTACTTGAAAAACAAGTCGAGCAAGTTAAGGTTCCCTCAATGTATAAAGTTTTGTTGCTGAATGACGATTACACCCCAATGGAATTTGTGGTGATGGTCATCCAGGAGTATTTCAATAAAGATCATGAGACTGCAACACGCATCATGTTGCAAGTGCATTTAGTTGGCAAAGGTATCTGCGGTGTCTTTACACGCGATGTCGCAGCAACTAAAGTACATCAAGTAATCGAATTATCACGTGAAGCTGGTCACCCATTACAGTGCACTATGGAGGAAGCATGATTGCTCAAGAACTAGAAGTAAGTCTGCATATGGCGTTTGTTGACGCCCGTGCGTCCAGACATGAGTTCATTACGGTGGAGCATTTGCTTGCAGCCTTGCTAGATAACGCCACTGCGGTTGAAGTGCTTAAGGCTTGCGCAGTCAATATCGCGGAGCTACGCGCTCAGCTAAAGAATTTTATTAATGACAACACTCCAGTAGTGCCTGGTAATGATGAAGTTGATACTCAACCAACATTAGGATTTCAGCGTGTTATTCAACGCGCGATCATGCATGTTCAATCCACCTCAAATGGAAAGAAAGAAGTTACTGGCGCGAATGTGTTGGTAGCGATTTTTGGCGAGAAAGATTCGCATGCGGTGTACTTCTTGCAGCAACAAGGCGTGACCCGTTTAGATGTAGTGAACTTTATTAGTCATGGCGTACGCAAGGATCAGGCTGAACACGTGAAGCCAGTCGAGTCTACGCAAGATGCCGAAGAGTCTGCTGCTTCTGGCAAAGAAAGCCCGCTTGATCAATACACTCAAAACCTCAATGCTATGGCTCGCCAAGGCAAGATCGATCCATTGATTGGTCGTGAGAGTGAAGTAGAACGTGTGATTCAGGTGCTGTGCCGCCGCCGTAAAAATAACCCCTTGTTGGTGGGTGAAGCAGGTGTTGGTAAAACAGCGATTGCTGAAGGCCTAGCCTGGAGAATTGTGAAGGGCGATGTGCCCGAAGTATTGGCAAACGCAACAGTCTATTCATTGGATATGGGTGCTTTGCTTGCGGGTACTAAATACCGCGGCGATTTTGAGCAGCGCCTCAAGAGTGTATTGAAGTCTTTAAAAGATCATACGCACGGCATCTTGTTTATTGATGAGATTCATACATTGATTGGTGCTGGCGCAGCTTCAGGCGGCACATTAGATGCCAGCAACTTGTTAAAGCCAGCTCTTTCTAATGGTTCTCTGAAATGTATCGGCGCAACCACATTTACCGAGTATCGCGGCATCTTTGAAAAAGACGCCGCCTTATCTCGTCGCTTCCAGAAAGTAGATGTTGTAGAGCCAACCGTAGATCAGACTGTACAAATTTTGCGCGGCCTTAAGTCTCGCTTTGAAGAGCACCATAGCGTAAAGTACTCTGCTGGTGCCTTAGTAGCCGCCGCTGAACTTTCTTCCCGCTACATTAATGATCGTCATTTACCTGACAAGGCAATCGATGTAATTGATGAGGCAGGAGCGGCGCAACGCATTTTGCCTAAGTCGAAGCAAAAGAAAACGATTGGTCGTCCTGAGATTGAGGAGATTGTTGCCAAGATTGCGCGTATACCGCCCCAATCCGTTACGGTTGATGATCGCAGTAAGTTACAGACTCTTGATCGCGATATTAAGAGCGTGGTGTTTGGTCAGGATCCAGCCATTGAGGCTTTGGCTAGCGCCATTAAGATGACTCGCGCTGGTCTTGGCAAAGTTGATCGCCCAATTGGCTCTTTCTTATTCTCCGGTCCAACTGGCGTTGGTAAGACCGAGGTAGCAAAGCAGTTGGCCTTTATCTTAGGTATTGAACTTTTACGTTTTGATATGTCTGAGTATATGGAGCGTCACGCTGTAAGTCGTTTGATTGGCGCCCCTCCTGGATACGTAGGCTTTGATCAGGGTGGCTTATTGACTGAGGCAGTCAATAAGAAACCTCACTGCGTCTTGCTCTTGGATGAAATTGAGAAAGCGCATCCAGATATCTTTAATATTCTGTTGCAAGTCATGGACCATGGAACCTTGACTGATAACAACGGCCGCAAGACGGATTTCCGTAATGTGATCATCATCATGACCACCAATGCAGGTGCAGAAGCAATGCAGAAGTCCACCATCGGCTTTACGAATGCGCGTGAATCCGGCGATGAAATGGCGGATATCAAGAAATTCTTTACGCCTGAGTTCCGTAATCGATTAGATGCGATCGTCTCATTCAAGGCTCTCGATGAAACCATCATCATGCGTGTGGTTGACAAGTTCTTGATGCAGCTGGAAGAGCAGTTGCATGAGAAGAAAGTAGATGCTACCTTTAGCCCCGCTCTGCGAGCCCACTTGGCGAAACATGGTTTTGATCCATTAATGGGCGCACGTCCAATGCAACGAATCATTCAAGATACTGTTCGCAAAGCATTGGCTGATGAGTTGTTGTTTGGCAAGTTGGCTCAGGGTGGCCATGTGGATGTGGATATTGATGCTGATGGTAAAGTGAACCTCAGTTTTGATGTTCCAAAATTACCAGGTAAAGCCGCGAAGATTGATGTTGCGCCTGCCGAAGAAATTTAATTAGTAACTAATTTTTTAAAAAAGGAAAATATGTCTCATCACGATAAATTGCTTGAAGCGTTTGAAACGTATAAAGCTGAGAATGAAAAGTTTCAGGACAAAGGCATTAAGGCATCTGCTGCTCGTGCCCGCAAAGCTTTGCAAGAAATCGCTGGATCTTGCAAAGAGCGTCGCAAAGAGATTTCTGCTGAGAAAGAGTCTCGCGAAGGTAAGGGTGCAGGCATGTCGCAAGACGCAGCCCGCCATGCCCATATTCGCAAATAAGTCTATTTAAAAAACAAAAGCCACCCAGTTATGAGCTGAGTGGCTTTTTTATTGCCTAGTTGATTATTTATCGATTAGCTACGGCCAGTACTTCCAAAGCCACCGGCACCACGACTGCTCTCCGTAAACTCTTCAACGACTTTGAGTTCAACTTGCTGTACGGGCATGACCACTAACTGAGCTAGGCGCTCCATGGGTTCAAGCTTGAATGGAGCGGATCCACGGTTCCACGTGCTCACCATAAGCTGACCTTGATAGTCAGAATCGATGAGGCCAACTAAATTCCCCAGTACGATGCCGTGCTTATGACCAAGGCCTGAGCGGGGCAGAATAAATGCCGCATATCGTGGATCTTCAACATAGATTGCTAGGCCTGTAGGGACTAATACTGTCTGACCTGGAGCAATTTCAATCGTTTCATCGATGCAGGCGCGCAAATCTAACCCGGCACTCCCGGGTGTGCCATATGCTGGCAACTGATCGCGCATACGTTCATCGAGAATTTTGACTTGTAAAGTTTGCATGAGGTTTCCTGGATTAAATTTTCTTCGCTACCAACTGAATCAGTTGGCGTGCGAGTTGTAGTTTTTCTGCTTTGGCAATTTTTTTACTGCCACCGGCATCTATGACAAGCAATTGATTTAAATCGCTGCCAAATGTATCGGGGCCAATGTTGCCTACGATCATTGGAATGCCTTTGCGCTTACGTTTCTCATTAGCATGCTTCTCAAGATCTGTAGATTCAGCAGCAAAGCCTACGCAGTAAGGCTGCGGTTTGCCGCCCTTGGTTTTGACTGTCTTAGCAACATCCAAAAGTATGTCGGGGTTGGCCACGAATTCAATATTGGGCGCTTCTTTGCCGTTGCGCTTGATCTTTTCTTTGGCTGGTTTGGCGATGCCCCAGTCAGCGACCGCTGCTACTGCAAAAAATACATCGCAATCTGCGGAGGCTAGTGTGGCTGAGTGCATTTCTTTGGCGCTGACCACATTGGTGCGGGTAATCAAGCCAGTTGCCTCAAGAGGAGTTGGCAAGTCACATGGGCCTGCAATCAAATGTACTTGGGCGCCAGCCTCAAGCGCAGCCCTAGCAATTGCAAAACCCATCTTTCCAGAGCTGTGATTAGTAATTCCACGAACTGGGTCGATTGCCTCGAATGTTGGACCTGCGGTAATCAATACTTTTTTGCCCAGCAAAGATTTTTTCTGGAAGAAGGCAATCACCTGCTCGGAAATTTCAGCAGGTTCTAGCATGCGACCCATACCAACTTCTCCGCAAGCCTGAAATCCGCTTGCCGGACCAAGTAGTGTCACGCCATCTTTGTTTAATCGTTCTGCACTTCTTTGGGTGGCTGCATGTTCCCACATTTGCTTGTTCATTGCGGGGGCGATAAGAAGAGGGCAGTCTCTAGCGAGGCAAAGAGTGCTTAATAAATCATCTGCCAGTCCGAGAGATAGCTTTGCCATTAGATCGGCGCTTCCTGGGGCAATCACAATGGCGTCCGCGGAGCGAGATAGCTCAATATGCGCCATATTGTTATTAATGCTGTTATCCCATTGGCTGGTAAAGACAGGATTGCCAGTAAGGGCTTGCATTGTTACTGGTGTAACGAATTGTTGGGCAGCTTCAGTCATGACCACTTGAACAGAAGCACCTTCTTGCATTAGCAAACGAGCAAGCTCGGGTGTTTTATAAGCAGCAATGCCACCAGAGATGCCAAGAATGATTTTTTTATTTAATAGGGATTGCATGGCGCCAGCTTACTGGGATTGTGGGGATTTGCCAAATGACTTGCGTAATTCGCTAATAATGATCAATGCAGCTCCTATGCAAATAGCGCTATCAGCCACATTAAAGGCTGGCCAGTGCCAGTTGGCATAGTGCAGATCAATGAAGTCTACGACAGCTCCATACATTATGCGATCTAAAACATTTCCAGCCGCTCCGCCGAGAATGAGGCTTAGGGCAATGCAAAGCAGTCTTTCATCTTGATGTTTCCGCAACATATAAACGATATAGATGCAGGCAAGTAGACCAAGGACGGTAAAGAACCAGCGTTGCCATCCTGAACTTTGAGCCAAGAAAGAAAACGCAGCGCCAGGGTTCAATAGCAGCAACCAATTGAAGAATGGCAGGACCCGCTCCGGAATGCCGATCTGTAATTGGCTAAGAGCCAGCCATTTACTTGCTTGATCTAGTAGCAAGGTAATGATGGCAATAGCCATGCAGCGTAAAAACGGAATGTTCTGTTGGCTCATTAATGAATTGGATAAGAATCAGATTAAGCAAAGAGGCGGTGATCACCGTCACCAAAGAGATTGCTAATACAACGACCACAAAGATCGGGGTGATCTGCATTACTGCCAACATCTTTGGTGTGGTGCCAGCAACGACCACATTTCTTATATTGGCTGCCGCGTACCAAAACCTCTAAGCCATCATTACTCAATTCAATATTGGCGCTTGAAGTAATGGTGACGAAACGTAAGTCATTCTCAAGCGAGTGCAAGATGGCGAAGTCAGCGTCACCAAGCTTAATGGTGAGTTCGGCTTGCAGGGATGAACCTACGTTACCAGCTTCGCGCTCAACCTCAATAGCCTTGGTCACCTCTGAGCGAATCTCACGAATGCGATTCCATTTGCCAAGCAGCTCATCTGAGTTCGTGATTTCTGGGAAGGTGCCAAATTCTTCCATGAAGATGGATTCAGAAAGTTTCTTGCTAGGATCTTTCGGAAGATCTTGCCAAGCTTCTTCTGCGGTAAACGAGAGGAATGGAGACAACCACTTCAAGAGATTGCGAGTGATGTGGAAAAGTGCATTTTGAGCTGCTCTACGATCCGCGGAATCAGGTGCGCTAGTGTAGAGACGATCTTTCAGAATATCTAAATAGAAGCCACCTAAATCTTCTGAACAGAAAGTCAGCATGCGCGCGACTGCGGGATGGAACTCATAAGCTTTGTAATGTGCCTCGATATCGCTTTGTAATTGATTGGCTAGCGCTACTGCATAGCGATCAATTTCTAGCCATTGATCAGTAGGCATTGCATGCTTAGCAGGATCAAAGTCAGAAAGGTTGGCAAGCAAGAAGCGCAAGGTATTGCGAATACGACGATAGCTTTCTGTGACGCGCTTCAGAATTTCATCGGAGATCGTCATCTCACCCGAGTAATCTGTAGACGCAACCCACAAGCGAATAATTTCTGCGCCGAGTTTGTCTGCCACTTGCTGAGGCGCAATCACGTTGCCTACCGATTTGCTCATCTTGCGGCCTTGACCATCAACAGTGAAACCGTGGGTCAAGAGTGCCTTATAAGGCGGCTTGCCATCCAGCATTGCACCGGTAAGCAAAGAAGAGTGGAACCAACCGCGGTGTTGGTCAGAGCCTTCAAGATACAAGTCAGCAAAACGGCCAGCAGGCGTTTCTGCTTCTGCGGTAAGTAGTTCATCGCGATGCGATCCGCGAATTACATGCCAATGGGTTGTGCCTGAATCAAACCATACATCTAATGTGTCGCGATTCTTTTCATATTGGGCAGCTTCATTACCGAGTAACTCAGAAACTTCGAGCTGCTGCCAAGCTTCAATCCCACCTTTTTCTACACGCTTTGCGATTTCCTTAAGTAGCTCGACTGTGCGTGGATGTGGATCCCCAGTTTCTTTATGAACAAAGAAGGCCATGGGCACACCCCATTGACGCTGGCGCGAGAGTGTCCAATCCGGACGATTGGCGATCATGCTATGCAAGCGCTGCTTACCCCAAGCAGGGAAGAAATCTGTATTGTCGATGCCGGCTAACGCGGTTTCACGTAAGCTGGCTTTACCGTCAGATGGTTTTTTATCCATGCTTGCGAACCACTGTGATGTCGCACGGTAAATAATCGGCGACTTGTGGCGCCAGCAATGCATATACGAGTGGGTATAGGTTTTGTCACGCAATAAGCTTCCTGCTTCGCGCATTGCTTCGACGATTTTTGGATTCGCTTTCCAAATGTATTCATTGGCAAAGAGCGGTAACCAAGACGCATACACGCCATTTCCCATTACTGGATTCAAGATATCTTTATCTATAAGTCCATTTGCCTTGCAAGATTTAAAGTCTTCTTCACCATATGCGGGCGCGGAGTGAACAATACCTGTGCCGGTATCGAGCGTGACATATTCAGCTACATAGATTGGTGAAAGACGTTTGTAACCTTCGTGCAATGAAGCTAGGGGGTGCCAGAAAGAAATGTTTGCGAGCTTCCCACCAAGGCAAGTGGCAATCACTTTGCCTTCGAGACCGTAATCTTGCAAGCAGGTTTCAACACGATCTTTTGCAAGAATCAAAAGTTTGTCACCTACATCAACTAAGGCATAAGTTAACTCGGGGTGAACGTTCATTGCCTGGTTGGCCGGAATGGTCCAAGGCGTTGTAGTCCAGATCACAATTTGACCGGGCTTATTAGGTAGCTCCGCCAATCCAAAGGCTTTGGCAAGTTGCGGACGCTGCGCATCATCAAATGCAAAACCTACATCGACGGTTGGATCGGTTTTATCTTGGTATTCCACTTCGGCTTCTGCAAGCGCGGAGCCGCAATCAAAGCACCAGTTCACTGGTTTTAAGCCACGGAATACGTAGCCCTTCTCCCAGATCTTCCCGAGGGCACGAATTTCATCGGCCTCGTTGCGGTAATTCATGGTCAGGTAGGGGTTATTCCAGTCGCCCAATACCCCTAAGCGCTCGAAATCTTTCTTTTGCTTGTCTACCTGCACTTGCGCATAGGCACGGGCTTTGGCTTGCACTTCAGCGGTAGGTAGATTCTTGCCAAACTGCTTCTCAATTTGAATCTCAATTGGCATTCCATGGCAATCCCAGCCGGGCACGTAAGCAGAATCGAATCCCATCAACCAACGGGATTTCACAATCATGTCCTTCAGAATCTTATTAACCGCATGACCGATATGAATATCGCCATTCGCATAAGGAGGGCCATCATGCAAGATGAATTTCGGTTGGCCTGCGTGAGCCGCACGAATCTTTTCGTAAAGTTTATTTTTTTGCCATTGTGCGACCCATAGAGGTTCGCGTTTCGCTAGATCGCCTCGCATCGGAAACGCAGTATCTAGCAAATTGACTGGATAGTTATTTTCTTTTTCAGACATAAGATTTTTTCTGGAAATAATTTTTGGCGTGCTTTGCGTCTTGCGCAATGGCATTTGTGAGGGTGTCGAGGTCATCATACTTTTCCTCGTCACGAATTTTTTCTAAAAGTTCAACGGTAATAATTTTTCCGTAAACATCCTTTTGGTAATCAAAGATGTGGGTCTCAAGCAGCACGCGACCTTCATCTTCTACCGTAGGCCGCACACCCAGGCTAGCTACGGCTGGTAAGGGTTTATCGCTCAGCCCTAGTACTTGCGCAGTGAAGATGCCGGTTGTCGCTGGTTTGCGATGATGTAGGTGATTTGCTACGGCTAAATTTAAAGTGGGGAAACCCAATTGACGACCAAGTTGCCGTCCATGAATGACGTGCCCAGAAATTCCATAGGGGCGACCAAGTAATTTTTCTGCTTGCTTCATATCACCATTTGCAAGAGCGGTACGCAATGCTGAACTCGAAATGCGTTCACCATCATCAGAAATCGTTTGAATGCTGGAAACTTCAAATCCATATTTTTCGCCAGCCGCCTTGAGGCTTGCAAAATTACCTGCTCGCTTGGCTCCATAGCAAAAGTCATCGCCAATTAAAATCCATTTGGTGTTGAGGCGCTTAACAATAATTTCCGATACAAATTCTTCAGGTGATAGACGAGCAAATGCTGAGTTGAAATGCTCTACAACCACGCGATCAATTCCAATCTCTGCAAGTGCAGCCAATTTGTCGCGCAAATTCAGGATTCGGGGTGGCGCTTGCTCGGGAGAGAAAAATTCTTTTGGGTGGGGCTCAAAGGTCAGCACGCAGCTAACTAAACCCCTTTCGCGGGCGCCATCAACCAGCTGGTTGAGCAGGGCGCGATGACCCCTGTGCACGCCATCGAAATTTCCGATGGTTAGGGCACAAGCAGGTCCTGCGAAAAACGGGGTCGAGCCACGAAATACGTTCACAAAATCGCCTTCTGGGTAGCCATCAATTATATTGTGGGCATGCTTTCTATCGTTACCTTAATCTCCGGCCGCGGATCCAATTTCGAGGCAATCGTTAAAACGGCCCAAAAAGAGCAATGGCCAGTCAAATTTGCAGGGGTCATAGCGAATCACTCTGCGGCTAAGGGCCTTGATTTTGCTCGCTCGCATGGTATTCCGGCGTTTGTAATTGAGCATAAGGAGCACTCTACTCGGGACTCCTTTGACGCCGCTTTAATTCAGAAGATTGATGAGTTAGGGGCTGATTTAGTGGTCTTGGCGGGTTTTATGCGAATTCTGACCCCTGGCTTTATTCGTCATTTTGAGGGTCGCTTGATTAATATCCATCCAGCCCTTTTGCCTGCTTTTCCTGGCTTGCATACGCATGAGCGCGCCCTAGAGGCAGGAGTTAAGGAGCATGGTGCAACCGTACATTTTGTGACCGAGGGTGTCGATGAGGGGCCGATTATTTGTCAGGCTTCCGTGCCGGTGCTCGCGGGTGATGATGCCGATACACTTGCTGCTCGAGTTTTGAGGGCTGAGCATCAGATTTATCCACGAGCCGTAAAATGGTTCCTTGATGGAAGATTGCGCATTGAAGGTAATCAAGTGAAGTTACAACCCCCAGAGTCGCAATTATTTAAATTATGAGCGCAGAACGTTCGAACCCAAAATCTAATAAGCGCTTAGGCCCTCAAAAAAGTTACGCGGCCAAATCAAAGGATCCATTGCGTCGTGCTGAGAGACGTAATGCCAGTGGTAATTTGATTGCCCCTGAAGGTCAGAAAAATTTCTCAAATGCGAAAGCTTTGCCACAGCATGCGATTCATTTAGAGCGCTTGCTTCCAGAATTACTGCAATTTGATCAACCTGCCGATCGGATTGTTAGTCGTTATTTTCGGTCAGAACCAAAACTTGGTAATCGTGATCGCGCGTTGATAGCGGAGAGTGCATTTGCTATTTTGCGTCGTAAAAATGAGTTCTCTCAATTTGCCTCCAGTGGTGAGGGGTCGCAGGCTAGACGCTTAGCCCTATTGGGTTTGCTGTCCGCTCTATCTGAAGGCGGACTTGGCTCTGGCAATCGTGCGGAGAGTGCGATCGCTGACTTGGCGCACGTTCTGAAGCCTGGTGAGTATGAATGGTTGCAACGAATTTCAACAGTAGATCCAAGTTCTTTAAATCCTCTAGTGCGCAACAATTTGCCTGAGTGGTTGTGGGATGCCTTTGGAAAATATCCAGGCGAAGATACTCGTGAAGAGTTAGCAAAATCATTGATGCATCCTGCTTCTTTAGATTTACGCGCAAACACGATGAAGACCAATCGTGAAGAATTGCTCGCGCAGATGAACGCTTTAGGTGGTCGTTATCAAGCTACTCCAACTCCTTTTGCGCCAGATGGTGTTCGCATCATGGGTAAACCGGCCTTGCAACATACTGCAGGTTTTAAAGCTGGCATGTTTGAGGTGCAAGACGAAGGCAGCCAATTACTGGCTTATTTGCTTGCACCAAAACGCGGTGAGATGGTTGTTGATTTTTGCGCTGGCGCTGGTGGAAAGACATTAGCAATTGGTGCGCTAATGAGATCTACAGGGCGTTTATATGCATTTGATACATCTGAACGCCGCTTAGCCAATCTAAAACCTAGACAAGCTCGCAGCGGCCTTTCCAATGTCCACCCTGTGTGGATTGATTCCGAGAATGACGCGAAGATTAAGCGCCTTGCCGGAAAGATTGATCGTGTTTTGGTTGATGCCCCTTGTAGTGGCATGGGTACCCTCCGTCGCAATCCTGACCTCAAGTGGCGTCAAACGCCTGAGGGTGTCGCCGAGCTGAATCAAAAGCAAGCGAGCATCCTGAATTCAGCGGCTCGCCTCTTAAAACCGGGTGGTCGCTTGGTATATGCAACTTGCAGTCTATTGCCTCAGGAAAATCAAGGAGTTGCAGAAGATTTTCTAAAGATTCACCCTGAGTTCGAGGTAGTTCCAGCGGCGGAAGTTCTTAAGTCATTGTTTCCAAAGGATAAATTACCATTGGGCTGCTCAGCAGATAATCCTTGGTGGCAATTGTGGCCTCATATACATGGTACAGATGGGTTTTTTGGGGCTGTTTTTCAGAAAAAGAGCTCTAAACCTGAAAATGCAGAAACATAAAAACCATAGAGTTAACGAAAGATAAGCCAAAAAATCGCTGAAAAGCGTTAAAATGAGAGCTGATACTTAAAAGGACATACTTTTGAATACAGTTTCAAACTCTGGTTTTGATCTATTTCTTAACTGGCTCGCCAATGGATATTTAGATTGGTCTTGGTGGCAGATTACTTTGTTCATCTTAATTGCCACCCACATTACGATTGCTGCTGTAACTATCTTTTTGCATCGTTGCCAGGCGCATCGTGCGCTAGACCTGCACCCGATTGTTTCTCACTTTTTCCGCCTTTGGCTTTGGCTTACCACCGGTATGGTGACCAAAGAGTGGGCTTCTATTCACCGTAAGCACCACGCCAAGTGCGAGACGGTTGACGATCCCCATAGCCCGCAAATTCTAGGTATTGGCACTGTGTTATCCCGCGGTGCTGAACTTTATAAGCAAGAGGCAAAGAATCAAGAGACTATGGAGAAGTTTGGCCATGGCACTCCAGACGATTGGCTTGAGCGCAATATCTACTCCAGATTTACATGGCAAGGTGTTGCCATCATGCTCATCATCGATGTGTTTTTATTTGGTGCGGTTGGCTTAACAGTTTGGGCCGTTCAAATGTTGTGGATTCCGATTACCGCAGCTGGCATCATTAACGGCATTGGTCACTACTGGGGTTATCGCAACTTTGATTGCGAGGATGCTTCCACTAATATTTTCCCTTGGGGTATTTTGATTGGTGGCGAAGAGTTGCACAATAACCATCACACTTTTGCTACTAGCGCAAAGCTTTCTAACAAGTGGTATGAATTTGATATTGGTTGGATGTATATCCAAATGATGAGTGCAGTAGGTTTAGCCACTGTGAAAAAGACGCCGCCAAAACCAGTTTTAAGTGATTTGCGTCCTGCCGATCAAAATACATTAGAAGCAATCATTGCTAATCGTTATGAAATCATGGCGCGTTACAGTAAAACTCTACGTAACTTCTTTAGTAACGAAGTGCAACATATGCAAGTGCTCGCAAGCCATTTAAGCGATGCTCGTACCTGGTTGGTTAAAGATGAGTCACGCTTGAGCCATGAGGAGAAAGCCAAGCTGGAAGAGCTGATGGCCAGTAACGCTCAGCTTCGTAAGATGATTGAGATGCGTCGCGATCTTCAGGCTATCTGGGGCCGATCAACCGCAACACGTGAACAACTTTTGTCGCAATTGCACGCATGGTGTCAACGCGCAGAAGATAGTGGTTTAACAAGCTTGCGAGAGTTCTCTTTGAGATTGCGTCGTTACGCTTGAGGAATTAATTAATCAATTAAACAGATTCAAAAGAGATCCAAAATGGATAATAAAAAACCCGCTGAGTAGCGGGTTTTTTATTTACTTCAAGTAATGATTTGTGTCGGTTACTTGAGTTTTGTTTCTTTGTAAGCAACGTGCTTGCGAATGGTTGGATCAAATTTCATAATCTCCATTTTCTCAGGCTTTGTACGCTTGTTTTTTGAAGTTGTGTAGAAGTGACCAGTACCAGCTGATGACTCTAATTTGATTTTTTCTCTGCCGCCTTTAGCCATTTGTGCGCTCCTTAAATTTCGCCACGTGCACGGAGATCAGACAAAACAGCGTCGATGCCATTCTTGTCGATAACGCGCAAACCAGCATTGGTTAAGCGCAAGCTAATCCAACGGTTTTCAGATTCAACCCAGAAACGACGGTTTTGCAAATTCGGCAAAAAGCGACGCTTTGTTTTATTGTTTGCATGGGATACATTGTTGCCAACCATCGGCTTTTTCCCAGTGACTTGGCAAACTTTTGCCATGACTAACTCCATTAATTGCGAAAAAGAAAGATTGTATCAGTCAAAGCCTGTTTTGGGCTAGTCCTATGTGGCTTTGGCGGGAGGCCTGCAACCTCAAAATTCCGTGAAATTACTAATAAAATGGTTGCATCTTTTAAATAAGTTAGCACTTACTATCAATTTAATTAAATATCCATAAGACCTGACTCTGAGAAGGAGAAAAATCCGCCGTTGCTTACGATACAGTGGTCTAGCAAGGGTATATCCACTAACTGCAAGGCTTTAATGAGGGTTTGAGTCAAATCTTGGTCTGCTTTGCTGGGTAAAGGTTTGCCACTGGGGTGGTTATGGGCAACGATCAGGGCGCTGGCATTTCTGGAAAGGGCCTCCTTGAGGATTTCTCGGGGGTATACCGCTGTGTGCGTAATTGATCCCCGAAACAGCTCTTGACATTCAATCAGATGCAGTCCTGAGTCTAAATAAAGGCAGAGAAAAACCTCGTGAGGTAGACCTCCTATTTTGGCCTGCAAGAACTCTTTGACATGCCCTGGCGAGGAAAAGATGGATTGTTGGGCAAGGCCATCCTCTAGGCTGCGCTTAACTAGCTCGTAAGCCGCTTGAATCTGACTCCATTTGGAAATCCCCATTCCATGAATGCGGGTGAATTCAGCAGAGCTGCTAGCAAGCAGGCGGGGAAGGCTACCAAAATGGTGCAAAAGATCATTTGCCAGGTTGACGGCATTTTTGCCCTTGACGCCAACGCGTAAAAATATTGCCAGTAGCTCTGCATCAGTAAGGCATTTGGCACCATGTAGGCGAAGCTTTTCTCGGGGTTGTTCATTTTTAGGCCATTGGGGTATTGAGGAATGTATTCCCGACGCGGGGCTAGATACAATCACCTTATGACTAAGCTCACTGTTTTGCCCAACTCCTATTTGACCCTCAACTATCGGCTGACTTTGCCCAATGGGGAGGATTACATCAATACGTTTGTTGATCGTCCTGCGACGGTTCTGATGGGTTCTGGACAATTTGCGCCTTGTTTTGAAAGGGTGTTGTTGGGATTGGGTATTGGTGATAAAAAGAGCGCCTTGCTATCGCCGGAAGAAAGTTTTGGCGAACGTAAAGAAGATTTAGTGCAGTGGGTTTCGCTTAAGGCGCTTAAAGAAGGGCGCGATGATGACGTGGAATTTAATCCGGGCGATGTGATTGAATTTAATGCGCCTGGTGGCGCCCAATATGCGGGTGTTTTGCAATCGATTGATGATGAGGGCGCTTGGTTTGATTTCAATCACCCTTTGGCTGGCCGTGAAGTAACTTTTGAAGCGCAGATTGTCGCTATTCTTTAAAGCAATATGAGTGGATCTGATCACGCAGAAATTTTGATGGCACAACCCCGCGGTTTTTGCGCAGGGGTTGATCGTGCGATCAATATCGTTAACGAGGCATTGAATCGCTTCGGCGCCCCGATATACGTTCGACATGAAATTGTTCACAACGTCTATGTGGTGAATGAATTGCGTGACAAGGGCGCGGTATTTGTAGATGAATTGCATGAAGTGCCCAGGGGTGGAATTGTCGTATTTAGCGCGCATGGCGTATCTCAAGAAGTGCGTAAAGATGCCGAGCAACGCGGCTTGCAGGTGTATGACGCGACTTGTCCTCTTGTGACTAAGGTGCATCTTGAGGTGGTCAAGATGTGCAAAGAGGGTTACACGGTATTGATGATTGGTCATGCAGGACACCCCGAAGTAGAGGGCACCATGGGCCAAGTCAGAGAAGGCGTTTTCTTAATCGAAAAAATTGGCGATGTAGAAAAGCTGCCTTTCCCAAGCGATGAAAAAATTGCTTTTGTAACGCAAACAACTTTATCTGTTGATGAGACTAAAGAGATTGTTGAAGCGCTCACCAGAAAATTCCCTAATATTGTTCAGCCTCGCAAACAAGATATTTGTTATGCCACCCAGAATCGTCAAGATGCTGTGAAATTTATGGCACCTCAAGTCGAGGTCGTTATTGTGGTGGGTAGTGCGACAAGCTCGAACTCCAATCGCTTGCGAGAACTATCAGAAAAATTAGGTGTACCTTCCTACATGGTGGATGCGCCAGAACAGTTAAAGCCAGAATGGTTTGCAGGGAAGAAGCGAGTGGGTTTAACGGCCGGCGCTTCCGCCCCGGAAAGTCTTGCTCAATCCATAGTGGCGCGCATTCAAGAGTTTGGCCCGCGTAGTGTCCGGCCTTTGGCTGGCGTTGTTGAAGATGTCACTTTTTCTTTACCAAAAAATTTAGTTGATTGAAGTTTGATTCATAACAGAGGAGCTGTAGATGATTAATTCCAATGCATCAAAAGTGAATTTTATGAAGAGCGCGATTGCTTTATCGGTAGCCGCATTAATTTTGACGGCTTGCGGCAAAAGTGGTGATAAAGCTGCTACTGTTCCTGCGGATGGTATAGAGGTCAAGATTGGCCACGTAGCTCCATTGACTGGACCCATCGCTCACTTGGGTAAAGATAATGAGAATGGCGCGCGCTTAGCTCTTGAAGAAATTAATAAAGCAGGCTTAACAATCGATGGCAAAAAAGTAGTTTTGACTTTGGTGCCTGAAGATGATGCGGAAGATCCAAAAACAGCTACACAGGTTGCGCAAAAATTAGTAGATGCAAAAGTGGTTGGCGTTGTTGGGCACTTAAATTCTGGGACCAGTATTCCAGCATCAAAGATTTATAGCGATGCTGGTATTACGCAGGTTTCCCCATCTTCCACCAATCCTGATTACACCAAGCAAGGCTTTAAGACGACCTATCGCCTAGTGGCGACTGATGCGCAACAAGGCCCTGCTTTAGGAAATTACGTTGCAAACACCTTAAAGGCAAAAACGGTGGCGATTATTGATGACTCTACTCAATACGGCAAAGGTCTAGCTGATGAGTTTGAGAAGACCGTAAAAGCAGCCGGTCTAAAAGTGGTGACTCGCGAGGCGAGCAACAATAAAGCGACTGACTTCAAAGCTATTCTGACCAAAGTAAAAGGCAGCAAACCTGACGTCATTATGTATGGCGGCATGGATGCTACTGGCGGTCCTTTAGCAAAGCAAGCTACGGAATTAGGTATTAAGGCGAAGATTGTTGGCGGTGATGGCATGTGCACCGAAAAACTAATTGAGCTTGCAGGTGAAGCGGTAGTGAATGTAACTTGTTCGGAAGCTGGCAAAGCGCTTTCTAAAATGGCTCAGGGCGCTGATTTCCAGAAGCGTTACAAAGAGCGCTTTAATTCTGATGTGCAAATTTATGCACCATTTACCTACGATGCAGTCTATGTGTTGGTGGATGCAATGAAGCGCGCCAATTCAACTGATCCAGCAAAAATCTTGCTTGCAATGCCTGACACCAAGATGAATGGTTTGATTGGCAACATCGCTTTTGATAGCAAAGGCGATATGAAAGAAGGCGTGATCACTTTGTACGACTTCAAAGACAAAAAGAAAACAGTTCTTGACGTCATCAATATGTAAGAAGTCTTGAAAGAGCGCCGAATATTCGGCGCTCTTTTTATCAAATCATCAATGGATATTTTTCTTCAGCAAATCATCAATGGCTTAGTGCTTGGCAGTATTTATGCCTTGATCGCTTTGGGTTACACCATGGTTTATGGCGTGCTGGGGATTATTAATTTCGCGCATGGCGAAGTGTTGATGATTGGCGCAATGGTGTCTTTGTCATTGCTGCGCCTAATTTTAGGTTTGACCAGTGGATTGCCAGGTTGGCTGACCCTCTTGATCGTTTTGCCGGTCGCGATGGCAGTTTGTGCCGGTTTGAGCTACTGGATTGAGCGTATTGCCTATCGTCCCTTGCGTAATGCACCTCGCTTGGCGCCGCTGATCTCCGCAATCGGTATGTCGATACTCTTGCAAACAGTTGCTATGTTAATTTGGTCTCGAAACCCGATGACCTATCCTCAATTACTTCCATCAACTCCAATCGAGTTGGGCTCCACTGGCGCAACGATTACAGGTAAAGAGATTGTCATCATTCTCGTGGCATTGGCAGTGATGTGCGGATTGTTATTTCTGGTTGAAAAAACCAAGCTGGGAAGAGCAATGCGCGCGACAGCTGAACAAACGCAAATTGCCTCATTGATGGGTGTGAATCCCAATCGCGTGATTTCCATCACCTTTATGTTGGGTGGCGCACTTGCAGGATTAGCTGGTGTGATGATCGCAAGCAATTACGGTAATGTTCATTTTTATATGGGCTTTATTCCAGGCCTTAAAGCATTTACTGCTGCCGTCTTGGGCGGCATTGGAAATTTACAGGGCGCTATGCTCGGTGGTCTGTTATTGGGCTTGATTGAGTCTTTGGGTGCCGGCTATATTGGTGAGCTCACTGGCGGAGTCTTTGGCTCAAACTACCAAGATATTTTTGCGTTCTTAGTATTAATTTTGGTGTTAGTACTTCGACCTACTGGATTATTGGGCGAGAAAGTTTCTGATCGTGCTTAGGAAGCTTGTCAAAAATCACCCTATTCATAATGCCTATCTAGGTTTAGGTGTCATTGCGCTTGTGGTGCTGCCGTGGTTAGTAGGCGTGGGTGGCGGGAATTATTGGGTTCGCGTTCTCGACTTCGCCTTGCTGTATATCGTGCTTGCCCTAGGTCTGAATGTGGTTGTGGGATTTGCTGGGCTTTTAGATTTGGGTTACATCGCTTTTTATGCGCTTGGGGCGTACAGCTACGCTTTACTTGCCTCTCCGCATTTACCAAATCATTTTGAAGTGATTGCATCTGCATTTCCGCAGGGCATGCACTTTTCGCCTTGGATGGTCGCGATCTTTTCAATTATCTTGGCTGCTCTCTTTGGAATAGTGCTGGGCTTGCCTACATTGCAGTTGCGTGGCGATTATTTGGCGATTGTGACTTTAGGCTTCGGCGAAATCATTCGTATTTTTATGAATAACTTGGATCGCCCTTTAAATCTCACCAATGGTCCAAAAGGCATTACTGCAATTGATCCCTTGCAAGTATTTGGCATTACTTTTACAAAGCCATTAGATTTGGGGATTATTCAGATTCCAGGTTTGTATTTAGTGTTTTATCTTTTTCTGATTCTCGCAGTTCTAGTAACGATCGTTTGCCTGCATTTGCAAAACTCTCGGATTGGTCGTGCTTGGGTTGCTATTCGTGAAGATGAGATTGCAGCAAAGGCCATGGGCATCAATACCCGGAATATGAAATTGCTGGCGTTTGCTATTGGCGCCTCATTTGCTGGTGTGGCCGGCGTACTCTTTTCTGCTTTTCAGGGATTTGTTTCACCAGAATCTTTTACCTTGTGGGAATCCATTGTCGTCCTGGCGATGGTTGTTCTTGGAGGAATTGGGCATATTCCTGGCGTGATATTGGGTGCGATTGTGCTCGCGGTATTTCCTGAGGTGTTGCGTGGAGTTGCTGAGCCTGTTCAGAAAATGTTATTTGGCCACGTGATCGTCGATGTTGAAGTGATTCGTCAGTTGATCTACGGCTTGGCCTTAATTTTGATCATGCTTTATCGTCCCGGCGGAATCTGGCAGAAGCGAGGCGATCAATAATGAGTGCGCATTTGTTATTGGATGTTGCTGATGTCTCTAAGCGCTTTGGTGGAGTTCGGGCACTCGACTCTGTTGGCCTGCAAGTTCCTCATGGTGCGATTGTTGGTCTTATTGGACCCAACGGCGCTGGCAAGACCACGTTCTTTAATGTCATTACCGGTCTTTATCCTGCTGATTCAGGAATTTTCTTATTTGATGGCGTCTCGTACTTTCCAGAGTCTGTATCGCAGGTGACTAAGGCGGGTTTAGCAAGAACCTTTCAGAACATTCGCTTATTTGGTGAGATGTCTGTTCTAGAGAATGTGATGGTGGGTTGTCATTGCCGATCTAAGGCAGGGCTGCTTGGCGCAATTTTCCGCTTTCCCGCTACTCGTCGTGAAGAGCAGCAGATTCAAGAAAAGTCGCTTGCGTTGCTTGCCTATGTTGGCTTGAGTGATTACAAGGATATGCAAGCTCGTAACCTCTCTTATGGACATCAACGGCGATTAGAAATTGCTAGAGCATTGGCAACGGAGCCAAAATTATTGGCATTGGATGAGCCGGCGGCTGGTATGAACGCTACAGAAAAGTTGGAGCTCCGTGAATTGCTACTTCGTATTCGTGCTGATGGAAAAACGATTCTATTGATTGAGCATGATGTGAGCTTGGTAATGGGTATCTGTGATCATTTGACTGTGCTTGATTACGGCAAGGTGATTGCTTCAGGTAAGCCTAGTGATGTGCGCGAACATCCAGAAGTCATAAAGGCCTATCTTGGTCAGGGAGCGGTGTAATGAGCGCACTGCTAAGAGTAGAAGATCTGAGGGTGGCTTATGGCGGTATCAATGCGGTTAAAGGGATTGATCTGCACGTAAATCAAGGTGAATTAGTGGCCTTGATTGGCGCCAATGGTGCCGGCAAAAGCTCTAGTCTTAAGGCAATTGCGGGCTTATTAACGCCAACGTCTGGTGTCATTCAGTTTGCCAACCAGCAAACTAATGGACAGCCCGCTTATGAATTAGCTCGATTAGGTCTTGGTTTGGTTCCAGAAGGTCGTGGCGTATTTAAGCGCATGACCATTTTGGAAAATTTACAAATGGGCGCATTCTTAAAGAGTGATGCCAAAGCAATTGATCGTAAGCTTGAAGAAGTCTTTTATTACTTCTCAAGATTAAAGGAAAGACTTTCTCAATTGGCCGGAACGCTTTCTGGTGGTGAGCAACAAATGGTTGCAATGGGTAGGGCAATGATGGCTGAGCCCAAATTACTTTTGCTGGATGAGCCTTCAATGGGCTTGTCTCCCATCATGGTTGAAACTATCTTTGATGTGGTGCGCAACCTCTCCAAAAATGGGATGACCATTCTGTTGGTAGAGCAAAATGCGCGTCTAGCCTTGCAAATGGCAGATCGTGCTTATGTGATGGAAAGCGGGCTTATTACCCTTACTGGACCTGGGTCTGAATTGCTTCAAGACCCAAGAGTGCGTACCGCCTATTTGGGTGAATGAGCTTATTAAGCAGTTGCCTTAAGTAATTCGCGCAAGATATTGCACATTTGCAATATCTCATCATTGCTGACATTTAGTGCTGGCATAAAGCGTAATAAGTTTGGTCTTGGTGAATTAATCAACAAACCTTCAGGACTGCGATCGCGAGCTAACTCTACTAATTTTCCGCCGATATCTTTGCCAAGCATGAGGGCGCGCAATAATCCTTCGCCACGCTCGCCTTCTAGGCTGAACTCTGCTGATAGTTTTAGTAGCTCAGATTTCAAGAGTTCGCCTTTTGCTTTGACGTTATCCAAAAATCCTGGAGCCAGTAGTTGTTCGATCACGCTGATGCCAACCGCAGTCATGAGTGGGTTGCCGTTGTAGGTGCCCCCTTGATCGCCCGGAACAAAGCAGGCTACTGCATCAGTTGCCATCAGTGCCGCAAGAGGAACGCCACCACCAATGCCTTTACCTAAGGTCATGATATCTGGCTCGATACCAAACTGTTGGTAAGCAAATAATGTGCCTGTACGGCCACAGCCAGCTTGTACTTCATCCACTATTAAAAGAATATTGTTGTCTTTGGTGAACTTGCGCAAAGCTTGCATAAATTCTTTAGTGGCAGGAATCACGCCACCTTCGCCTTGCACGGGCTCGAGCATGATTGCGACTGTTTTATCAGTTACTAATTTTTTAACAGAATCCAGATCATTGAGGTCCGCTTTTGGAAAGCCTGGTACTTGAGGGGAAAACATCGTATCCCAGCCTGGTTTTCCTGAAGCGCTCATAGTCGCTAGGGTGCGACCATGAAAGCTGTGATCAAAAGTGATAATCTCAAAGGCGCCATTTTTATTGAGCTGACCCCATTTGCGAGCCAACTTGATTGCGCCTTCATTTGCTTCTGCACCGCTGTTTGCAAAAAATACTTTATTGAAACAGCTGTTAGCTGTGAGCAAATTAGATAAACCAATCATCGGCTCGTTGTAAAACGCGGGGCTTGGATTAATCAGTTTTTTTGCTTGAGTATTTAACGCAGCAATCATTCCTGGGTTGCCGTGTCCTAGACAGTTCACTGCCCAGCCTTGCAAGAAATCCAAATAGCGCTTGCCGTTGTTATCGGTTAACCATGAACCATCACCTTCAACCATGATCACGTCTGGACGTTGGGTGATAAACATCACTGAATGGGTGTCGATAGGAGCGGGTGTGTTCATGCTAATTTGGTAATGAAATGGGATTGCAGGGGCTAATAGGTTTCTATTATCTAACTTTATTAAGGCTACTCAGTGACTAAATCAGCAGCGCTCGTGAAGGAGTCGGCAAAAAACTCCTCCTCGGGTAGCTGACATTTTGAGGAGAAGTCAGTTCTGGCAGCATTCACCATCACCGGGGCTCCGCAGGCGTAAACCTGAAAGTCCTTAAGGCTTGGGTGGTCTTGCATCACGGCTTGATGGACGAACCCAGTGCGGCCCTGCCAAGCATCCTCAGGGAGGCCATCCGAAATCACGGGGATATATTGGAAATTGGGGATCTCTTTTTCCCAAGTTTTGCAAAGGTTGCTTAGATAGAGATCGTTTGGACGACGTCCACCCCAATAGAGGTAAGAAGGCCTTTCGATCTTCTTGGCTTGCATCTGCTCGATGATGGATTTGATGGGTGCAAAACCAGTTCCTGCTGCCAAAAATATAATGGGTTTTTTGGAATCTTCTCTCAAGAAGAAGCTGCCCAAAGGCCCCTCAAAGCGCAGAATATCTTTTTCTTTTAAGGCTGGGTTAGTCACTCCAAATACAAAGTCGGTGAATACGCCACCCGGTAAGTGGCGAATATGAAGCTCTAGTGGACCTTCTTGGTCTGGAGATGTGGCGATTGAATACGCACGACGCTGACCATCTTTTAATAAAAATTCAATGTATTGCCCCGCCAAGAACTGGAAGCGCTCTGCTGCGGGTAATTGCAACTTAAGAATAGCGACATCACTGCTAGGCTTGCTTATGGTATTGACCCTGCAAGGTACTTTACGAATGGCGATGTCCCCAGCGCCTTGCACTTCGCGAGCCTCGATTAGTAAATCCGATTGGGGGTGTGAGCAACAAAATAAGATGCCACCAGCGGTTTCATCAGCCTTACTTAAGGCACTCTCGCTGTGCTGGCCATGAGTTACCTTACCCTCTATAACCTTTCCTTTGCAGGAACCGCAGGCCCCATTTTTGCAACCATAGGGTAAGTTGATGCCTTGACGCAATGCGGCCTCCAAGAGAGTCTCATCTTGGGTAACAGTAAATTGTTTGCCGCTCGTTTTGAGCGTGACTTGGTAAGACACTCTCATTCCTTTCAATAAATCGTTACGATGTTACTTATGCGTACTTTTGGTAAACCTTCAATCCTGATTATTGGCTGTGGCGATATTGGCCTCCGAGTGGCAAAACAGCTATCGCCTAGTCATCGGGTTTTTGCGCTTACTTCTTCACAACATCGTTTTCAGGAGTTGCGGGAGGCTGGCGCGACACCAATTTTGGGAAATCTGGATCATCCAGACTCTTTATGGCGGCTTGCGGGTTTAGCGCAAACTGTCATTCATTTAGCTCCACCCCAAAATCAAGGAAATCGTGATTACCGAACCCGTAACCTGCTTAGAATTTTAGCCCAAGGGTCTTCCGTCGTCAGGCGGCTGATCTATATCAGCACTACCGGTGTCTACGGCGATCATCGGGGTGCCAGAGTGAGCGAAGTGACTCCAGTCAATCCGCAAAGTGAGCGAGCCCAACGCAGGGTGGATGCGGAGGGGATGCTACGTCTATGGGGACCCGCACATGGAATTGCCGTGACGATTTTGCGTGTGCCAGGGATCTATGCTGCCAATCGTTTGCCGCTAGAGCGCTTGCAATCTCAAACCCCTGCTTTATTGCCAGAAGAGGATGCGTACTCCAATCACATTCATAGCGATGATTTAGCGCGTCTGGTTTGCGCAGCCGTCTTTCATGGCAAACCTCAAAGAGTCATTAATGCATGCGATGGTAATGAAACCAAGATGGGTGATTATTTTGATGAAGTAGCGGATGCTTTTGGTTTAGCAAGAGCACCAAGAATGCCAGCGGCCCAATTGCGGGAAATAGTGAGTCCGATGCTGTGGTCTTTTATGCGGGAGTCTAGACGTGTGACAAACACGCGCTTATCAGAACTAAAAACACCGCTACGTTATCCAAGCGTAGCGGATTTCCTGAAGACTATTTCCAAGAATCCTTGAGGCCAACCGTACGGTTGAATACCAGCTCGCCTGGTTTGGAGTCTGCTTTATCGGCAATAAAGTAACCATGACGTTCGAACTGGAAGCGATCTTCAGCTTGAGCATCTTGCATGCAAGGCTCTAAGTAAGCCGAAATAGTTTCTTTAGATTTTGGATTAATCGCATCTAAGAAGTTCTTATCGCCGCTATCTGGATGTGGATCTGTAAAGAGGTGATCATAGAGGCGAACCTCAGCGGGAATGGCTTCCGCAGTGCTGATCCAGTGAATATTGCCCTTCACCTTGTAGTTATTGGATCCCGGGGTGCCACTCTTACTATCGGGAAAATGCGTCACGTTGACTTGCGCAACGTTTCCTTGCGCATCAGTTTCAAATCCAGTGCACTCCACTACAAAGCCATGACGTAAACGGACGCGACTACCTGGCTGATCGCCAATAGGTGGATACAGCCTGAAGAATCCTTTAATGGGTTCCTTCATAAAGTCATCAGCCTCAATCCATAGCTCGCGTGTGAAATGGAATTCGCGATTACCCCATTCTGGATATTGAGGGTGGCGTGGAGCAGAGCAACGCTCTTTTGCATTCGCATCGAAATTTTCTACAACCAGCTTCAAGGGCTTAAGTACTGCCGTGGCTCTTGGAGCTCTTACTTCAAGATCATCACGCAAGGCTTGATCAAGAGTGCTCATATCAATCCAGCTATCTGCCTTGGATACGCCAATGCGTTCGCAGAACAGACGAATACTCTCAGGGGTATAGCCACGTCGACGAATACCAACGATCGTAGGCATACGAGGATCGTCCCAGCCATCAACATGCTTTTCTTCAACAAGTTGCAATAACTTGCGCTTACTTGTAATGGTGTAAGTGAGATTAAGGCGAGCAAATTCGTACTGATGTGGAACGGGATCTTTAAATACACCCAATTCTTTTAGGGAATTTACAATCCAGTCATACAGTGGGCGATTGTTCTCAAACTCCAAGGTGCAAATGGAGTGGGAAACATTTTCTAATGCGTCTGAGATGCAATGCGTAAAGTCATATAAGGGGTAGATGCACCACTTACTGCCAGTGCGGTGGTGATCCGTATGGCGGATACGGTAAACCACAGGGTCACGCATCACAATATTGGGATGCGCCATATCAATCTTCAGGCGCAGAACATGTTCACCATCTTTAAATTTGCCGTCGCGCATTTCGCGAAAGAGGGTAAGATTTTCTTCTGGGCTACGATCACGATAAGGACTGTTTTTACCTGCTTGACCAAAGTTCCCGCGATTCGTATGAATGTCATCAGCGCTTTGACTATCAACATAGGCTTTGCCGTGCTGAATCAAAATTTCCGCAAACTCATAGAGGCGATCAAAGTAATCGCTTGCGTGATAAAGGTGAGTTCCCCAATCAAAACCCAGCCACTTCACCGCATCCAAAATGCTGTCGGCGTATTCAACATCTTCTTTAACAGGATTAGTGTCGTCCAAACGCATGTTGCAACGTGCGCCACCTGCTTGTTGGTTGTAATCCGCCGCTAAACCAAAATTGAGGCAAATACTTTTTGCATGGCCAATATGTAAGTAGCCATTTGGTTCTGGTGGAAAGCGGGTAATGATGGAGGGAATGGGCTCGCCGGCTAAATTGGTGCGCTGTGAGAATGCGCCACTTGCCAAATCTTGATCGATGATTTGGCGTAAGAAGTTAGATGGCTCGGTAACTGCGCCAGTACCTGCCGTGCTTACCGCGCCTACTTTAGGGGATTTGCTATCTTGGGACATAGCCACATTGTAGAGAAAACCCTGGACCCATAAAGAAAAAGCCCGCAAACTGCAGCGGGCTCGTTTCCGTGAGGTCTAAGACAATCAGTCTTCGACGAATGCCTCTTCGCGAGTCTTTTTCACTGCTGGCAAGGCTACGATTACAACCAGCAAAGCTGCCGCAATCAATAATCCGAGTGACAGTGGACGGGTAACGAAGGTTGTGAAGTCGCCGCGAGAGAGTAACAATGCGCGACGGAAGTTCTCTTCCATCATAGGTCCAAGAACGAATCCCAAGAGTAGCGGAGGAGGTTCGCAACCCAATTTGAAGAATAGGTAACCAATTAAGCCGAAGCCAGCGGTTACATAAACGTCAAACACGGTGTTGTTCACGGTGTACACACCAATACAGCAGAACACCAAAATTGCTGGGTAGAGGAAGCGATATGGGATCTTCAAGAGCTTCACCCAAATACCGATGAGTGGCAAATTCAAGAGAATCAACATCACGTTACCGATCCACATAGAGGCGATCAGACCCCAGAACAACGCAGGGTTACTGGTCATCACTTGTGGGCCAGGTTGAATGTTGTGAATGGTCATCGCGCCAACCATCAATGCCATTACCGCATTAGGTGGGATACCTAAAGTAAGCAATGGAATAAATGAAGTTTGAGCAGCAGCATTGTTTGCTGATTCAGGACCTGCAACACCTTCAATCGCACCCTTACCAAATTCATGGGTGTACTTGGAGGACTTTTTCTCGACAGAGTAAGCGCCGAACGCTGCTAAAGCTGCGCCGCCGCCAGGGAGGATGCCCAAGATGGAGCCGATTGTTGTGCCACGCAAAATTGAAGGAATCATGCGCTTCACATCGCTCTTAGTTGGGATCATGCTGGTGAGCTTATTGAGGAAGCCCTCATCTTCACCTTGCTTTTCAAGGTTACCCATGATTTCAGCAAAACCGAATACACCCATCGCAACAGCTACGAAGCCAATACCGTCACTCAACTCAGGAATGTCAAACGCATAGCGAGATACACCAGAGTTCACGTCGGTACCAATCAAGCCCATGAGCAAGCCGAGGATGATCATGCCAATCGCTTTAATTAAAGAGCCGGACGCCAACACTACCGCGCCGATCAAGCCAAGCACCATCAATGAGAAATACTCTGCAGGACCAAACTTAAATGCGAGTTGTGAGAGTGGTGCAGCGAAAGCAGCCAATACTAAGGTTGCAACGCAGCCAGCGAAGAATGAACCCATGCCGGCAGTAAACAAAGCAACACCTGCTCGACCATTGCGGGCCATTTGGTAGCCGTCAATCGCCGTCACCACCGAGGACGTTTCTCCTGGGATATTGAGCAAAATCGCTGTTGTAGATCCGCCGTATTGTGAGCCGTAATAAATACCAGCCAACATGATCAATGCGGCAATAGGAGGCAGGGCATAGGTTGCTGGCAAGAGCATCGCGATAGTGGCGATGGGGCCAAGACCAGGCAAAACGCCAATGAGGGTTCCCAAGATACAACCGATGAGGCAGTACAGGAGGTTTTGTAGAGTGAACGCGGTATCGAAACCGAGAGCTAAGTTAGCAAATAAATCCATTTTTCAGAGTCCTGGTTCGTTATTGTTGTAGGAATACAGGCAGCAATGGGAACTGAAGCTTCAAGCCCACCACAAATACTGAGTATGTGAATATCACGAGGAAAGCCGCATTAATTAGCGAACCCTTCCATGTGAACTCTTTGCTGGCACTTGCAGATACGAGAACTAATACGACCACTGCGATCAAGAAACCCATTCTTGGCAATAGCAATCCGTACAGCACTACTGAGCCAGTAATTTGTGCAATCACTCTCCAGTTGAATTTAGGAATCGATTCGATTGCTGCTGTGGCTCCCAGAGCCTTGACTGCAACGATCAGACCCAAAAGGGTCATCAAAATGCCTAAGAAGAATGGGAAGTAGCCTGGACCCATTTTGGCCGCAGTACCCATTGGGTATTGAGTAGCCACGATGGTGAAGAAGAGGCCGATCACGATGTACATGACACCAGCCCCAAAATCCCGTTGATTGCGAATTTTCAAGTTGCGCTCCTTTTTATATCGGACTTAGAAGCCGATTATTTATTGATATTGAGCGATTGTAAGCCACGAGGGGGGGATCTTGTCTAGGGTTTGCCCTAGACGGGTGCGAATGCCATAATTACGGCTATGAAAGTCTCCCAAATTCGCCAGGCTTACCTGGATTTCTTTGCTCAAAAAGGTCACCAAATCGTCCCTTCAAGCCCAGTAGTTCCTGGCGATGACCCAACCCTGCTCTTTACCAATGCGGGGATGAACCAATTTAAGGACGTATTTTTAGGCTTTGACAAGCGCCCCTATAGCCGTGCGACGACAGCCCAAAAATGTATACGAGCTGGCGGTAAGCACAACGACTTGGATAACGTGGGCTACACCGCACGTCACCATACCTTTTTTGAGATGTTAGGCAATTTTTCCTTCGGAGACTATTTCAAGAAAGATGCGATTCAATTTGCCTGGGATTTATTGACCCAAGTATTTAAGCTACCAAAAGATAAGTTATTGGTCACGGTGTATGCCGAAGATGATGAGGCTTATGCCATTTGGAAAGATCAAATTGGCGTGCCTGCAGATCGCATTATTCGAATTGGCGATAACAAGGGTGCGCGTTACGCTTCTGATAATTTCTGGATGATGGGTGACACAGGTCCATGCGGACCATGCACGGAAATTTTCTACGATCATGGTGAACATATTCCTGGTGGCCCTCCAGGTAGTCCTGAAGAAGATGGTGATCGTTTCATTGAAATTTGGAATAACGTCTTCATGCAGTTCAATCGCGATGAAGCGGGTGTGATGCATCCGCTGCCTAAGCCTAGCGTTGATACTGGTATGGGTTTAGAGCGTATCGCAGCAGTGTTGCAGCACGTTCATTCCAATTATGAAATCGACCTCTTCGTCAATTTACTTAAGGCCTCCAAGGATGCTGTTGATGCGGCGGGTGGCGGTAATTGCGATGCGGCCAGCCCATCTTTGAAGGTGATTGCAGATCATATTCGCGCATGTAGTTTTATTGTGGTTGACGGCGTTATTCCAGGCAACGCAGGGCGCGGTTATGTATTGCGTCGTATTGCGCGTCGCGCGATTCGCCATGGTTACAAGCTAGGTGCACGTAAACCATTTTTCTATCAACTTGTACCTGCGCTGGTTCAAGAAATGGGTGATGCCTATCCTGAATTGCGCGCGGCGCAAGATAAAGTGAGCGAAGTATTAAAGCAAGAGGAAGAGCGTTTCTTCCAAACGATTGCCAACGGTATGGAAATCTTGGATGGTGCGTTAGCAGGCGGCGCCAAAGTGGTTGATGGTGAAACCGCATTCCGCTTGCATGACACTTTTGGCTTCCCATTGGATTTAACAGCAGACGTTTGTCGTGAGCGTGGCGTCACAGTTGATGCTGAAGGTTTTGAGTTCGCGATGCAAAAGCAACGTGATCAAGCTAGAGCGGCAGGTAAGTTTAAGGTCGCTCAGGGTTTGGAATACAAGGGCCAGCCAACGCAATTCCATGGATACGACACACTCAAGCATGAAGGCGCCAAGGTAACCGCTTTGTATGTTGATGGATCTGAGGTTGCTTCAGTTAAAGCGGGAGATGCCGCGGTAGTGGTTCTGGACAACACACCGTTCTATGCAGAGTCTGGCGGTCAGGTTGGTGATCGCGGTGAATTGCGCAATGAGTCAATTCGTTTTGCCGTCGAAGATACCTTCAAGATCCAGGCTGATGTATTTGGCCATCAAGGCGTATTGCTGGAAGGTGAGATTAAGGTAGGCGACACATTAAATGCTTTGGTGGATGTTCAGCAAAGAACAGACACCATGCGTAACCACAGCGCTACTCATATCTTGCACAAAGCTTTGCGAGAAGTTTTGGGTGATCACGTTCAACAAAAAGGCTCTTTAGTTGATGCTACCAAGACCCGATTTGACTTTACGCATAATGCTCCAATTACAGCAGAACAAATTCGCCGCGTTGAAGATATTGTGAATGCCGAGATTTTGGCCAATACCGCCACCTCTGGAAAAGTGATGTCTTTGGAGGATGCGCAAAAGACTGGTGCCATGATGCTCTTTGGCGAGAAGTATGGCGATGAAGTGCGTGTTCTTGAGATCGGTAGCTCAAAAGAATTATGTGGGGGTACTCACGTATCTCGCACGGGTGATATTGGAAGCCTCAAGATTGTTTCTGAGGGTGGTGTTGCCGCAGGTATACGCCGTGTTGAAGCGGTTACTGGTAATCACGCTCTGCAGTTCTTGCAAGGCCTAGAAGATAAGGTTAATGAAGTAGCGGCTATCTTGAAGACGCATCCTGGCGATTTGATAAATCGTGTAGCGCAACTACAAGAGAGTTTGCGTCAAGCTGAGCGTGAACTAGAAAAGGTTAATTCGAAGTTGGCTGCAAGCCAAGGTGACGAGTTGGCCGGGCAAGCGATTGATATTAATGGCATCAAAGTTCTCGCTGCACGTTTAGATGGTGCAGATGCTGGGGTATTGCGTGAGACTATGGATGCCTTGAAAGCAAAACTCAAATCAGCAGCAATCGTTTTGGCTTCAGTTCAGGGTGATAAAGTGAGTTTGGTTGCTGGAGTAACAGCAGATTCAATTGCCAAAGTGAAAGCTGGCGATCTCGTGAATTTTGTTGCTCAGCAAGTGGGTGGTAAAGGCGGCGGCAAACCAGAAATGGCGATGGCGGGCGGTAATGATCCTAGCAAGCTCAATGCAGCTCTTGCTGGCGTCAAAGATTGGGTAGCAAGCAAATGAGTGACCTGAGCAATATTGCTTTTAATGCTGAAGTAGATGCCATTGGTATGAATTGCCCATTGCCCATTTTGCGCACCAAGAAAGCTTTAGCCACTATGCAGTCTGGTGAAGTGCTCAAGATTAAAGCAACAGATTCTGGGGCGTCTAGAGATTTCCCTGCGTTTGCCAAGCAAACTGGCAATGAACTAATCGGCAGCACTACCGAAGGCGATGTATTGGTTTTCTTTCTGAAAAGAAGATAAACAAACCAAAGAAAAAGGCAGGTAATACCTGCCTTTTTTATTTCATCGCTTCATCAATCGTAGTAATTAAATTAGCGAGCGACTCTTTAGATAAGCCTCAAAATCTTTTGACACTTCTGGGTGGCGCAAAGCAAATTCCACGGAAGCTTTGAGATATCCTAATTTGCTGCCGCAGTCATAACGAACGCCATCGTATTCGTAAGCGAATACAGGATCTTCTTTTAAGAGTGAAGCAATCGCATCAGTTAGTTGAATTTCTCCGCCAGCACCAGGCTTGAGATTGCGAATATGCTGAAAAATATCGGAAGACAGAACATATCGGCCTACAACCGCTAAGTTCGATGGAGCATCTTTAGGTTGAGGCTTCTCCACAATGCCATTTAAGCGATGGATGCCTTTGGCTACTTCAGTGCCAGCAACGATGCCATAGGAACTGCTCTTGGCTGGATCAATCTTTTCAACTGCTAAGACTGAACCATTTTGCTCTTCATAAACTTTGAGCATTTGCTTGAGAACGGGTGGATTGCCGTCTAATAAATCATCTGCCAGGATTACCGCAAACGGTTCGTCACGAACCAGCTTCTCTGCGCACAGCACTGCATGACCGAGACCAAGCGCCTCTGGTTGACGGACATATACGCAATCAACATGACTGGGTTTAACGCTACGCACGATCTCTAGTAAGGCTTGCTTATTTTTTGCCTCAAGCTCAGCTTCAAGCTCATAAGCTTTATCAAAGTGATCTTCAATTGCGCGCTTGCTACGGCCAGTCACAAAAATCATTTCAGTGATGCCTGCTGCAATAGCTTCTTCAACCGCATACTGAATAAGTGGCTTATCAACCACATTGAGCATTTCTTTTGGGCTGGCTTTAGTCGCTGGTAAAAAACGAGTGCCAAGACCCGCAACTGGGAAAACTGCTTTAGTGACCGCTTTGGTAGACAAGGGCATTGCTAATCCGATCTTTATTGAAGACGTTCTAATTGTGCAACAAGCTTCTCATGATTTTGCTCAAAGCCAGCAAGACGTTGTTTTTCCTGGGCAACTACTTCAGCTGGGGCACGAGCAACGAAGCTTTCGTTGCCTAGCTTGCTGCGGGCTTTAGTGATTTCATTGGCAAGGCGTTCAATTTCTTTACCAAGACGGGCGCGCTCAGCCGCCACATCCACTTCAATCTTGAGGAGTAACTTGATATCGCCCACGAGAGCAATTGGCGCCCCTGGGGCATCTTTTTCCAGGGCGGATTCATCGCTGTAGATTTTGACTTCTGTCAGCTTGGCTAAAGCGAGCAAATAAGGAGTCGCTTTTTGCAAGAAAGCTTCTGGACCGTAAATCCACAGAGGCACTTTTTGACCTGGGGGTACTTGCATTTCACCGCGCAGGTTTCTGCAGGCATCCACAATCGCTTTAACTTGCGCCACCCAATCTTCGCTTTGCTCATCAATTTTTTCTGGTTGAGAAACAGGGTAGGGTTGTAATGCAATTGTTTGCTTAGCCTGCTTAGCTAATTCTTTTCCAGACTTTGGTCCAACGGTTTGCCAAAGTGTTTCGGTAATGAATGGAATAAGTGGGTGCGCCATACGCAAGATAGTCTCAAGTACGCGCAATAGGGTACGACGTGTTGCGCGTTGTTGTGCTGGCGTGCCGGTCTGTAGTTGAACTTTTGCAAGCTCTAAATACCAATCGCAGTATTCATCCCAAACGAATTGGTAGATGCTATTAGCAATATTGTCAAAGCGATAGTTTTGGAATCCTTTGGCAACCTCGGACTCGGTTCTTTGTAGTTGCGACACAATCCAGCGATCCGCAGGCGAGAAGTCCAGGTAACCATCAGGGCCACATTGGTTATCGCATGGAGCGAGGCCATTATCTTCATCGCCGCCTGGGCAATTCATCAATACAAAGCGAGTTGCATTCCAGAGCTTGTTGCAGAAATTACGATAACCCTCGCAACGCTTCTGATCGAAATTAATATTGCGCCCAAGTGATGCCAAAGAAGCGAAGGTAAAGCGCAAGGCATCTGTACCAAATGCGGGAATACCATCCGGAAATTCTTTTTTGGTTTTCTTGCTAATGCTCTCGGCTTGCTTTGGATTCATGAGTCCGGTAGTGCGCTTGCCTACAAGCTCATCCAGTTTGATGCCATCAATTAAGTCGATTGGATCCAAAGTATTACCTTTGGACTTGCTCATCTTTTGACCCTCAGCATCGCGCACCAAGCCATGCACATAAACCGTATGGAATGGCACTTTTCCTGTGAAGTGGCAGGTCATCATGACCATGCGCGCTACCCAGAAGAAAATGATGTCAAAGCCCGTAACCAATACTGAAGAAGGTAGGAAATGATTTAGTGCTGGCGTTTCTTCTGGCCAGCCTAATGAGCTAAATGGAACCAGCGCAGAGCTAAACCAGGTATCAAGTACATCGGGGTCGCGATTGAGTTTGCCGGTGTAGCCAGCTGCCACAGCCTTAGCCTTAGCCTCTTCTTCGGAGCGTGCCACAAAAATTTGACCATCATCGCCATACCAAGCAGGAATCTGATGACCCCACCAAAGTTGTCGAGAGATGCACCAGTCTTGGATGTTTTCCAGCCATTGGGTGTAGGTATTAATCCAATTCTCAGGAACCAATTTGATGTCACCTTTGGTGACGGCATCTAGAGCTGCGCCTGCAATCGATGATCCTGGTTGATATTGGTTATCAGGACTTGGTTTTGACATTGCCACAAACCATTGATCAGTGAGCATAGGCTCAATGATGGTCTGTGTGCGATCACCGCGCGGCACCATTAATTTGTGTGGCTGAACTTTTTCAAGCAAGCCCGCTGCCTCTAAATCAGCAACTACTTGTTTGCGAGCAGCAAAACGTTCCATGCCTTGATAAGTTGCAGGAGCATTTTCATTAATCTTTGCGTCTAGCGTGAGAATGTTAATGAGCGGCAACTGATGACGCTGCCCAACTGCATAGTCATTGAAGTCATGCGCTGGAGTCACTTTCACAACGCCAGTGCCAAAATTTAAATCAACATATTCATCAGCGATGATGGGGATTTGACGGTCACACAAAGGAAGATTGACCGACTTGCCAATTAGATGTTTATAGCGCTCATCTTCAGGATTGACCATAACAGCAACGTCACCCAGCAAGGTTTCTGGACGGGTTGTTGCGACTGTGAGGTGACCTGAGCCATCGGTCAATGGATAGCGAATGTGCCACATTGAGCCATCTTCTTCTTCGCTCATCACTTCAAGATCGGAGACTGCCGTGCCTAAAACAGGATCCCAGTTCACCAAACGTTTGCCACGATAAATTAAGCCTTGTTCATGTAGACGGACAAATACTTCCACCACGGCCTTGGACATTTTGCTATCCATCGTGAAATATTCTTTACCCCAATCAATTGAGGCGCCCAAGCGACGAATTTGGCGTGTAATGGTGTTGCCTGAAGTTTCTTTCCACTCCCAGACTTTTTCTAGGAACTTTTCACGGCCGAGATCGTGGCGAGAAACTTTCTGCGCATCAAGTTGGCGTTCAACTACGATTTGGGTGGCAATACCAGCGTGATCTGTGCCAGGTACCCACAAGGTATTTTTGCCGGACATACGTGCATGGCGCACTAAACCATCCATGATGGTTTGATTGAAAGCGTGCCCCATATGAAGGGTGCCGGTCACATTAGGTGGTGGCAACTGAATCGAAAAGTCACCCTTGCTTTCATCCATGCTGGCATCAGCAATTCCTCTGCGCTCCCATTCTGGGCCCCAATAGGCTTCAATCGGTGCGGGTTCGTAGGATTTGGCAAGCTCTTCAGCTGAGCTGGCTACTGATGAATTGGGGGTATTTGAGGCGTTTGGCATAAGAGGCAAATTATAATTGGGCTGATGTATTCAGACATGCTCGCGAACCTTAATCCAGAACAGCGCGAGGCCGTAACCCTCCCGCCCGTAAACCCAAATGGCCAAGCCCAATCTGCCTTGATTTTGGCAGGCGCTGGTAGCGGCAAGACGCGTGTATTGACCACCAGGATTGCTTGGTTGATCCAAACAGGTCAAGTTTCGCCAATTGGGGTCCTAGCGGTGACATTTACCAATAAGGCGGCAAAAGAGATGATGGTGCGCTTGAGTGCCATGTTGCCAATTAATACCCGCGGAATGTGGATTGGCACTTTCCATGGTTTATGCAACCGCTTATTGAGGGCCCACCATAAAGAGGCTGGTTTGCCATCGACCTTCCAGATCTTGGATACCCAAGATCAGCTATCGGCAATTAAGCGTCTCTTAAAAGGCTTAAAGGTGGATGACGAAAAGTATCCACCTAAACAATTGCAGTATTTCATTGCGCATGCAAAAGAGCGTGGACAGCGTGCTAAAGACTTAGCTCTTGGAGATGATTTTCAGGCGAAGATGGCGCAACTGTATGCCGCCTATGATGAGCAATGCCAGCGTGAGGGAGTTGTAGACTTCGCTGAATTATTGTTACGCAGCTATGAGCTACTAAAACATAGCGAGCCTATTCGCACGCATTACCAAGAACGCTTCCGTCATATTTTGATTGACGAGTTTCAGGATACTAATGCCTTGCAATATGCGTGGCTCAAATTACTCTCTGGTCATGATCCAAGCCGCGTGAATGTCAGTAGCATGGGAAGTAGTTCGGTATTCGCAGTTGGCGACGATGACCAAAGTATTTATGCTTTTCGTGGTGCTGACGTAGAAAACATGCGTCTTTATGAAAAACAGTTTCATCCCTTGCTGGTGAAGCTTGAGCAGAACTATCGCTCACATGGACATATTCTCGATACCGCCAATCATTTGATAGCAAACAACTCTGAGCGTCTTGGTAAAAACTTGCGAACCGATGCGGGGCATGGAGAACCAGTCCGCATCTATGAAGCGCCAAGTGATCATGCTGAGGCGGCTTGGCTAGTAGATGAAATTAAAGCCTTGGTGAATAGCGGCATCAAACGAACTGAAATTGCTTTGCTCTATAGAAGCAATGCGCAGTCACGCATTATTGAGCACGCACTTTTTTCTGCGGGCATTCCATATCGTGTGTATGGTGGCTTGCGATTCTTCGAGCGCGCTGAAATTAAGCACGCACTTGCTTACTTGCGTTTACTTGAAAATCCCAATGACGACACATCTTTTTCGCGGGTTGTGAATTTCCCAACGCGTGGCATTGGTGCAAGATCGATTGAGGCCTTGCAAGATGCGGCAAGAGCCCAGCAATGCTCTTTGTATACGGCGGCTTCATCTCTTGAGGGCAAAGCGGGTGCCGCATTGGGTGGCTTCATTCGCTTAGTGGATCACATGCGTGAAGCTACACGTCACAATACCTTGCCTGAAACTGTTGAGTTTGTAATTCAACACAGCGGCTTGATTCAGCACTACTTATCTGAGCGAGAAGGGCAAGACCGAGTAGAAAACTTACAGGAATTGATTAACGCCGCCACTGCATTCATTGCGGAAGAGGGTTATGGGCAAGATGCGATTGCCGCACTTTTACCTGGTGAGAATGATCCTGCCGCTGTTGAAATGTCACCGCTTGCGGCCTTCTTGGCGCATGCTTCCTTGGAGGCTGGCGATAACCAGGCTCAAGCAGGTCAAGATGCCGTGCAATTGATGACAGTGCACTCTGCAAAGGGCCTAGAGTTCACCTCAGTATTTATTACCGGTCTTGAAGAGGGCTTATTCCCGCATGAGAACAGTGTGAATGAGCAAAATGGCTTGGAAGAAGAACGTCGCTTAATGTACGTTGCTATTACTCGCGCTAAAGAGCGCTTGTATTTATCTCACACCCAGTCACGCATGTTACATGGTCAAGTTCGCTACAACATGCCTTCCCGTTTCTTGGAAGAGTTGCCAAGTGAATCATTAAAGTGGTTGACGCCAAAAGCAAAAGATGCGCGTTGGGGTGGCAGCTCAAGATCAGGTTCTACCTGGCAAGATGGTTACACCCGCCAGCGTGAATACGAATCCAATGACTTTTTTGATTCTGGTAGCGAACGACCAAGACCGGCAAAGCGAGTTGGCTCTGCGTCTATGGAAGTAAAGCGTTTGGCGTCGCCGCCCCGTGGCAATTATCCGTTCACCATTGGTCAGAATGTGTTCCATACCAAGTTTGGTGAAGGGCGTGTTACAGGCTTAGAAGGTGTTGATGCCGATGCTAGAGCCCAAGTGAACTTTAAGCGTCACGGTGTTAAATGGTTGCAGCTTAGTATTGCCAAACTTGCTGCGATTGATTAAGCAAATAAAGCTTGCTTAATCTTCGGTAAAGCAAGCCTTCCAAGTGGCATAGAAAGAGCAGTGCATGATGGTTAAGCCGGCCATCGAAATAGGTGCCACGATGAATGATGCGGCTTGACCGAAATTGAGAGCGTCAAAGATCATGCCGATCGTCAGAGGAATGGCGATTAAGATCGCGCTCCATATTGCTAGATAAAAAAAGAACGCGGCCTTGTTTGTCCAGCATGCGAGCCAGCTAGAAAACAAAGCTTGCGGAACGGACATATCAGCCCATGCAATCAGGATGGGTGAGAACCACATCAGCATTGCAATCGGAATATACAAAACAGCGCCAAACACTAATACTAGATAAACCTGTCTGAGTGCCTCGGGGGTAATTGGTTTATCAGTTGTCATGAGGGGTAATAGCATTTCAAAATCTACCAAGAGACTCAAGACAAAACTCATTAGCAAAATTAGTGCCGCATACACCAAGCCTAATTGCAGAATTCGGTTACAAATGAACTGACCAGATTGCAGTCCAATTAAATAGACGCTTGGTCGAATACGTTCTTTTTGAATTGCTTGTCGGCAAGCAGTCATAAATCCAACGGAAAGGGTTGGCGTTAATAGTAGAACTGCAAAGACGCCAATCACTGGAACGATGACCGCAAGTTGCGCCACAAAAACATACATAAAGACCAACATTAAAAATCCCAAAGGATTTTGTTTGAATAACCAAATGCCCTGTCTTATCCAGGTGTAGCCTTCTTTGGGTGCAGCGGAATTGAGTCTCATAGGGTACGGCGACTTAGGAGGATGCGTTCGAAGTGCGTTGGGTCATGAGGAGTGAGCATTTGAGCATCACGGGGTAAATAAAAGTCCCACAAGCGTGATACCCAGAAACGCAGAGCCGCGGCCCTCACCATTAGCGGCCAGCTGGCCTGCTCTTCCTTGGTCAGTGGTCGTACGGTTTGATAAGCCTGCATCAAAGCATCAAAACGAGCTGGATCCAAATCCTGTTTGTTCTCAGCCAAGCACCAATCATTCACGGTGACCGCAAGATCGAATAACCATTTGTCAGTGCCTGCGAAGTAGAAATCAAAAAAACCACCTAATTGATCATTGCTGGTATCGGAAGATCCTTTTGGATCAAATAAGACGTTGTCTCTGAAGAGATCGCAATGGCTAGCACCTTGCGGAAGCATGTCGTAATCTCTAGATGAGAAAAAAGCTTCTTGTGCACTCAGTTCGTGAGTAAGTAAATCTTTTTGTGCGGTATTTAAATGCGGCAAAACAAGCGGAATTGTTTGTTGCCACCAACCAAGACTGCGAAGATTTTCTTGTGACTTGGGAAAGTCTTTTCCAGCAAGATGCATTTTGGCTAGCATCTCGCCAACCAAAGCGCAATGCTTCACTTCGGGTTGCATTCGGGAGAGACCAGGTAACTTACTAACGATCGCCGCTGGTTTGCCTTTAATAGAGAAAAGGATCTCTCCATGCTTGTTCTCAATTGGCTTAGGCACTGGTATGCCTTTATTCGCCAAGTGGCGCATCAGCTCTAGGTAGTAGGGTAGTTGCTCTGCGGATAAGCGTTCAAAGATGGTCAGAACATATTCTTGCTTCTTGCCATCTTTGATGGTGTCTAAGAAGAAATTAGAGTTCTCGATTCCACCATGAATACCGCGGATGTCCGCAGCTTCACCGATAGTAAATTCTTGGGAGATCCATGGGGCGATCTCGCCAAGTTCAATCGGAGTAAATACAGCCATTGATAAATGCGCAGTTCTTTATTGAATCGGAATGCTAATACTAGGCACGCTAATAAGTGCGCCCTCACCTGAAGGTGGTCCTGGCATTACAGAGTCTGGTGGTGACATCTCGTAAGTGGTGTACTTTGTTTTAACTTGTACTTGTGTAGGGCTATTTGCATCCTTGTACTCAGTAATTTCGGTGCCGGTAGCTTCTTTGTGCTGAAAGCTTGGTTTGCGGGTTTCTGGGTTGCTGACAACACCCGCTGGGCTCATGGTTGGAGAAAGCGGTTGGTTGTTAATTCGGTTGAGCTCGGATTGGCTAAGAGCTTGGCTGGTATTCTGAGCCTGTGCAGATCCTGCTCCGAAGACAGCAAAAATCACCAAAAAACTCGTCAGAGCGAGACTTTGGCTAAAAATATGGTTGATTACGTTTGTTAGAGCATGCATCATTTTTCACCTTTTTTGGCCTACTTTTGGGCGGTTCATTAATCCGTCCTGTAGGTAATTGTTAACTAGATTGTACGATTGCGGTATGACGAAACATAGACTCTTGTTGGTAGACGGTTCTAGCTACCTCTATCGCGCCTTCCACGCCATGCCTGACCTGAGAAATGGGGCTGGGGAGCCCACGGGAGCTATCTATGGGATGGTCAATATGATGCGCCGTGCCCGGTCAGAGCTAAAAGCCGACCATATTGCTTGTGTATTTGATGCCAAGGGAAAAACCTTCCGGGACGAGATGTACTCCGAATACAAGGCTCATCGCTCACCTATGCCTGAAGATTTGGTTAAACAGATTGAGCCGATTCATTTGATGGTTAAGGCATTGGGTTGGCCAGTTTTGATGGTTTCTGGAGTGGAGGCTGATGATGTGATCGGAACTCTAGCTTGTCAGGCGACACAAGCGGGTTGGGAAACCATCATTTCAACAGGCGATAAAGATTTAGCGCAATTAGTAAATCCATCAGTCACACTCATTAATACGATGACTAACGAGAAATTAGATATTGATGGCGTGATTGAAAAGTTTGGTGTGCCACCAGAATTGATTGTGGATTATTTATCGATTATTGGCGATGCGGTTGACAATGTTCCTGGTGTTCCTAAGGCGGGACCTAAAACGGCAAATAAATGGTTGGCAGAGTTTGGCAATTTAGATAATTTGATTGCAAATGCAGATCAAGTAAAAGGTGTCGTTGGAGAAAATTTACGTGCGACATTAGATTGGTTGCCACAAGCGCGACAACTCATTACCGTTAAAACGGATTGCGATTTATCACCACATCTACCAGGTTTAGATGACTTACACGCCAAGCCAGAAGATGCTGCGCTTTTGCGTGAGCTATTTGAACGTTACGCATTTAAAACCTGGTTGCGTGATGTAGAAAAGCAGCTAGAAAGCCCATCCAACCAGGCTTCAGAGGGAGCTGTAGATTTGGCTGGCACGCCCATAAGCAATAAAACAGAAGAAGTTGAATCTAAAAAATCTAATGTAGCTGCTAGCGCATTACCAAAAACAGTAGCACCAGATTTGCTCGAACGTCATTATGAGTGCGTTACAGATGAGGCTGCTCTAGATAAGTGGTTGAAAAAAATTGAAGCAGCCGAGTTAACGGCTGTTGATACAGAAACAACCAGTCTTGATGCATTGGCTGCGGAATTAGTTGGCATCTCACTTTCCGTGAAACCAGGTGAAGCTTGCTATATTCCTGTGGCACATCGGAACGGTGATTCACAACTCGGTCGTGATTATGTGTTGTCACGTATGAAGTCTTGGTTGGAAAGTAAAACGCATTTAAAGGTTGGACAAAACTTAAAGTACGACATTCATATATTTGCAAACTATGGAATTGTATTAGGCGGTGTTGCATTTGATACCTTGCTAGAGTCTTATGTATTGGAATCTCATCTTCCGCACAATATGGACAGCATGGCTGAGCGTCATCTGGGTGTGAAAACGATTCGTTATGAAGAGGTTTGTGGCAAAGGCGCACATCAAATTGGATTTGATCAAGTAGACCTGCAAGTCGCTACTGACTATGCTGCTGAGGATGCCGATATCACCTTGCGGCTTCACCACGAGCTTTGGCCCCAAATTCAGGCAAACCCTGGTCTCTTGTATGTTTATCAACAGATTGAAATGCCTGCAATGCATGTGCTTGGGGTTATGGAGCGCAACGGGATTCGCATTGACTCAGCTCTTTTGGGTAAGCAAGGACAGCAAGTTGGCAAACGCCTTTTGGAGCTAGAGGGAGAGATTCATCAACTGGCTGGTCAGCCATTTAACATTCAGTCGCCTAAGCAAATTGCTGAAATCCTATTCGGGCAATTGGAGTTGCCCGTCATTAAAAAGACGCCATCGGGCGCGCCATCTACGGATGAAGAAGTCTTGCAAAAGCTAGCTGAAGACTATCCTTTGCCGGCGCGTATTCTTGACTATCGTAGTTTGGCGAAATTGATGTCAACCTATATTGAGAAATTGCCACGCATGGCTGATCCTAAGACGGGTCGAGTGCATACCAATTTTTCTCAAGCCACTGCGGTGACAGGTCGTCTTGCTTCAAGTGACCCCAATTTGCAAAACATTCCTGTGCGCACTGAAGAGGGGCGTCGTATTCGTGAGGCCTTTGTGCCTGCAGACGGCTGCAAACTATTGTCTGCTGACTACTCCCAAATTGAACTGCGCATCATGGCGCATATCGCTGAAGATGAAAACTTATTAGCAGCCTTCAGAGAAGGTAAGGACGTGCACCAAGCCACAGCAGCAGAAATCTTTGGCATTCCATTGGAAGAAGTAAATTCTGAGCAGCGACGTTATGCCAAGGTAATTAACTTTGGCCTTATATATGGCATGAGTGCATTTGGCTTGGCTGGTAATTTGGGTATTGAGCGCGCAGCTGCGCAAAACTATATTGCGAAATACTTTGATCGTTACCCTGGTGTGGCGCAGTACATGGAGCGTACTCGTCTTGAGGCTAGGGAAAATGGTTACGTTGAAACGGTCTTTGGTAGGCGCTTATGGCTTCCTGAAATCAAAGGTTCCAATGGACCCCGTCGCCAAGGTGCTGAACGCGCTGCAATTAATGCACCAATGCAAGGTACGGCCGCTGACCTCATTAAGCTTGCCATGATTGCAGTGGAAGATTGGCTAGAAAAAGAGCAGCTTAAAACGAAGCTCTTGCTGCAGGTGCACGATGAGTTGGTATTGGATGTGCCTTTTGATGAAATCGACCGCTTGCAAGCAAAGTTGCCGGATTTGATGTGCAATGTAGCTAAGTTAAAGGTGCCTTTAGTAGTTAGCATCGGTATTGGCGATAATTGGGAAGAAGCGCATTAGGCAAGCACTCGGAGATAAATATCATGAGCGAAAAAACACAAGATCACAGCCGAAGAAAATTTATGAAGACCTCAGTGGCAGGTGCTGCGGCAACCACGCTAGGAGTAGGTTTTGTGGCGGCGGCTGATCCAGTTATGGCGACTGCTATTGAGACTGATTTCAAAGGCCTGACTGCAGGCGAGCAAATGATTCCAGTGGGCAGCTTTCAGATGCCAGCCTACGTATCTCGTCCCGAGAAAGCCAAGGGAAATTTACCTATCGTGATTGTGGTGAGTGAAATTTTTGGTGTGCATGAATACATTGCCGATGTCACAAGACGATTTGCCAAATTAGGATATTTAGCAATAGCCCCAGAATTTTTTGTCCGCGCTGGTGATCCCAACGCTTACGGAACTGTTGCTGACATCTTGACAAACATTGTGGCCAAAACGCCTGATGCGCAGGTGTTAAATGACCTGCAAGCGGCTTTGGTGTGGGCAGGTAAAAATGGCGGTGATCTAAAGCGCGTGGGCGTTACTGGTTTTTGTTGGGGTGGCCGCATCACTTGGCTCTCTGCAACTTTGCCGCAAGTGAAGGCTGGCGTAGCTTGGTATGGTCGTTTGATTGGTGAAAAGACTGAAGGTAACCCTCGTCATCCTGTTGAATTGGCTACAGAACTAAAAGCCCCTGTGCTCGGCCTTTACGGTGGCGCTGATGCTGGCATTTCGTTAGAGAGTGTTGAGCAAATGCGTGCCGCATTGGCGCAAGCCGCTCCTACAAATCCTGCTGCTAAAGCTTCTGTAATTGAGGTCTATCCTGATGCGCCTCATGCATTCCATGCAGACTATCGCGCCACCTATCGTGAAGGACCGGCAAAAGATGGTTGGGAAAAGTGTATCGCCTGGTTTAAGAAAACGGGTGTTGCTTAATAACTCATGACTGTCTTACAAAGCATTCTTCTGGTAACGGCTATCGCGGGTACTGCGAGTGCGCTAGTTGCGGCTAGTTGTTCCTTAGCTTTGCTTGCGAAGATGGTCAACAATATGGTGAGTCTATCGGTTGGTATCTTGTTGGCTACCGCATTGCTTCACTCATTGCCTGAGGCATTCAGCATGCCAGGTGCAAAACCACAACTTTTGTTTGCGACTTTGTTGGCGGGATTGCTAGGATTTTTCTTGTTAGAAAAGATTGCACTACTTCGTCATGATCATCACCACGAAGGCGATGGTCACCATCACCATCACGGACATGATGCGGAAAACGCAGGCCGTAGCGGCTGGATGATTTTGGTTGGCGATGGATTGCACAATTTTGTGGACGGTATTTTGATTGCCGCTGCATTTATGGCTGACTACCAGGTCGGCATCTTTACTGCGATTGCCATCATTGCGCATGAGATTCCACAAGAGATCGGTGATTTCATTGTGTTGCTAAATGCGGGCTTCTCACGCACTCGCGCTTTGCTCTACAACTGTATTTGCGGCTTATCAGCAGTGGTTGGTGGTGTGCTGGCGTATTTCTTCTTAGAAAAAGCCCATGCAGCAATGCCGTACCTACTTGTGATTGCTTCGAGTAGTTTTATTTATATCGCCGTCAGTGATCTTATTCCGCAGATGCACCGTCGCCCACACTGGGCTGAGTCATTGCGTCAAACGGTTTTGATAGCCTGCGGCGTTGGATTTGTAGTGCTGTTATCGCTTGCACACTAAGCAAGCCAAGCGCCAGCAATCTCAATTACGTTTCAATCGGTCTGCTGCTATCAGTGCACCACTCGCTCCAGCTGCCAGCATAAAGACGTGAACCTTTGAGGCCAGCAACCTCCATCGCCAAAAGATTGTGACAAGCTGTTACGCCTGATCCACATTGATGAATGACTTGCGCTGGTTTGTACGATCCTAGAAGTTCTACAAAGTCTTTAAAGAGATGTTCGGCTGACTTAAAGGCAGTAGCTGATAAATTGTTTTTAAAGAAATGATTGAGAGCACCAGGAATGTGGCCGCCCACTGGATCTAAAGTTTCGTTTTGTCCATGAAAGCGATCGTTTGCACGAGCGTCGATCACAATATATTTTTTGGATTGCAAATTGCCAACTACTTCGTCTACTAATACGAGTCCTTCGTATGGTCTTGCTGCAATTGGAGCGCTCGATGGTGTGGGCTTGCGTGCTACGGTTCCCATGGGACCATTCCAGGTATCTAAGCCGCCATCCAATACCTGGACATTAGCGTGACCAGTGGCTTTGAGCATCCACCAAAGGCGACTGGCGTAAACCGAGCCTTGCTTGTCGTAAGCAACTACCAAGGTGTTTGGGCTAATGCCTAAGCGAGTCTTGGTTTGCGCCCATGCTTCGGGAGTGGGCAATGGATGTCTACCATTTTTGCCAGTCTTGGTGCCCGATAAGTCTTGATCGAGGTCGACATAAATCGCGCCAGGAATGTGACTCTCTTCGTAAGCTTTTCTGCCTGCTTGGGTGTCTACTAAATCAAAGCGGCAATCACAGAGCAATACGTTTTCACCACTATTAATGATTTCTTCTAACTGGTTTGCGGTAATTAGAGGAGTCATGATGCTTCCTTGTTTGTGGTGGCAAAAGTACTTACTTAGATTATGCGCCCTGAAAGTTCATGACGCGTCGATACCATTCATGGAAATGTTGCATGCCATCTTCCATTGGGCTTTGATAAGGACCAACTTCATTTACCTCGCGTGCAAGTAGTGCCGCTCTACCTTGATCCATGCGTTCAGCGATCTCATCATCTTCTATGCAGGTTTCCATATAGGCAGCGCGTTCTGCTTCCACAAATTCACGTTCGAACAGAGCGATTTCTTCTGGATAGTAGAACTCGACAATATTGCGTGTTTTGTTGATACCCATCGGATGTAAGGTGGAAACGCAGAGCACGCCTGGATACCACTCGACCATCACATTAGGATAGTAAGTGAGCCAAATTGCCCCATGGCGCGGTGCTTTGCCATTGAATTGGCGCAATACAGCTTCATGCCAGTTGCGATAGGTTTGTGAGCCTGGCTTCTGTAGGTCTTTATGAATGCCAACGGTTTGCACGCTATGCCATTCACCGAATTCCCATTGCAAATCTTCACAGGAAACAAATTTACCTAAACCCGGATGAAAAGGAACAACATGGTAGTCCTCGAGATAAACCTCGATAAATGTTTTCCAGTTGTAGTTACAGTCGTGAACTTCAACATGGTCAAGCATGTAGCCATCAAATTTGAGATCATCAGCAACACCAAGTTTCGCAAGATCAGCGCGCACATCGCGTGGACCTTCAAATAAGAGGCCTTGCCAATTTTGCAATGGCGATTTGCCAAGATTTAAACAGGGCTTATCTTCAAAGTGGGGTGCGCCCAATAGATTGCCGCCTAAGTCATAGGTCCAGCGATGCAGTGGGCAAACGATATTTTCAGTTTTACCTTTGCCGTTCAGCATCAACGCTTGGCGATGGCGACAAACGTTAGAGAGAAGTTCAATACCCTCTTGATTGCGGACGAGAATGCGACCCTCGTTTTCAGCGCCCAAAGTTTGATAGGAGCCAACTTCAGGCACCATGAGTTCGTGGCCTACATAGCCAGGACCCTGCTTAAAAAGCAGTTCAATTTCCCGCTGATACAAATCAGCGTCAAAATATGCCGAAACCGGCAGTTGTAGATTGGACGGCGCAAGCTGCTGCGCGGTAGCCAGATTAGTCATTCTCCCCACCCCCGAAAACGTCAGCCGAAGCTAAGCGGAATAACCAATCCAACCATCGACGGATCGATATTGGAAAGGAAGGGGGGAATTATACCCATCTGGGGGCCTTCTCGCTTTAATATGTAGGGCTATCCGCATCGGGAATATGAAGGAAACCGCTTATGGCAAGCAAAAAGTCAGAGAGTTCAAAACCAGGCCTTGAAGTCCAAATCGACCCAGATCTGCGTTACGAGCAGGCAGTCAAGGAGCTGGAGAAGCTCATTTCCGACATGGAGTCCGGCAAATTTTCCCTTGAAGAGACCTTATTAGCCTATCAACGCGGCGCAGCCCTGCTTAAACATTGCCAAGGCGTTCTTGCTCAAGTAGAGCAACAAGTGCGCGTGTTCGAGGCTTAATTGACGGCAATTGCATCTCAAGGGTGGCTCAAGCTTCACTCTGAACGAGTGGAGTCTGCTTTAGATCGTTTACTCGATTCACCGCAAACTATTCCACATCGTTTGCATGAAGCAATGCGTTATGCCGCACGGGGTGGCGGCAAACGAATTCGTCCTTTGTTAGTTTATGCGGCCGGTCAATTAGGAAAGTCATCTTCTGCTGATCAAGAGCAAATGCTCGATGCAGCAGCGGTAGCGGTGGAGTGTATTCATGCCTATTCATTAGTGCATGACGATATGCCCTGTATGGACGATGATGATTTACGTCGAGGTAGGCCTACTGTTCATAAAGCATTTGATGAGGCGACTGCATTATTGGTGGGCGATGCATTGCAGACTCGTGCTTTTGAGGTTCTGGCCACTGCGCCGGGAGATGCAAATCAACGTTTAAAAATGATTGCTTGTTTGGCCGCAGCATCAGGCTCCCGTGGCATGGCTGGTGGTCAAGCCATTGACCTTGAGAGCGTTGGCAAGAAATTGGATTTACCAGGCTTAAAGCAAATGCATGCCATGAAGACTGGCGCATTACTATCTTGTGCCGTTGAATTAGGTGGCATCGCTGCTAATCTCAATGCAGAGCAATTGGCCAAATTAGATCAGTACTCAAAGGCGCTTGGTTTGGCGTTTCAAATTGTTGATGATGTTCTGGATGCGACAGCAGACAGTCAAACACTTGGAAAGACCGCCGGGAAAGACGCTGCCGCAAACAAGCCGACCTATGTGACCTTGATGGGTTTAGACTATGCACAGCAGCAGGCTAAAGAATTGCAAGAAATCGCCATGAGTAGTTTGGATGGTTTTGGCATTCAAGCCCAAGCTCTAAAAGATTTAGCTCTATTGGTAGTCAATAGAGGTAAATAAAGGATTAATGCAATAACGCAATGACTTTACTTTCGATTAACTCTCCTGATGATCTAAAAAAACTGTCGCGCGAAGAGCTGCCCGCTCTTGCTGATGAGTTGCGTCAATTTGTTTTGGATTCTGTTTCGAAAACGGGCGGTCACTTATCTTCCAATTTGGGAACTGTAGAGTTATCCATTGCTTTGCACTATGTGTTTGACACACCACGCGATCGAATTGTTTGGGATGTGGGTCACCAAAGTTACCCGCACAAAATACTGACGGGTCGTCGTGATCGCATGAATACCTTGCGTCAGTACAAAGGTCTTTCGGGTTTTCCGCATCGCGCAGAGAGTGAGTTTGATGCCTTTGGTACAGGGCATTCTTCAACCAGCATTTCCGCGGCGATGGGAATGGCGCGCGCTTTTCAAACAAAGGGCGAACGACAAGTAGCTGTTGCGGTGATTGGCGATAGCGCCATGACGGGTGGCATGGCTTTTGAAGCGATGAACAATGCTGGCGTCTATGACGATTTGCCTTTAGTGGTGATATTGAATGACAACGATATGTCGATTTCGCCAGCAGTGGGCGCGCTCAATCGTCACCTTGCTCGATTGCTGAGCGGCAGTATTTATTCCACCACCAAAAAAGGAATCGATAGCGTTCTCTCGATTGCGCCTCCGTTGCGTGAGTTTGCGAAACGCTTAGAGGACCATGCTAAAGGCATGGTGTCACCAGCAACGATCTTCCAAGAATTTGGCTTCAACTATTTCGGCCCAATTGATGGCCATGATTTGGATGCGCTCGTTCCGATGTTACAAAACGTTCGACGCTTAGCATTGGAAGGGCGCGGACCACAGTTCCTCCATGTCGTGACTAAAAAAGGCCAAGGATATGAGTTGGCTGAAGCGGATCCAGTTTTGTATCACGGCCCTAGTAAATTCAATCCGCAAGAGGGTGTTAAAAAAGTAGCTGCTAGCAAGAAAACCTTTACTCAAGTTTTTGGTGAATGGCTTTGCGATATGGCCCATGCTGATCCGATGTTGATTGGCATTACTCCAGCGATGCGTGAGGGTTCGGGCTTGGTAGAGTTTGAGAAGAATTTTCCGAAGCGTTATTACGACGTAGGTATCGCCGAGCAACATGCAGTTACTTTTGCTGCTGGCATGGCTTGTGAAGGCATGAAGCCAGTGGTGGCAATCTATTCCACTTTCTTGCAACGTGCCTACGATCAATTGATTCATGATGTAGCTTTGCAAGATTTACCAGTACTGTTTGCGCTCGATCGCGCGGGATTGGTTGGTGCGGATGGCGCAACTCATGCCGGCGCATATGACATTCCTTTCTTGCGCTGTATTCCGAATATGTTGGTGATGACGCCAGCAGATGAAGCGGAGTGTCGTGATCTATTAACAACAGCATTTCATCAATCGCATCCAAGCGCAGTGCGTTATCCACGTGGTTCTGGTGTGGGCACGATTCCTTCAAGTGAGTTACGCACTTTGCCATTAGGCAAGGGTGAGATTCGTCGTAAGTCATCTGCACCTGCGGGTAGGAGAGTAGTGATTTTGGCATTTGGTACTTTGCTCTTTAGCGCATTAGAAGCCGCTGAAAGTTTGGATGCCACCGTTGCTAATATGCGTTTTGTAAAACCATTAGATGTGGATTTGATTCAATCGCTTGCAGCAGACCATGATTACTTTGTCACGATAGAAGATGGTGCGATTGCTGGTGGCGCTGGTAGTGCTTGCCTTGAGGCGCTCACAAAATTAGGAATTCAAAAGCCCTTGCTTCAATTAGGTCTTCCTGACGAATTCATTGAGCATGGCGACTATCAGTTGCTCATGACTAAGTGCGGCCTTGATGTTGAAGGCATTACAAACTCGATAAAGCAGCGTTTTCCAGTGGTATCCGTGGCAAATTCGGTGATTTCAGGCAAATAAGATCGTTTTGCTTGAAAATAGAGTTATGAATGACATGAACCCCGCCTTTCTGAAAGCTAGCGCAATGCCTGATGTGCAGTCCACTTTGGACAAGCGCGCATTGCCGATTGAGCAAGTCGGTATTCGTGGCGTGCGTCACCCATTAACGATTCGCAGCAAAGCTGGAAACTTTCCATCTGTAGGTACATTTGAAATGGATGTAGCTTTACCTGCACATGTGAAGGGTACACACATGTCACGCTTCATGGCGCTGTTACAAAAGCAAGAGCAGGCGGTTGATAGCACAACAGTAGTTGCTCTCGTGCGCGACATGTTGCCTTTACTTGATGCCAAAGAAGGTCATGTGCAATTTACCTATACCCACTTTGTAAAAAAAGCGGCACCAGTTTCTGGTGTTGAGAGTTTGATGGATTACGAAGTGACTTGGATGGCAACGGCCAAACAAAATGCCACCGGTGAAACTAACGTTGACTTGGGCTTGCGTGCGCAAGTGCCGGTAATGAGTTTATGCCCTTGCTCAAAAGAGATTTCAGAATTTGGTGCGCATAATCAACGCTCACATGTCACGATGACAGTGGCGTTAGACTCAGCAACTCAAATGACAGTAGAAGATTTGGTTGCGGCTGCCGAGAGCGAAGCATCAAGCGAACTTTGGGGTTTACTTAAGCGCCCAGATGAAAAGTGGGTGACCGAACATTCCTACAGCAATCCTAAATTTGTTGAAGATTTAGTGCGCGATGTCGCCGGTCGTTTAAAGGCAGAACAGCGTATTCAGTCTTTTGTGGTTGAGGCTGAGAACTTTGAATCGATTCATAACCACAGCGCATTTGCCAGAATCTCGCACAAGAAATAAAGCGCGCTAAATCAAATTATTGCTTTGCAAATCCCAGCGGGGTTTGATATCAAAGGCTCCAGAAGTTGTGGAGCCATTATTTTTGCTCAGCATACGTAGTGCACCTGCAAATGCAATCATGACACCGTTATCGGTGCATAACTCTAGCGGTGGATAATGTACTTCAAAGCCATTCTTCATAGCTTTTTCGTTCAGCGCATTACGCAGTTGCAAATTGGCGCCCACACCACCAGCAAGAACTAAATGTTTGCAGCCAGTTTGCTTGAGTGCTTTCTCTGATTTGCTAACTAGTACTGTAACGATAGCATCGACAAAGCTTCTTGCAAGGTCAGCATGAAATTGCACCACTTCTGTAGGTTCTGTCACGGACCGCGCTTCAAACTTTTTCACTTGATTGAGAACGGCAGTCTTCAGACCCGAGAAAGAAAAATCCAAATCGCCAGAGTGCAGCATCGGTTTTGGTAAATCAAAAATGCCGACACGACCTTTTTCTGCCAACTTCGAGATCGCTGCGCCACCTGGGTAATCTAATCCCAGTAATTTGGCGGTTTTATCAAAAGCTTCACCAGCAGCGTCATCCAAAGTTTCGCCCAGAAGTTCGTATTGACCAATTCCGGAAACTTTCATGAGCTGGGTATGCCCCCCAGAAACCAATAAGGCAATAAATGGAAATTGCGGGGCAGTTTGACCAAGGAGCGGGGAAAGGAGATGGCCCTCGAGGTGATGAACCCCGATTGTGGGTAAATTGAGACCTTGGGCCAAAGATTTAGCAAAAGCACTCCCAACCAGCAGGGCGCCGGCTAAGCCGGGCCCCTGGGTATAGGCAATTGCATCAATATTGCCCAATTTAAGGCCAGATTGGACTAAAGATTGGTCTAAAAGGGGTAAAACTCGGCGAATATGGTCTCGAGAAGCTAGTTCAGGAACAACGCCCCCATAATCCCGGTGCATGGCGATCTGAGAGTGTAAACCCTGGCCTAGAATGCCTAAAAATGCAGGTTTTCCCGCTTCCCAGGGGGTTGTGTCATAAATTGCCACCCCGGTTTCGTCACAGGAAGTTTCTATGCCTAAAACAATCATTTTTCGCTTGGTCGTGCTAGAATCGCAATTCAGTTAATTTTTCGATATCTATCGAGCATATACGAGTTAAATAAGTATGACTACAGTCCGCCTTCGCGAAAACGAACCATTTGAAGTGGCATTGCGCCGTTTCAAGCGCACCATTGAGAAAAATGGTCTTTTGACAGACTTGCGTGCACGCGAGTTTTACGAGAAGCCAACGGCTGAGCGTAAGCGTAAAAAGGCTGCAGCTGCTAAGCGCCATTACAAGCGTATTCGCAGCCAAATGTTGCCTAAGAAGCTTTACTAATAGAATTTAAAGCTCTCTTCACCGAGAAGCTTTGAAACCCGCTGACGGTGAAACGCAGCGGGTTTTTGCTTTTTAATCACACATCAGAAAACTAGGATTACCCCATGAGTTTGAAAGATCAAATCACTGAAGATATGAAATCCGCAATGCGCGCCAAAGAAACCGCGCGCTTGGGAACCATTCGTCTGTTGTTAGCTGCCATTAAACAACGTGAGGTAGATGATCGCATCGTGCTCGATGATGCAGCGGTCATTGCTACTGTTGAAAAAATGATTAAGCAACGCAAAGATTCTATTTCTCAGTTTGAGAAAGCGGGGCGCGATGATCTCGTTGCAGTGGAGTCTGCAGAGATGACAATTTTGCAAGCCTATTTGCCAGCACAAATGTCAGATGCGGAAGTTGAAGCAGCAGTTGCAGCAGCAGTTGCGTCTACTGGTGCTGCAGGCCCACAGGATATGGGTAAAGTGATTGGTGTTTTAAAGGGCCAATTAGCTGGTAAAGCCGATATGGGCAAAGTATCTGGCTTGGTAAAAGCTGCACTGGCGAAGTAACTTACTAGTAAAACTCAAAAAACCGTTTCATACTGATCGTATGGCGCTCATTCCGCAATCCTTCATTGCTGACTTGTTAAATCGAGTTGATATTGTCGATGTGGTTGGGCAACATGTGAAGTTAAAAAAAGCTGGTGCAAACTTTCAAGGTTTGTGCCCTTTTCATTCGGAAAAGTCACCATCATTTTCCGTTTCACCAAATAAGCAGTTCTATCACTGCTTTGGATGTGGTGCTCATGGCTCTGCAATTAGTTTCTTGATGGAGTATTCGGGTCTTGGCTATGTAGATGCAATTGAAGAGCTTGCGCGCTCTGCTGGTCTAGATGTTCCGCGTGAAGAGCGCAGTGCAAATGATGTTGCGCGCCAACAGCAGGCAATGGCTCTGAGTGAAGTCATGAGTTCGGCTGCCGATTGGTATCGTCAACAACTCAAGGGCAGCACGCGCGCAGTTGAATATCTCAAAGGTCGCGGTCTGACTGGTGAGATCGCCAAACGCTATGCCCTTGGCTATGCGCCTGATGGGTGGCAAGGTCTCGAGTCGGTCTTTGGGCCGTACTCAAATGATGAAATTGCAAAGACCCTGGTCGAAGGCGGTCTAATTATTCAAGGTGAGCAGGCAGAGGGTGCCCCTGTAAAACGATATGACCGTTTTCGGGATCGCATCATGTTTCCGATTCGCAATCCAAAAGGACAAACGATTGGATTTGGCGGTCGCATTCTCGATCAAGGTGAGCCAAAGTATTTAAATTCTCCAGAAACGCCACTGTTCTCAAAAGGCAATACGCTCTACGGATTGTTTGAAGCAAGACAAGCGATCCGCGCTAAAGAGTATGTCTTGGTGTGCGAAGGCTACATGGATGTGGTGGCTCTTGCGCAATTAGGTTTTCCTAATGCAGTAGCAACATTAGGCACCGCATGTACGGCAAACCATGTACGCATGCTATTGCGTCAAACCGATAAAGTGGTTTTCTCATTTGATGGTGATGCAGCAGGGCAACGTGCTGCGCAACGTGCCCTTGAAGCTTGCTTACCTTTAATGTCAGACGATAAAGAAATTCGTTTCTTGTTTTTACCAACGGAGCATGATCCTGACAGTTATGTCAGAGCATATGGCGAAGCTGCATTTGAGAAAGTCATTAAAGAAGCGATGTCCTTATCGAGTTTCTTCTTTAAGGTGGCGAGCGAAGGTCACGAGTTGACTACGCCTGAGGGCAGGGCCCAAACGCACCATGCGGCTAAGCCCTTGTTGTTATCGATGCCGCCGATTGCGCTGCGCACACAAATGCTGCGTGAGTTGGCGATTCGTACCAATACCACTCCCGCAGAATTGGAATCATTCTGCGGACTCAGTGTCGTACCAGCACCAGTGCAGACATCTCCGTATCAATCTGCGCAAGTGAGATCAAATTACGGGCAGAGCAACTCTAATAATTCTGGCAATACAAATGCAATGTCTGGCGGTAATCGACAAGGTGCACCATGGCAAGCATCAAAGGGCTCTGCAAAACGGGTTGCCACCCAAGTGATTGAGCCGCCTAAAGCGCCAATGGATTTGGCGGAACAAATTTTGCGTGTGCTTATTCAGTTTCCGCATTTAGGAAAAGCATTGAATGAGACTAAGCGCGCATTAGCATTAAAAGCGGCAGAGCAGCGCTCGGCCAATGCTTTGACATTAATGACAGATTTGCTTTCTCAATGTGATCAAGTCGAACTCATTGCGGATGAAAGTGGCAAGATGACCGTTGGTGCTGGATCGTTTGCCATGTTCCAAGATCAACTCTCCCGTAGCGAACTTGCCTCTATGTATGAGGTATTAAGAAAGCGCATCATGGGTAGCGATGTTGAGCTTGAGGGTGCTTCCGCAGATTTGGAAGGGGCTTTTAGCAAGTTGGAGAAGGCGGGTTTAAAGCAAGAAATGACGGAAATTGCCCAAAAAATTGCTGGGGGTAGTGCCAGCGAGCAAGACAAGGCTCGGTATCGGGAACTGGGCGAAAAGCTGAAATTTGCCTAAAAATTTACTGAAACACCCCTAGGAATCACCCAAAAATACCCCATATTTTTAGCTATGCAGGGGTCAAAAAAGTCGTAATCGACTATAATCCTCTGTTCCCAAGAAAAAAACGAATTAATTCAGCCACTTGCGCTTAGTTTTTAGGAAATTCTGGGTAAGTGGACTACGAGGCTGTGCTTAATCAGTCGCGATCAATAACAGTAATGTGAGTAAGTGCTAACAAATGCCTAATACCAAGACAAAAAAACCCGCTAAACCAGCCCCCAAAGCTAAGGCACCTGCTAAGCCAGCGCCAAAGGCAAAGGCCGTAGTGAAAGCTAAGGCACCTGCTAAGCCAGTTGCCAAGGCAAAAGCACCCGCTAAACCAGTAACTAAGCCAGCGCCGAAATCTAAGGTTTTGGCAAAGGCGCCAGCTAAGCCAGCGTCTAAGGCAAAAGCTGCGGTAAAAGCCAAGACTCCTGCCAAGCCAGCACCAAAAGCTAAAGTTCCGGCTAAGGCAGCAACTAAGGCAGCAACTAAGGCACCAGCTAAGCCAGCACCAAAATCGAAGGTTGTTGCAAAAGCTCCTGCAAAGCCAGCGCCAAAAGCGAAAGCTCCGGTCAAGGCGCCTGCAAAAGTTGAAAAGTCAGTGAAGGCCGTAAAGGGCGCTAAGGCTGAGGCAAAAGTAGACCCAGCAAAAAAAGGCAAAGCGGCTGTAAAAGTTGAAGATGCAAAAGAATTAAAAGGCAAAAAAGCGAAAGCGGTTGAAGCGGAAGTTGTTGCACCTCAAGAAGAGAAGAAACGTGGACGTAAAGCTAAAGAAGTAGCTGCGGATGGAGCAGAGCCAGTATTGACCGACCGCCAAAAAGCGCGTGAGCGTAAGGCAAAAGAAAAAGCTCTCCTAAAAGAGTTTGCTGCGCAACAGTTAGGCACTGAAGAGCAGCAAGAGTTACGTCGTGCTCGCTTGAAGACGTTGATCAAGATGGGTATGTCCAAGGGCTACTTGACCCATGGCGAGATGAATGACGTGATGTCTGATGAGTTGTCTGATGCAGATGCATTAGAAACTTTGATCAGCTTGTTAAATGACATTGGTATTACTGTTTACGAACAAGCGCCAGATGCAGAAACATTAATTCTGTCTGACGCCACAGCAGCCGCCGCTTCTGAAGAAGAGGCTGAAGAAGAGGCTGAAGCAGCGCTCTCAACTGTGGATTCAGAGTTTGGACGCACAACTGATCCAGTACGTATGTATATGCGTGAAATGGGTACGGTAGATTTATTGACTCGCGAAGGCGAGATCGTTATTGCGAAAAAGATTGAAGCTGGTCTCAAAGACATGGTTATGGCTTTGTCCGCATGTCCTGTAACGATTGCTGAGATTCTGAGTAACGTTGACAAAATTGCTGCTGGCGAATTGGAGATTGATCAATTTGTTGATGGCTTGGTAGATCCAAATGCGGAAGACATCAAGCTTGGCCCTGATGAGCCTGAGGTTGATGCCGATGGCGAAGAGGGTGATGAAGATGGCGAAGACGAAGGCGGCGGTGGCGGCGGTGCTGCAACTGCAAATGCCAAGCAGCTCGAAGAATTAAAGCAAATCTCTTTAGAGAAGTTTGCAATTGTTCGTACGCAAGCAGAAAAAATGCGTCGTGCTTTTGATAAAGATGGTTACAACTGTCCTGCATACGTAAAGGCGCAAGAAGCGATTCGTGCTGAGTTGCTCGGCTTCCGTTTAACTGCCAAGAGTGTTGAGAAGTTATGTGACACCATGCGTGCCCAGGTTGACCAAGTTTGGAAACTTGAGCGAGGCATCGTTAGCCTCTTGGTTGATAAAGTTGGCGTGAATCGTGGCGATGTTCTGAAAGACTTCCCAAAGATGTCGATGAACTTAGGTTGGACAGACAAGTTGCTCAAAGAAGGCAAGCCATACAGCGCTCTCTTGCAACGTAACGTTCCAGCTATTCAAGAATTGCAACAGAAGTTGATCGACATTCAGAAGAATGTAGTGATTCCATTGCCTGAATTGAAAGAAGTAAACAAGCAAATGATCGCTGGCGAGAAGCGTGCCCGCGAAGCGAAGCGTGAGATGACGGTAGCTAACTTACGTTTGGTAATCTCAATCGCTAAGAAATACACCAACCGTGGTTTGCAATTCTTGGACTTGATTCAGGAAGGCAATATTGGTTTGATGAAGGCAGTAGATAAGTTCGAATACCGTCGTGGTTATAAGTTCTCTACTTATGCAACTTGGTGGATTCGTCAGGCAATTACTCGTTCGATTGCTGACCAAGCGCGTACGATCCGTATCCCTGTTCACATGATTGAGACCATCAACAAGATGAACCGTATTAGTCGTCAGATTTTGCAAGAAACTGGTCATGAGCCAGATGCGGCAACTCTAGCGCTGAAGATGGAGATTCCAGAGGACAAGATTCGTAAGATCATGAAGATTGCTAAAGAGCCAATCTCTATGGAAACACCAATTGGTGACGACGAAGATTCTCATTTGGGCGATTTCATTGAAGATGGTAATACCTTGGCCCCATCCGAAGCAGCATTGCATGACTCTATGCGCGATGTTGTGAAAGATGTCCTGGATTCATTGACACCACGTGAAGCAAAAGTATTGCGTATGCGCTTTGGTGTTGAGATGAGCACTGACCATACTCTCGAAGAAGTGGGCAAACAGTTTGATGTGACTCGTGAGCGTATTCGTCAGATCGAGGCGAAGGCATTGCGCAAGATGCGTCATCCAAGCCGTAGCGACAAACTCAAGACTTTCCTCGAGGAAGATTGATCCAAAGACTAACGGGCCTATAGCTCAGTTGGTTAGAGCAGAGGACTCATAAGAAAGAAGCCCAAGGGGTCTAGTGGTAAAGACCTCAATGTATTCAAGAGGTTAGTGGTGAAAAAGGTGGTTTAAATTCACTACACACCGACTACACACCAGGGCATTTTTCATGGTGTGTAGTGTTTAGCGGTTTTATGTGGTTTTGAAGTAAAAAACACCAGCAGTAAGGTGTGTAGTAAACGAGTTGTAAAAAGCAAGTTTTAGGGCCTATAGCTCAGTTGGTTAGAGCAGAGGACTCATAGCGAAAGTTGTGCACCAGATGATGAAAGTCGCTGCGTGAATGGTGTCAAATTCGGAGAAAGCTAAAGGTAGAAATACCCAAGCTAACGCCGAGCCAAGCTTCAGTATGAAAGTGCTGTTGAAGGTGTAGAGACTAGACGGCACCCACCTAAGTTCAGAAATGAATATGGTGAAGGCATAGTCCAGGGAGTTGTGAAAGCAACACAAACCGGAATCCTTTGGTCCCAGGTTCAAGTCCTGGTGGGCCCACCAGAAAAGCAAACCCTCATCAGAAATGGTGGGGGTTTTGTCTTTTGAGCTCCAAAAAGTTCGATTAGTTTTTCGTAAAAAAGAATTAACAATTGGAATAAAAATATGACTAATTTTTTTTGCTTATAAACGCTGAGTAATACTTTAGTTCTAGTATCTTTTGTTAGTTAATACTTTGGTTCTATAGCAGTCAAATTTCATTAATTTGTAATACATTTCAAATTAGAATTCGAGTGCTAAAAAAATTTAGCTTTAATTTTTTAATCATCTTTTTATAGGAAATTTAAGTGAGCAAGTTCACCGTAAAACTAATCGTAGCCTTGTCAATGGTTTTGATCGGGCTAGCAAGTGCCTTGGCCTTGAGTAGTGCTGATAGTAGCAAACATCTTGAATCTGCCCAAGCCTACCTAGTAGATGCTTTGGGTAATGTATCTGCAAACCAAGACTAATACTTTAGTTCTATTTAACAAGACTTATTGACTCAAGCAATGAGTTTTTTAATTAAGAGATGCTATAAAGAAATTACCGTAGCTATTCAAAATTATTTACATGATTATTTTGAATATTGATAACCACCCTTTGGGGTGGTTTTTTTTGCAGCATATTTACGCATGTTTTAGAAACGATATCCAATGCCTAGGATGAAGTCATATCCGGTTGCATCAGCCGTTGAGGTTACAGTTGATCCACTGTCGGTTAAAACCGTAACAGGTTTTGACCTATTCACTGCATAATTTCCTTCGCCAAATGCGTAGATTGACTCTGTAATAGACTGCTTGTACCCCAAGCCATAGACCGTCCCATTAACTCGATTTGATTGTTGGGGGTAATTTCCAGGGGAGTTGGCATTTATAGTCGATCCTGCATATCCCACTTTTGCATAGATAAGGCGATCTTTATCAATTGCATAGCCTGGAATGATGCTAAAGCTAAAGATGTTAGATACATCATAAGTACCAGTTTTAATAATTGAGCCATTGGTGATGAGGGTAGAGCTGGCAGATCTGGAGTGTCCTGGATACAGCGCCGCCCCTACACCAAGTAGATATTGGCTACCAATGTCGAAGTTATAACCAATCGAAATATTCGCAGCCGGTCCATTTGCATGATTTGCTGTTGCTGTATTTGGGTATGTGGTGCCTCCAGCCGTTGTGGTTGTTCCATTTGAGCTTTTTGGGATATAGCTTTCATATCCAATAAAGCCAATTTGCCCATAGGCGCCTTCCCAAGCGTTTGATTTGGTTTGAGCATTTGCATGTGCAGATAGCAAGACGGCAATAGCAGTTGTAATCAGTTTATATTTCATAATATTTTCAATTTTTTTAGTAATATATTCATTTGTTTAAAAGTAACTTGATTGCTTCCACGATCTCACTATAGCCAATGGGCTTATAAAGCACCTCAATGTTTAGCTCCTTAAACAATTGGATATGTTGGGGGGAGGTATCGGCTGTGATAATGATTGCGGGAATATCGATTCCAAAACTCTCTCGTAACTGTTGAATAACAAGATCTCCAGTTGTTGTCTCGAGTCGATAGTCACTTAAAATACAGTCAATATGATTAATGCTTGCGAGTTGATTTGTTAGCTCTTTGCTTTTTTCTGAAAGTGATAAAACTGCAAAACCATTTTGAGTCAGAGCTTGCTTATAGGCATCAAAAATGGTGTGATCATCTTCAAAAACGGCAATCGATTTAGCCTCAATCAAGGAGTCTTGTTGTTGTGTATTTTTGTATGAGGCTCCCTTTAGAAAAGGCTCGGCTCCATCCGCTAAGTTAAAAACAGGATATCTTGTTTGAAGACTAAAAGTGGTTCCAGATCCTGGCGTAGATTTGACGGAGATTTCGGTGTCTGATAATTTGCAGAGCCTTTTGACAATGGAAAGCCCTAGCCCAAGTCCATCGTGCATATTTCTAGTGCCATCGACTCTAAAGAATTCATCAAAAATTTTGTCTAAAAGATCGGAATTAATTCCGCAGCCAGTATCCTCAATCATCACCTGTAGACAATTGTTATGTGAGGTGAACCTTACTAGGGCTGATCCTGTAGCCGTATATTGAATGGCATTTGAGATAAGGTTGCCAAGAAGTTGTTGTAATAAAAGCTTATCGCCATTAATTCCTATATTCAAAAAGTCAAAATGGAGTACCAAGTTTTTACTTTTTGCAATCGGCGTATAGGTATTTGATAAAAAGCTTACCAGCTCTAGGAGCTCAAAAGGCTTTTCAAGTTGATCTGCAGATCCCGCATCTAATTTGCTCAAGTCTAGTAGTGACTTAAACATAGAGTTTAAAGTTTGTATGCTCTTTCTAATTTGAAGAAAGTTAACTCTTTCTTTAGATGGCAGCTTGTTAAGATCAAATAAATCTAAGTAAATATTGACTGCATGTAAAGGTTGCCGTAAATCATGGCTGGCAGTCGCAATAAATTTTGATTTTGCAACGTTTGCCTCTATTGCTGTATTGCGTTCATTCTCAAGCGCCTTATTTAAAGACTGATTTTGTATTTGAAGGCTAACTGTTTTAATCCATGAGTTTGAGAAATACGAAGCCATCTTAATGGCATATATAGAGAATGCAAATTCACCCAATAAAATTGGCCAAGGAAACATCAATGGTGGTATGAGTGAGGCGATAAACTGACATATAAAGATTGGCAAAGCAAAGCAAAGAAATGTGGGTCTATGGATTGAGTAGCCATATAAACCTACAAATATTGCAGTCGAGCTCATGAGCAAATAAAGACATTGCAGATTGAAGGGGAGTATTGGAGCAACGATTAGCCATCCCAGTCCCCAGCACGCAGTAACAGAAAATACACCTACGGTTAAGTTAAAAATTTTCTTTTTGGTTGACAAGTTTTGCCCCTGGTTTTTGGAAAAAACCATGTAGGCTCTAAATCCAACACAAATGGCCATGATAAGTAGCCAAATCACCAAGCGGTCTAAGGGGGCATCCTGAAACACTAAGGCGCCGGTCAGTAATGGGCCGATGATAGTTCCTGCGGTATTTGTTTTTGAGGCGGTTTCTAGAAACTGATACTTTTCTTCAAGCAATAAAGCTTCGTTGTTTTGTATAGAGAATGTATTCACGCCCTATACCCATCCATTTTCTTTGGCTTTAATTACAGCCTGAGTTCGATTGAATACTTTGATCTTTTTGAATATTTCGCCCAAATGGACTTTGACTGTTTGTTCACTGATATTAAGTGAGTAAGCAATCATCTTGTTAGAATCGCCATTAGAGATGTGACTCAGAATTTGCTTTTGTCTATCAGTCAGTTGGGTTAGCTCGCTCTCAGCAGGACTTAACCCCATTAATTCACACAAGCTATGGTAGATAAATGAAGTGTCGCTGCTTTTGGGTATAAAAATACTGCATCCAGCCTCGATACATTCAGCTTCAAGGCTCTCTTTTTCAAGGCCTGATATTGCTGCAATAGCCACTACATCTTCTAATTTCTTAAACTCCTTAATGCCATATAGCTGATCCTCAGAATCTGGAATTAAGAGGTCTAAGAGGATGATCCAATTTGATTTTTTAGAGCGAACAATTCCTAAGCCCTCTTTAATGGAATTTGCTGAGAAGACTTGACTGCCAGACGAAAAGAATTTTCGAGTTAAAAATTGGTGCAACGCATCCCGGTATACAGGATGGTCATCAACGATCAGCAGGGATGCGGAATGCATGGCTACCGGTTTTCTCTTTATTTTTGGCCATTTTTGGGATGGATCAATTATGTCATTCGTGACAATTGCAAATCTAATACTTTAGTTCTACATAAATGGCTGATTAAGCTCAATTTTAGTTAATGAGCATAAGTGAATAGTGTTTTCTTAAGGGTTTTTGCTTAGATTTTTACCTTTGAGGCTGAGGGCCATTTCTGAGGATGCTTTGGCTACCACTAAAGTTCTATATCTATAAAGGGTTGATGTTTTTAGGATGACTAAAGTCAACTTTTGGGAGCCCTATCATGAGCAGCACTTTATTTCTTGGTGGTCACCGCATTGCTAAATGGTGGGCGCTATCTCTTTTAATAGTTGGCTCGGCTGCAGTTGGTGCAACAAATGTTTACTTTGGCATTGACGAACAAGACAAGCCCAGCCCAAGCAATCCACATCGTATTCCAGATCATATGGATCCAAAATCACAGGCTTTATCACGTGAAATTCAGTCAATCAAATACGAAGTAAATGAGGGGTTGGTTGAAGTTGAGGAAACTATACATAGCATTGCATTCAGAGATAGTCATAGTCTGTCTCAACCAATTTTGGATTACACCACCGGTACATCTAATTAAGTCGGTAGTAAATTTGTACCCCTGGGGATATTTGCATGAGCTTATCATCATTTATTCCAATTTTTGAGGCTCTAGGCAATGAAACAAGACTAAGAGTCTTTGAATATATCTATCGATCAGGCAGTGCTGGTGCTAGACCAAAAGAATTAATTGATAAATTTGGCTTTGATTCTGGAACCTTGGACTTTCATTTAAAAAAACTTATAGCTGTAAGGTTAATTGCACAGAAAATCGGATGTAGAAGAGGAATATATTGCGCTGGCGAAAACATTCCACTTGAGTTAATTTTCTTATTTAACTCAGTTCTCTCTGGTGATAACTTACCAGATCTATTGCCTAGATTGTTGAGTGGCAAGGAAATGCAGCATTTTCACTAACGGAAGCATCCATCATTGAATCCGTAGCGAATAACTCAAACAGCAACGAGGTGTTTTGGTCATTGCTCCTAGAAGTGTGTAACTTCAAAACCAATGGTTGACAAATTACATTCTTAAATCAAAGCAATCTAGTCGCACGAATAGTCACACACCGATAAACAGGAGACGTAAGCTCTTGAAAACCTTATAGGTGCTTAAGAGTGTCTGCTCTCATAATTTAGTTAACCATGAGGTCTAGCAGTAAAGACCTCAATTGAATCAAGAGGTTAGTGGTGAAAAAGGTGGTTTAAATTCACTACACACCGACTACACACCAGGGCATTTTTCATGGTGTGTAGTGTTTAGCGGTTTTATGTGGTTTTGCAGTAAAAAACACCAGCAGTATGGTGTGTAGTAAAACAAGTTTTAGGGCCTATAGCTCAGTTGGTTAGAGCAGAGGACTCATAGCGAAAGTTGTGCCTTATGTGTGGAAACTGCATAAGGGATGGTGTCAAATTCGGAGAAAGCTAAAGGTAGAAATATCCAAGCTAACGCCGAGCCAAGCTTCAGTATGAAAGTGCTGTTGAAGGTGTAGAGACTAGACGGCACCCACCTAAGTCGAAAGATATGGTGAAGGCATAGTCCAGGGAGTTAGGAAACTAACACAAACCGGAATCCTTTGGTCCCAGGTTCAAGTCCTGGTGGGCCCACCATAAAAGCAAACCCTCATCAGAAATGGTGGGGGTTTTGTTTTTAGGCCTTGATTAAGGTAAGGGCCATGAGCAATTGTTTCTGATCTATATCCTAAGTTTTTGTGTGGCTGCATGTAATATTCAGTTGATAAATATTCGATATCATCTCTAAGGATGAAATTCTGCATATCAAAATCTCTTGTTCGTATTCTGCTTTTGGCTGGATTGGCGTCTTCTGGTGTGGCAAATGCCTATCTTCAGGATGAAATTCAGGTTTACGATGATGAGATTAATGCAAAAGGTGAGTACAGCCTAGAATTGCACCTGAACGCTACGCCAAGGGGCAATCAACAACAAGGCTACCCAGGTGAGGTGGTAAATAACAACAACACTAGGGTGACGCCAGAGTTGGCGTATGGACTTGGCCATGATTTAGAGGCGGGTTTTTATATTAGCTACTCCAATAACAACAACTCATTTAATTATGCGGGTGTAAAAGCTCGTTTAAAGTGGCTCCCATATCAAGAGGAAAAGGGGGATCCATTCTTTGCGGGGGTGAACTTAGAAATCTCTGATACCCCATACCCATACGAGCCATCAAGGTATAACGGCGAAGTTCGATTTATTGTAGGTAAACATATTGATGAATGGCTTGTAGCGTTCAATCCAATTTTTGACCAAGCAATTTCTCAACCGTTAGTACATCAAGGGCCGGTATTTGCTACTGCCACTAGAGTCTCCCGCAACGTTAGTCAGGATTGGGCACTGGGCGGGGAGTTGTATACCAATGTAAATCAGGTTACCCAGCCAATTATTTATCCCAATATGAACAATGTGGTTTATGCCATGGTGTATTACGATGGCAAGCCAATAGCCTTTCAGGCGGGAGTCGGTAAAGGAATTAGCCATAACGCAGACCAGACTACATTAAAGGCAATTCTTTCTATTCCATTACCTTGACTTTATTTGCCTCTGAGAATTGATGCTTTACTAATAAAATTACAGTTTTTAAACATGAGAATTTGTCGAGCCTCGCTCACAAAGCTATATAAGCCGGCGTGCAATAAAGTCGTGTTTAAAACGAAGAATGTATATACGATTGATACATCAGTGAATGTATATTGATCGCATGACAAATAGAAACTCTTCGAAAAATCCAATCTTGCTTGAGGCAATGAGCATTTTTCTTGGAATTATTGCGATAACAGCCCTGTCACATGTGGTTGATGACTATCTTGGCTTGGCAGGAGTTTCATTTTTATATCTCATTCTCGTAATCTGGGTCTCCTATAAAAGCCAATTAGTAACCTCGATTTTTGTTGCAATAGGATCATTTCTTCTAATTAACTTCTTTTATGTAGAGCCTAGATATACATTTGTTATTGGAAGTATTGAGTCCTGGAGTGCATTACTCGGTTTTCTATTGGTGTCTATTGCAATTACTTCTTTAGTGCATCAGTTACGAAGGCAGAAAGATATTGCAGAGAAGGAAACCTTTAAAGCGAATTTATTAAGAGCCATTATTGAGATCTTTTCTGTAGAGACTGATTCTACGGATGCCTTGCAGAAATTTTGCCTATTACTGAAGAGCGAGTTAGGCTGTGATGTGGCGATTTTGAAGTTAGATCCCATCACAAAAGATAGCATTGAATTAGCTAGCTCTAGGCCAGGTGAATTAAAGCTCGACTCATGGTACCTGTCTCACGCAATTGAGTATGGAACGATGTTAGGCCCACACACAGGAACTTTAGAGGCCATTGATTATTGGTGTGTTCCGTTTGGAAGGTTCTACAAAAGTCATGATCTTCCAGCCTTGGTAATTGAGCGGACGCACGAGGAAAATATTGAGGTGAGCCTAATACGGGCGATAGCCGACCAGTTGTCTGTTCATTATCAAAAGCGAATAGCAGAAATTAAGGCAAAAGACGCTGGAGAGTTGGCGCATCGCGAGTCCATGCAAAAGACGTTTTTATCATCTGTCTCGCATGATATGAGAACCCCGTTGACCACCATTATTGGTGCAAGCTCATCACTTTTGCAGCAGGGTAAACAGCTGGGAGAAGCGCAATCAATAAAGTTGTTAGAGCTAATTCATTCTGAAGCGGTATACCTCAATGATTCCACTGAAAATATACTTTCATTAGTCAAGCTTGGTATGGCTGATGGTAACCAGCTTCGCATGGATTGGCAGTCACCCGAGGAGATCGTAGGAGCGGTCATGGCAAGATACAGCAGCAGGGAAATAAAGCCCTCGTTAACGCTGGTCATTAATGCAAAGGATGAACTTATATACGGCGATCAAGCCCTAATCGTTTTAGCTTTAACGAATTTAATAGAGAACGCAGCTAAAGCGACGGTATCGTCTAAGCCAATACAGATCTTGGTAGATAGGGTAGAGGATGAAATTCGGATTGGCGTAATTGATGAGGGCACTGGATTTCCTAAAGATTTTGATAAAAATTTAGTCGGATACCAGCAGTCATATCAACGCAATAAAAAAGGATTTGGGCTCGGTTTATCAATAGTCAGGGCGGTAATGGATAAACACGAAGGGCGATTACTTTTTGAATCTGAATTTGGGGGTGAGAAGCGTACTTATGTGGGTATGGCCTTCCCTTTTAGGGCAAGCGCATGATTTCAGATTACATATTAGCGGTAGAGGATGATGAGCAAATCGCCCATTTTTTGCTCGCTAGTTTAAGTGCGGCTAAACATCTTCCTAAGTTAGCTAAATCTTTAAGGGAGGCAAATAGTTGTTTGGCTGAAAGTACGCCAAAGCTGATGATTCTTGATTTAGGGCTGCCCGATGGGGATGGAAAGGATTTAATTCGACAAATCAGAGAGAAGTACGATTTTCCAATTATTGTCCTGTCAGCAAGACAAGAAGAGCAAGAAAAGATCGTTGCCTTGAATGAAGGTGCTGATGATTATTTATCCAAACCTTTTAATGTTGAAGAGTTATTAGCAAGAATAAATGTTTGTCTCAGGCGCACTCAAAAGATGTCAATGCGCGACCAGTGCTATCAAAATAAAGATTTGCTTGTTGATCTCTCCACTGGGCTTGTAAAGCTAGCCGGCAATCAAATTCATCTAAGCCCAATTGAGCATAAGTTGCTGATGCTATTAGCAACAAGGCCAGGAAAAATATTTACTCAGCGCCAATTGCTTTCAGAGGTTTGGGGCTCTGAGTATGTGGATGACACGCACTATCTTAGAATTCATATGGGTAGATTAAGGGCTAAGATTGAAAAGGTATCAGCTGAGCCAGAGTACCTTTTAACTGAGCTTGGGATTGGCTACCGCCTAGCAGTCTCATAGTTGTTTATGCGATTGATACGTCGCACATGATCTGATGGGGCATTCAAAACAACGAGTAAGCCCATGTCTATTAGCAATCCAGAGTATTCCCAGTCAAATATTCTTCGCCCAATTGAAATTAAGGGCAATAACCATTCCAAGGGTAGCCTTCCCGCTTTAACGCTTGCGGCTATTGGCGTTGTTTTCGGGGATATTGGAACTAGCCCTTTATACGCGCTGAAAGAATGTTTCAGCCCAGAGCATGGCATCCCCTTTTCCTCGGAGTCGGTCTTTGGGGTGATATCTATGGTCTTTTGGGCTTTTTTGGTTGTTGTATCTCTAAAGTATGTTTTGTTTGTGATGAGGGCTAATAACCATGGTGAAGGTGGAATATTGGCGTTAATGGCCTTGGCACTCAGAACTGCGCCAGCAAACTCCAGAAGAGCCTTAACGATCATGATGCTAGGAGTATTTGGCGCATGTATGTTTTATGGAGATGCTGTAATTACGCCCGCCATATCGGTGCTATCAGCAGTTGAGGGTCTTGAAATTGTCTCTCCTCAATTCACGAAATATGTGATTCCAATTACTCTCACCATTCTTGTGGCCTTATTTTTAATTCAGAAAAAAGGAACTGCTTTAGTTGGTTTTCTATTTGGGCCAATTATGGTGGCATGGTTCTTGGTTCTGGGAATAATGGGAGCCTACAACATTATCGACAACCCAACTATTTTGCTTGCAGCCAATCCAATATTTGCCATCAATTTTTTACTTGAGCATTCATTGCAAGCATTCATTGTGTTGGGGGCTGTATTTTTAGTGTTAACGGGTGCAGAAGCTCTCTATGCTGACATGGGTCACTTTGGTATTAGGCCGATTCAATATGCATGGTTTTTATTAACAATGCCCTGTTTGCTGCTGAACTATTTTGGACAAGGAGCAATGCTTCTATCTAATCCGGAGGCGATATCAAACCCATTTTTCTTAATGGTTCCTGAAGCTTATACGCTTACCCTAGTGATTCTCGCAACAATGGCCACTGTCATTGCATCCCAAGCGGTTATATCTGGCGCTTATTCAATGACAAGCCAGGCTATATTGCTGGGCTTTGTTCCGAGAATGAAAATCTCTTACACATCAGAAAAAGAGGTTGGGCAAATTTATATGCCAACAATTAACTGGATGTTGTTAGCTTTGGTGATTGCTGTTGTGTTGGCCTTTAAGCAATCTAGCAATCTAGCGGCTGCCTATGGAATTGCCGTAACAACCACCATGGTAATTACTACTTTATTGGCGGCAGTAGTCATGAAGGTTGTTTGGAAATGGAATTCAGTATTAGTAGCGATTGTTATTGGCGCCTTCCTTCTAGTGGATATTGCTTTTTTTGCTGCGAATGCGCTCAAAATAGCTGAGGGTGGTTGGTTCCCCTTGCTACTTGGCGCATTGTGCTTCCTTTTATTGATTACTTGGTACAAAGGCAGAATGCTATTGAGGCAAAAGGCTATAGATGGCGGCATTCCACTGGAAGCATTCATTAAGTCTTTATTGGTAAGTGAGCCGATTCGAGTAAATGGCACCGCAGTATTTTTAACTGCGCACGTTGACTATGTTCCAGTTGCAATGCTTCATAACCTTAAACATAACCAAGTTCTCCACAAGAGAGTGATCTTTCTCAAAATGAGTATTTGGGATGTGCCTTATGTTGAGGATAAAGACAGAATTCAATTAAAAGAGATGGGCGGTGGCGTATATCTAGTTAGAGCTATGTATGGATTTAAAGAAACACCAGACATAAATCAAATTATGGAGTTGCTGGGAACTCAATACGACATTAAGTGCGAACCGATGGAGACCTCATTCTTTTTGGCTCGCGATACTGTGGTGCCTTCCGCAATACCTGGAATGGCTCTTTGGAGAGAAAAGCTTTTTGCATGGATGTATCAAAATGCTGCAAAGCCGTCAGATTTTTTTTCTATTCCAACCAATAGAGTGGTTGAGCTTGGAGCAAAGGTAGAGATTTAGGCCAATCAAAAAACACCAAAACCATTTTGGGTGGTTTTTCATTAATCGATATGATGTTATAAATAAACCCCAATCGATTAAGCACTATCTATGACAGAGTTTTCTGGCTTCAGCCCAAAATCTTTTAAGTTTTTTGAAGAGTTAACCAATAACCAAAATCGAGTTTGGTTTGCCGAGCATCGCTCTGAATATGAGCGCTATGTTCGTGAGCCAATGAGGCTTTTCACGGAGACCTTATCTGAAAAGCTTGCCAGTAGTGATGTCCCTTTATGGGGTGACCCGAAAAGATCTCTATTCAGAATTAATCGGGACGCACGTTTTTCAAAGGCAAAACACCCTTACAACATGCATGCTAGCGGCTTATTTACAAGAACCGGCGATAAGCATTCGCCCGGGGTTTTATATTTTCGGCTGGACCCCTTGGGCAGTCGTTGTGCCGCAGGATATTTACAACCAGAGAGCCATATTCTAAAAAGACTTCGGCAAGGAATTTTGGATAATCCAAAGGCCTGGCTTTCTATTGAGCGATCCCTAAAGCGAAAAGGTTTTGTACTTGATTATTCGCATACGCTAGCAAGGATCCCGCGGGGCTTTAATGACGTTCCACAAGAGGTCGAGCAGGCAATTAAATTGAAGGGCTGGATTATTAGAAAGCAGTTATCCAGAAAAATAATATGCTCAAAAGAGCTAATCAATGAGGTTACCAATTTCGCCAAAGACATGCTTCCATTGCTAAGTTTTGGTTGGCATGCTCTGAACAAGTATTCTAATTAATGCCTAGTAATTTTTTGGAGATCTAAATGCTAATAGTTACATCAATTATTGCTTCTATTCTCACCCTCATTTTTGTGAGACTCTCGTTTGCTGTGATTGGTCTTAGAAGGAAAAATAAGGTTGGCCTTGGAAGTGGTGGCCATGAAGATCTGGAGCGAGCAATTCGTGCCCAGGGCAATTTTGCTGAGTATGTTCCTTTCGGAATTATTTTGATTGCCTGTTTAGAGCTAAATGGCGCCCCTTGGTGGTTGGTCGCGCTCCCTGGCATGACTCTCATCATCGGTCGTTTGATTCACGCCAAGGGCATTAATGTGCCGCCACCAGATTTCAGTAAGCGAATTCTTGGAATGAAATTTACTTTCAATACGCTAATTACACTGGTTGTATTGAACTTGGGGTGGGTGTTCTATAAATTTTTTGGATAAGAGTAGACATCCTGGATCCCGGTCGATCTCCCTGGTTACTAAGAAATATTAAAACCACCTTCGAGTGGTTTTGTTGAGCATTGCTTTACGAGTTGTCCAATTTATATGGTCAATCGTTGGGTTAAGCTAAAACTAGCTGGTTAAGCATGGGAAGAATATAAAGCGCATAAATTCGCATTCAAGATAGCCTCACGTGCTTTCTTGTGATTTTGCTCTATTGCCACTTTTTGAATGGTTTTTCAAAATATTGCCTTAAACTGACGATATCTTCGGTTCTAAATCAACGAAAAAATGTCCGGATTAAATCCATTAAATGAAGTAGTGCCTTTCCAAACTAAATTCTATTGGGCATCATTAGGTGATCTATCTCACCTTATACCGATAGTCAGAAAGTTACGCGATTCTGATCAATCCGATGTAGTGATAAGTAATCGGGGTGGTTGGCAAAGTCCGCCATATAACAGGGGTAAAGTAGCAGAGCTCGATCCTTTATATGACATAGTCTACGACTATGTTTGCAAGGCTTATGCTGAGTTTGGCATAAATAAACAACCTAAAGATGGCGGCTACTGGGTCAATATCAACAAGAAATACGATTACAACATAAGCCACAACCATCCAACTGCCTTTTTTGCTGCTGTAGTTTATTTAAAGTCGCCGGTTAACTCTGGAACCTTTGTTATGGAGCGACCAGATCCTTTGGATGACTTTATGCGAATAGACCAAAGAAATCCAAATAATTTCTGTACTTGGAGCGTTCCAACCGATGAAAACAAGCTCATCATTTTTCCCGCTTGGATTCGTCACTATGTCGAGCAAAATCTGACGGAAGAGGAAGACGATGAGCGCATTTCAATCGCCTTCAACTTTGGCTGAAGTGGCCTATCTATTTTCTGATTTATAGGACGAAAACTTTTTTACTGCAAGCTTCTAGAGCTCACCGTGGCTGGAGGGAATAGATGGTGCATTTGGGCAGTCATCGCCATAAACCGCTCCTCATCCCAAATCATTCCTGATTTAGAGTCTTGCTCCATTAAATTTTTAGCAACCTGATTAAGTGCTTCGGGGTTGGAATTAAATAGTTCTTGCAGGCCAGCGATACTAATTTCGCAAATTAAACTAGGGGTGCGTGTTTTTACAGTGGTCGTATGCACGTTGCCAAGTAGGGTTGCAAAAGCATCAAACAAATCACCCGGCCTAAGAATGCTTGGTAATGAGGGTCTGTGAGCAACAGCTCGTCCACCACTGGTATAGAGAAGACCTTCTAGCACCAAGTACATCTCGCTTCCAACCTCTCCGGTTTGGACTACCACCTTATCAGCTTGAATATTTCTTAATCTGACATGCTGAACTAATAATGCCAAATCTTCAGCCGAAACATTTCTAAAGATTGGCGCTGCACTTATGAGTGCGCTAAGTCGAGCATTATCAGGCGCTGCAAAGCTTGCGTCAGCAATTGGGTCTTCACCAGTTTTATGACCCGCAGGTTTTAGGCCGGCCTTTGCAAGGTGCAAAATGACCGCTTGTTGAATCTTCCATGTGGCTTCAGCAATATGTTGGTACTCGGATTCAAAATTAATTAAGTACTCAACACCATCATTTTTAATTGCCTTGATACCAATTTTGGGAAGTGAGCCGTATTGACCCATCACCTCTGTTAGGGCATCGATAGTGGCTGACTGCAAAATTCTCATGGCCCTAGCTGTAGGGACGCGACCATCAATGGTGATGGATACGGAGCGGCCACTGGCTTTGGAGGCGCTAAAGTTCGTGATGGTAAAAGAGCTAAATTTGCTGTTGGGGAAAGAAATGACTTCGCCGTTTGTGTCTTCAATCTGGGTTGATCTCCAACTAATTTCAAGCAATTGACCAACAATTTTGTCATCCCCGGCCTTATGGATTTGTACAAAATCACCAATAGCAACGCTACGGTCAATATTAAGTGCGATGCCCGCAAATACGTCCTGCAATAGCTCTTTGAGCGCCATACCAAGCACCAAACCCGCAACACCAGATGCCGCCCATAAAACAGTGAGGTCTTGATCAAAAACAATGTTGGCACATGCCGCAACGGTAATGATAAAAATCAGCAGGCTGGTAATTTGAGACAGCAGCTTTGGAACTACAAAGCCAGTGGCGCTAAGAATGATGCCTTCAAATACTATAAGTCGAACAATTCGATTTAACAGCAAACCCACTGCTACGAAGGCAACAATACCCAATACATACTTTAAGAACTTCTTTGTACTGTCAACAGCGGCAATGCCAAACGCCTGATATGCATCTCCACCAAAATAAAAAACGGAGAGTACGGCAACAGAGACAATTAGCGGTAAAGCTAATTGTTGGGCCGTGCTTTTTAATTTTGGGTTAGTAGACAAAATATTTCCTAGCTTGTTTTAATGCGATCAGTTTCTTTTTTCAGAGACTGAGCAGTGCCAACCAACGATTGCATAGTTACAGAGATTTCTTCTGCTGCCGCTGCGGTAGACTGGCCAATAAGTTTGAGCTCTAACACTTTATCTTTGAGTGTTTTCATCATGGAGTTTTGTTGTTCCACTGATGTTGCGATGCTTTGAACGGTGGTGCCATTCTGGCGAGATAAATCTACGATTTCATGAATAGCGGTTTTAGCTGATCCAGCGCCGTGCACGCCTTCTTCAACAGTATCAGTCGCTTCGCTAATTAAAGATTTGATAGAGCGGGTAGCTTCGGCTACCTCTTCGGCAAGAGCAGTAATCTTGTTGGCAATCAGTCCGAATCCAGCACCTTCATTGCCGGCTCTTAGCGCCTCCAATCCGGCATTTAAGGCAAGAACGTATGTTTTTTCTGCAATATCGCCAATGAGTTCGCTAATCTGGTTAATCTGCTTATTCTTTTCAGAAATTCCATTGACTGTCTCGGAGAGGGCACTTAGTGTTTCTTCGCCATTCTCGGCTGCATCGGCAGCCTTTTGCGCGAGAGCGGCGCCCTTTTCAGTGGAGCGAACAATTTCTGAAATTGCAGATACTGTTTGTTCAATTGCAGCAGAAATTTCTACTAAATTCACTGTTTGATTGTGGGCGTGCTCAGAAACATCTTTAGAGGCAGCGCTAGTTTGGGTAGCCGATACAGTTACTTTTTCTGTAGTTTCAATGACATTATTTAAGACACCACTTAACTGATTAACTGCAGCATTTAAGTTTTGTTTGATAGCCGCAAACTCGCCTTGGAAGTTGCCTTCAATTTGGTAGGTTAGGTCACCTTTTGCAATTGTGGTTGCAAAATTGCTAATTGAGTCCAGTAATGAAACAAGAGCATCAAGGCTGCGGTTGACGTTTGCCTTTAGCGCCTTAAGTTCACCCGCATAGTCACCTGTGATACGCCCACGAATATCGCCCGACGCAAGTTTTGCCATGACATTGGCGATTTCATTCATTGGCGCTGTGAGATTTTCCATAAGCTCGTTTACGCCATTCACGAGATTGCCAAACGCTCCAGGATGTTGTCTTGCATCAGCACGGGCAGATAACGATCCTTCTTTGGCAGCATTAATTTGCTCGCGTAAATCGCGCTCAACCTTTTGTAGGGTTTTAGTAATTGCGGCCGTGGATCGAATAATTTGCCCAATTTCGTCATGTGATCCATCATCCGAAATTTCAATGTCCAGGTTACCTGCGGCCATTTTTTCAATTGCGTTATTGGCGATCTCAAGTGGCTTGGTGATCATTAAAATAATTTTGTAGGACAGATACGCACTGATTGCAATTGCCAACACAATCATTGCAATAAGGAATTTTTTGCTAAGAGAGCTTGTGACTAGATGCTCGTCATACACCTCTTTGGCTACACGGACTTGTAGCGCAGAAAGACCAGAGAGTTGAAATACGATTGGGTCAATCGCTTCAGCTAGACCTCTATCGGCAAAACGCGCAATAGCATTGCCATCTTTATCTTTGATGTTCTGGCGTAATGTTCTTAGGCTTGCCTCGGCAGCGCGCATTTTTTCTTTCACCATATCCGCTTTTGCAGCTTCTTCTGGAACAAGATAGGTTGAAAGATAGGTTTTCCACTCTCTTTCGATCAAAGCCTGACCTTCATCAAAAGATTTGAGAGCCTCGTCATATCCAATAGATCTAGCCACCAATTTACGCGTTGCACCCATGATGTAAATAGAATAGCCATCACGGACATTAAGTAGTTGGCCCAAGCACTCGACACGGTCTACATACATCGTAGTCAACGCTTTTTCACCTTCATTGGTCGTTTTCATGCCATCCCAACCGATGAGACATATGAAAAACAAAAGCGGCGACACCAATAAAATCAATTTATTTTTAATGGAGAGATTTTTAATCATGGTTGCTTTCCTGGGAGGTGACCTATTTGGATGTATTAATTAGTTAGTGCGGTGCCAGCCGCAAAATGTATTCTTGGTAATTTTGTTTAGTGGTGCTGGGGGAGGGTCGGACAGCATCGAAGGGCTAAGTAGCATCTCACAGTGCCCATTGTTAACTCTAATAGCACTAAATATTTTGGCGGCAGATTTTGGCATGATGGGAAGAGGCTCCCATGGCGCTGATTTATCTGGCTCATAAATATTTGGCGCTAAAAATATCAAATTCTTATTTTCAGAGGTTCGTACTGTAATGGCGCGGCGTTCATTTATTTGTGACGCCTCGCTGGATGTTGGATTTGTGATTTGACTTAGGTCGAAAGTTGGCAGGGCCCGTTTAAAGGGCTTTTGCTTGATGCTGGTTGCAAATGTCTTATTGTCGACATGAGCAATCACTTCTGTTGGTAGCACCAGACCAAACAACCCAAGGTTAATGCCGATTCCAGCTTTGTTTTGATCGATCTTGATTTCATTTGGGCTGATCTTTTTGAGTGGATTGGAGTCAATCTGTTTGAAAATGCCCTCATGAATAGGACCGTTCCCATCTTTTGTAAAGTCATTAATATTTAATAATCTAATTGCCCCGTGCTTGGGGTGATTGATCCAAATATTTCTTTTCTGCCCGTCTCTAATAATGTGAAATAGGGGCACAGGAATGGATTCAATTCCTAGGATGTTCTCAACCGTTATGGTAGCTGGTGAGTTTTCATCAGAATATCCAATCGACCAGAGCTCTTTCTGTTCTTGAGCATCATCTTGTTTTAGCCACTTGCTTAAAGAGGTGCCTTTTACTAAGTCATCGTTTCGAAGGGTGACGATTTGCTTGCAAGCATCAAGCTGGTTAATTTTTTTGTGATGCTCGATAAAGTCCACGCATTCAATATCAAATGCATAAAGACGCTGATTGGCTTGCAAGATGAGCGCCGATCTTGCTGGCGTTATTAGCACTTGCTCATGTTCAATCGCATTAATCGTTTTTTTATTGTTGAGACCATAGTCTTCGAGCAACGTGTCAATATCGCTGCTAATTGTGGGGATCTCATCGTGCCCAAGATACTTATTGGCATTTAATGTAACCACCGAATCCATTAATAGGCGAATGAGTCCTTTTTTGGTTTGAAGGATTAGGCAATATTTACCAGTTGACTCCTTTTCACCCAAATGCGTACTGAGATTGAATACAGGTGTCGTCCCATAGTTTCCGGACATCAAGCCTTCAAAGGGAGGCTTGCCAAATGGTATGCGTGCGATTAAACCTGCTGGCTCAATGGACACAACGGATGAAATAGGAAATTTGCGAAGGGATTTGCCAAACGAGCAAATCATCGTAGGCTCTTCCAAGTCCTTCGAGAGTGAATTTGACGGTTTGACACTTTTATTCATAACAGGGACTCAATTCTATCGTGCTTCAGAGGGGGCGCCGAGGACTTTTCTTGCTCATAAATAAAGGTGATTTATTTTTAATTTTTATCAATTTATGGAGAAATTTTCGGTAAAATCGCCCGAATTTATCAATATTTATCAGTAACTTATATATCTCGGCATTTGCTGTTCTTAAAATTAATGAAAAACCTCTCTCCTTTGATGCCGGGCCTGCTTCGCTTAGCGCTATTTCTTTCGATAACTACAGTTGGGCAGGCGGCGATCGCAGCACCCCAGATTGACTCGGGTAACGTATTCCGTGAATTAATTGATAACAATCAAACCATTCGAAATTCGGTGGAGCCCGCCAATGTATTGGAAGTTAAGGAGGTTAGGCCAAAGCGCGTAATAGTCCCTCTGGGCACCGATGAAGACTTGCCAGTTGAGGTAACGCAAATCCAGCTCGTTGGAGATATTCCTGAGGATGTGCCTGTAGACGAAATCAGCGCGATTCTCATGGCACCAAAGAAAATTAATCGCATGAGCCAGCTCAAGGAGTTGGCCCAAAAGATTGAGGATTTAGTCCACGCTAAGGGTTATCCCGTATTTCGAGTAATCGTGCCTGACCAAGAAATTTTCAACGGCCGAGTGCGAATGCTGGCTTATAACGGCAAGATCGATAAAGTAGTCAATATCAAAGGCGATCCAAAAAGAATAGATCCGGAGGTATTGCAGCGTTATTTCGAGGATCTGATTAAAACTGGCGGATTTAAGAGGCTCGATTTTGAACGAACCATGCTCTTAATTAATGATTTGCCAGGTGTAAAGGCCAAGTTGGTTTTAAATCCAGGTCGTGAGCCAGGATTGATTGACGCGGATCTGGAAGTAACCGAAGGTGCGCCGGTACGTTGGAACGTAGTGGCTGATAACTATGGCTCGAGCTCAACCGGTAAGGGTCGATTGACTGCGGTATCTAAGCTGGATGATCTGACGGGTGTTGGCGATCGATTAACGGTCCTGGGAACTGTAACCACCCAAAGCTTAGTTGCGGGAATGCTCGATTACAAAAGGCCGATTGGGGTTAGCGGCTTAGTTGGTGGCCTGAACGTTTTAGCATCCAATTATCAAACTTCAGCGAATGCTACCTCCTTAGCCAGTACTGGCCATAACCAAAGTTATGAAGCAAATCTCTCGTACCCATTAATTTTGCAATTTGGAAGAAATTTGTATGCGGATGCAAGTTATGCATCTCGTGACTTTTATACAGCGGTAGCCGGAACCCAGGCTCAAATAGAAAATATTGAAGTGGGTAAAGTGGGTTTGCGTGGTGCCCTTACTGATAATTTTTTAAATGGCGGCTCAACCTTTGGTAATTATTACTACTACAGTGGTACTGTTTTTCCTCAGCAGGGCTACAGCACAACAAATCCTGCGGCATATCAAAAAACCACTTTTGGTCTTGTAAGGGCTCAGTCCCTACCTTCTGGGTTTAATTTGTTATTAAGTTGGTCCGGTCAGCGCACCGACAACTTATTGGATAGCTCTGAGCAGTTTGCGCTTGGTGGCGTGAATGCGGTAAGAGCTTATGGACCAACTGCTGTTTTTGCCAATAAAGCCAATTTATTTACTGCAGAGTTGGGTAAGGACTTAGCATCTGCTGGGGATTATGGGGTTGTGAAATCCTCAATCTTCTATGATCAAGGCAATGACATTTCTGACCCCATTTACGGGAGTGGAATGCTCCGTGGCGCAGGCGTAAGTTTGTCTCTACAAAAGTGGGGATATTACGAATTAAAAGCCATTTATGCACATCGCATAGGTACTTTCAATGGCGGTGTCTTACTGGATGATGGTACGCAAAGCGGTAGGGTCTGGGTAAGTTTGTCTACGTTCTTCTAAATCAAGAATCAAAAATATTATGAAAAAAATTAAAGCTCCATTTTTTAAAGTTTCCGCTATTACATTCTTGATGGCGAGCTCAGGTCTGGTTATGTCTGCTCCGCCAGCATCTCAGACCGTTCCAGTTCTATCTTCTGCACCTGCTGGCGTGACCGTTACCCCTACTGTTGCTAGCGGCATCAAAACGTTGACGGTTGACACCACTGGTGCAAGTGCGTCTAAAAATATTGTTACTTGGTCAAGCTTCTCGCTAGCTTCTGACTCTATTTTTAAAGCAGTTCAGTCAAGTTCTTCCTCGATTCTTCTGAATAATGTCACTAGTGGAGCTCCATTAAGTCAAATTTATGGAAGGATTGAATCTAACGGCGGTGTTTGGTTGGTTAATCCCCAGGGTATTTATTTTGGAGCTGGATCAACTGTGTCTACTGCTGGATCAGTTTTCTCAACTTTAGGAATTTCTGACTCAAGCTTTAACAGCACAAACTACACCTTCACAAATGGTGGAAGTGCGGGATCCATTAACCTAAATGGATCTATCACAACAAACAATGGCTCTTTGGCTGTCATTGCGCCCAATGTCTCTCAAGCGGCTGGGGGCTCAATTAATGCTGCCAAAGAAGTGCATTTACTCGCAACGGATAATGCTCAATTAGCAATTGATAACTCCGGTTTAATAACAACCAACTTAAATCAGTCTGCTGTCCAAGCCATTTTAGATACTAAAGGCTCAATTACAACAACCAATGGCCATATTGAATTAACTTCGATGGGCCAGGGGCTCGCAAGTACAGCGCTAGTTACCGCTGGCGGAAACATTAGTGCTGGTGGTAGCGGTAATGTTTATATCAACGCCCCATATGGCGCTTACAAATTAAATGGAGATATTTCTGCTGGTGGCGGAAATGTCATCGTTACTGCTAAATATCTTTCTGAAGATGATTCAGAAATTGAAGCAAGACAGGCGGCTCAAGCCGCAGCCTCTCAAGGTGCAAATCCGCAGGGAAATTCCTCCGGCTCAGGAATGATTGAAGACAACTCTTCTAACCAGAAAAAAGTTGGTGATGCTAAATCTGTAAAAGTTAAAAAAGTAGAAGCTGGTAAGAGTCAGGCTGGCGGTCAAGGTGGTCAAGGTGGCCAAGGCGGTAACCAAGGTGGCCAGGGTGGTCAAGGTGGCCAAGGTGGCCAGGGCGGTAACCAAGGCGGTGGTCAAGGTGGAGCTCAAGGCGGTCAGGGCGGTAACCAAGGCGGTGGCCAAGGTGGCCAGGGCGGTAACCAAGGTGGCGGTCAGGGCGGTAACCAAGGCGGTGGTCAAGGTGGCCAGGGTGGTCAAGGTGGCCAAGGCGGTCAGGG